>NZ_CAJRAF010000002.1:3956981-4293963 GCF_907164905.1 Dyadobacter sp. CECT 9275 | reverse complement strand
ATATCGCCCGTAACACCTTTGCGACGGCAGTTACACTTAGTAACAAAATTCCTGTTGAGACAGTGTCAAAAAGGCTTGGTCACCGTTCTTTGTGGGTATTTCGGAGAAGTTGACCACCTGATTCCGTGGCAAATTGACCACCTAATTAACTGGCGGCCGGTAGTAGAAAATGCTAGTAGAAGCGATTCAAAATTAGTAAATAAAAGTTATAATTATTCGTAGCTGGTTTCGAGCTCCGTTTTTCGTTTTCTTCTCATTGATTCCCCCTTTAATTCAACCGGTGTGCATCATGTACTATACGATCTAAAATGGCATCAGCAATGGTTTTTTCTCCTATTACTTCATGCCATTTGCTAACAGGCAACTGAGAAGTAATTATCAGGGATGTTTTTCGTGCCTGTCTTCTATGATTTCCATCAGTGCTGCCCGGCTCTGGGCATCGAACGGCTGGATACCAAAGTCGTCCAGGATAAGAAGTTGTTGCCGTTCTATTTTTGTAATTTCTTTGATATAGGATCCATCCGCCTTGGCCATTTTGAGTTTGGCAAACAATTTGGGAGTACTGGCATACATTACGCGGTAGCCAAGTATACATGCCTGATGACCAATCGCAGATGCTACATAGCTTTTACCGATTCCGGTACTGCCTGTGATCAGTAGGTTTTCATTTCGGCCAATAAAGGAGCATTCTGCTAGGCGCATGATCTGATTACGGTCAATACTTCTATCAGCATGATAGTGGATATTTCGACCATGGCCTTATAGCGGAACCGTGCGTACAAGATCTGGCGTTCGACCCGACGGTTATTTTCTGTCATCCCATTCAGCGTCAACTAGATGAGCTAAAAGCTCATCCGCCGTGTAATCATTAGTCTTTCCACTTTCCAGGCTACTTTTAAAGGCATGGAACATGCCGTAAAATTTTAGCTTGCGTACTTTCCAAAGTGTTTGTGTTCATTTTTATTAATTGTTTAAAGGATTATTGATAATAGTCTTCGCCTCTGATATTATCGTGTTTGGGCATGGGTAATTCGTCTGCAAACAGGCTGTCTTCATATTGATCCATATTTTTTTCCAGTATAGTCTGGATTGTTTTATAGTTGTAGATACCATAGCTTAAAGCCCTTTGGCACGCGCTGATCAGGCGTTGTTCACCAGCTTTCTTCGCAAAAGAGAGGATACCAATACAGGAGCGGTAGGCCTGTTCGGGATGCTGTTTGCGATCCAGGATTTTAAGAATATACAACCTGACATCTTCATGGATCGAGGAAGCCCACTCCAAGAATCGATCTGGTGTCCAGTCTGTTACGAAGCGGTGTGTACTGGCCAGATGTTCTTTATCGTAGAATAATTATAGGGACTTTTAAGCCTTTTATGAAGGGCGATACGTTCGTAATGATAATATGCTTCAACCACAGAATTGGAATACAACAACTTGACTTTCTTGCCGATAAACCGGTATGGGACACCTAATAGTGCTTGTCAACGCTCAGGCAGACATGTCCGTTCTTCATTACAGTGGCATGTAGCTGTTTTTTGAACTCATAATGCAGGATCGGAAGCGGGGCCAGAGCACTGCGCTCAATTTCTTCAAACTGGAGTCTGCGACTGTAATTACGGCCCCGAAGCAGTTGGTTATTATGAGCCTCGAGAGCAATCAATATAGCTGCGTTTAACTCTGTCAGTGAGTTGTAAACCTGCTTTCTTAAAGGCGCATAAATACGGCTGTAAACGATTTTGACAGCACCTTCCACCAACGCCTTATCTCTTGGCCGTAAGCGCGTGCAGGTAATATCGTAGTCCCATAATGATCAGCAAAATCGGCAAAGGCCTCGTTCAGCGTAGGTTCGTATTTATTGCTTTTATAACAGCAGCTTTAAGGTTATCCGGAACAATTGCTGCCGGCACACCACCGATATAATGAAGTGCATTCTCGCAAGCTGCGATCAGATCTTCTTTTTGCTGGCTACTGACTGCTTCCACGTAAGTGAGTTGACTCGCTCCAGGATAGCCACAAACACTTCAACCTCAGTTAATTCACCAGTCTCTTTATCTACAATACTTAATTTAACACCTGCAAAATCGATGTACAGCTTATCGCCGGCCTTATGGTCCTGATGCATCACAGGGTTAACGCGGGCCTTCCATTTGGTCAGATGAAAGCAAAACTGGTATAAGCAATCCTTCCGGAAATTCCTTTTTATAGGCTTCCCAAAGCATATGACGGGTAACACCTGTCCGTTTTAATTCTTTGTCTATTTGCGGAAAACAACGTTGCAGATTCAACAATCTGTCTTGCGGTGGCTGCTGTTTAACCGTTCCGAAAAAGTCATCCAGCTCTTTATCATTCAGGCTGTTGATCTGTTCAAAGGTAAGTCCGCTCGCATCAAAAGTGGTCATGTACTTCTTAGCGGTATTGCGGGAAACACCTGTCTGTTCCGCTATCCAGAGCTTGCTGCGGCCCTGGCTGTACATCCGTAAAATCTGTCTTATTTTGCTCATGCTGATTGTCGAATTGGCCATACCTTTTACACGATTGGTTCGTGCCAAAATATGGTTGATTCTACAGCATTTTCTAATCTCTCAGGTGGTCAGTTTACTCCGGAATCAGGTGGTCAGTTTGATCCGAAATGGGGTGGTCAATTTCGCCCGGAACAGTGGTCAGTTTAAACCGAATTGGGTGGTCAGTTTCACCGAATTTTCCAGCATGACATTCAATATCAGTCTTGAAATACGACCATTTCCGTCAGGAAATGGATGGATGGCCAATAGTCGGTAATGAAAGTATGTTATTATAACTAAAGGATGAAGCTCACTATCTTCTTGTAAGGTTTTAAATTCCTCAATCAACTTATCTAGGTTGGACTGGATATCTTGATATCTTGGGAATCGATGTGTAAGCCCGCTTGATCGATAAGAAAAGCATCAGACTGTCGAAAGTGATATTCGGAAAAAAGGATTTCGCTAAAATAATTGTATGTCTATTACCTCGATGGGCTTTTTAAACTAAATCAAACATAATATATAGTACATGCGTACTTTCTGCCGATGTCTAAATATATTTCCTTTTGTACTCGATAGCATTTTCTATATTACTACCAAGAATAGTGGAAGATTTTCTGATTTCCTCTGCGGGATCTTTCCTACTTTCTTGCGTTTAAAGATGCTAGAATTACTGGGCTATGTTAAGTTGGAAATTGACCTTACAACTGACATAACTGGATCATAGTTATCTAGTTCCAGAATGTCTTTGATGCTACACATTTATCGTGTTCGAATTTGTCAGAGTAAAGTATTTTAAATTCATCCAGTGGTTTGTTTAGTTGTGAACTTACTTACTAGTTATATTGAGTCTCCTTACGGTTTATAATCAAGAAGCTTGATTTTGTAAAAATTATTTATTTTTAAAGGCCAGGGTCATTAAATTACTTCAAAAGATCTAGATGCCTTATCTATATTGCTTTCAGCAGAGTACCCCGGGCTGAATCGAGAGCTTAATTTGTCTCATTTCTAGTCAAAATCAAAATTTTGTTTTTAGGACAACCCTTAAAACAGACTATTTTACAGAGCAGGAGCAAACAAACCCTTTACGATTTTATCAAATTACATGAATAATACAGTAACACAATAAGCTTGTTTCTTTTATCTGGTCCATTGCAGACGATTGTCTGCGTGATGTATATGTGCGTGGAAATATCGGGATGTAATTCTTCCAATGGTAGTATTGAGGCGGTTAGAATGCGTTACTGGAACCTACTAAAGAAGCTGTGATGGAGGAATTGGCGTTTCAAAAAGACGAAGCAGGTTTCACCGAATGGATGAAAACGGACTGATGCAGGCTTCGGGTTATGTATTTTACAATACGAGTCCATGGACTTTGCAGCGACTGCACAGCACTGCCACCAACAGCCAGCAAATTTTACAAGGTAATTTTGAAGAATATCTCAATGGTTTCAGTGCCAATGTGAAGGAGATCATTGACAAGTTTAAGCTGAAAAGTCAGGTGCGGCACATGGCCAGTAAGGACGTGCTGCTGAACGTACTGGAAAAATTTACTTCTTCTTACATCAACCTGACGCCTTTTGAAAAGGTGGACCCGGATGGTCGCAAGCTACAGCCGCTTCCAATTTAGGAATGGGTTATGTATTTTGAAGAGCTGATCCGGAAATTCAACGAGGATAATAATGAGGAAGCCGGGGAGCACTTTACGCCGCGTGAAGTGATTGACCTGATGACGCATATTATTTTTTGATCCGATCAAAGATAAGCTGCTCGCCAGTGATGACGATCTACGATCCTGCTTGTGGAAGTGGTGGTATGCTCACGGAATCTCGAATTTTATCAAAGATGAAGAGGGCGAGATCCGCCGCAAAAGGTGATTGTGTATCTGTATGGCAAGGAAATCAACGACGAAAACGTATGCAATCTGTAAGTCGGATATGATTGATTCAAGGGCAACAATCCGGAGAATATCCGGGTGGGCTCTACGCTTTCTACGGATGAATTTGCCGGAACGAGTTTTGATTTTATGCTGTCCAAACCCGCCTTATGGGAAATCCTGGGCGAGTGAACAGAAGTATATCAAGGATGGAAAAGATATTATTGATCCGCGTTTCCCAGATCAAACTGAAAGATTACTGGGGCGTGGAGGATGATGCGGATGCTACGCCGCGTTCGTCGGACGGCCAGCTGCTTTTCACTGATGGAAATGGTTTCTAAAATGAAATCGAAAGAGAAAAGCGTAACTGGCTCGCGCATTGCGTCTGTACACAATGGTCGAGCTTGTTTACGGGTGATGCTGGTGGCGGGGGAGAGCAATATCCGCCGTTATATTATTGAAAATGATTGGCTGGAAGCGACTTGTGCAGTTGCCCAATAACTTGTTTACAAATACCGGCATTACGACTTACATCTGGATTTTAAGCAATAACAAAGCACCGCACCGCCAGGGAAAAAGTGCAGCTTATTGACGCCGGACAGCTTTACCGCAAGCTTCGCAAAAACCTGGTAACAAAAACTGTGAATTTGCTCCTGAGCACATCAAAGAGATTGTGCAGGTGTACACCAGCTTGGAAGCAATCGAAACGCCAAGGCGATGATGGTATTGCTTCACAGGTTTTTGAAACATGCCGATTTTGGTTATTACAAAGTGACCATCGATCGGCCAAAACGCCTGAAAGCACAGTTTACCGAAGAAACGCATTGCTGACCTCCGTTTCGACAAGTCCTTACGCGAACCCATGACCTGGGCATATACAAGAATTTGGAGAAGAAGTGTACACCAATCTCGCAGCACACGAAAAGGCGATTTTGGATTACTGTGAAAAAAACGACCTGAGCCTGAACGCCATAACAAGCCAAAGCCTCACCAGCAAAGATACCTGGCAAAAGCAGTTGGATCTGTTGAACAATGCGACGGATTTGCTGGCCGGCAATGGGTACAGCAGAATTTAGCCGACTTCCAATATTTTCAAGGAAAAAGTAGATGCCGCTCTTAAAAAGCAAGGTGCCAAACTGTCTTCTTCTGAAAAGAACGCAATCCTGAATGCAGTGAGCTGGTATGATGCCGGGGCCGAAAAAGTAGTGAAAGGAATTACCAAAACTGCCGGGTGAAAAACTGGAAAAGCTGTTGGATTACCTAAACTGTACAGAAGAGCAACTATCCGACCATGGATATTTTCCAACCAATAAAAAAGGCGAATACCTGCAATACGAAACGGAAAGCGATTTGCGGGATACGGAGAATGTAACGCTTAACGAGAATATATACGAGTACTTTCTACGCGAAGTAAAACCCACGTGGAAGAAGCCTGGATATCATTGGATGCTACCAAAATTGGTTACGAGATCAGTTTCAATAAGTATTTCTACCGCCACAAGCCTTTGAGAAGTATTGAAAGAGGTGGCTGCTGATATATTGGCTTTGGAAGCGGAAAGTGATGGGTTGATTCGGAGATTTTAGCTATGGGTGAAGGGTGTGGACGTTTTAAATGATCATATTGATGTTTGAGAAATATAGTGAGTACAGGGATTCGGGCGTAAAATGGTTAGGAGAAGTTCCAAAGAATTGGGAGCTAACTCGATTGGGGACAAGATTTGAAGAAATGCGCACAAAAGTTTTCTGACAAAGACTTTGCACCTCTTTCAGTAACTAAAAATGGAATTTTGCCGCAACTTGACAGCGCGGCAAAAAGTAATGATGGAGACAACAGAAAGCTCGTTAAGTCAGGAGACTTTGTTATTAAATAGTCGGTCAGCATAGAAAGGGATCAAGCGGTGTTTCAAATCTGGATGGCTCAGTTTCTTTGATAAATATTGTGATGGAGCCAAAGATATCTAAATTCAAAGTTTTGTCATTACTATCTAAAAAGTTATTCTTTCATCGAAGAGTTTTATCGAATGGGACATGGGATCGTTGCTTGACCTTTGGACTACACGATATGATGAAATGAAAGCCATCATTGTGGCAATTCCATCCCTCGCCGAACAAACCACCATCGCCAATTTCCTCGATCGTAAAACGGCCCAAATTGACCAGGCCATTTCCATCAAAGAAAAACAATAGAATTACTCAAAGATCGCAGGCAAATACTGATTCACAATGCTGTTACGCGGGGGTTAGACTCCGGATGTGAAGATGAGGGACTCGGGAGTAGAATGGATTGGGGAGATTCCGGAGAATTGGGAAGTGAGAAATTGAAATATTTTTCAGTTGTTCAAAGTGGAATAACATTGGGTAAAAGTTACGTATCCTAAGAATGTTATAAACCTACCCATATTTGAGGGTTGCAAATGTACAATCAGGTTATTTTAATCTTGATCAAAATGGCTGAGATTAGTATGCCTAAAAGAGAAGCGGATAAATATTTAGTTAGAAAAGGAGACATTCTGGTGACGGAAGGTGGAGATTTAGATAAGCTTGGAAGAGGTACAGTTTTGGAATGGAGAAATTGAAAATTGCTTACACCAAAATCATGTTTTTGCGGTTCGGGTAGATACTTCGTAATCTCGCCCCAATTTGCCTCTATATTAATGGAATCAGATTATGGTAGAAAATATTTTACCAATACAGCAAATAAAACAACCATCTAGCTTCTACTAATAGCACGAAACTGGAATTTTCCTGTTATCATTGCTCCGAAGGAAGAGAGAGAAGCAATCTTTGAATACTTGAAGGATGTCACCAGCAAAATTGCCACCGCCATTTCCCTGAAACAAAAAGAGATTGAAAAATTAAAGGAGTACAGATCGACTTTGATTAATAGTGCGGTGACGGGAAAATAAAGATCGCCTAGAATTCAATAACAATTACAAATCCTCCATAAAACTACCTTTAAAATGCGCATTAATCTCTACGTCTTAAAAACTTCCGGGGTTATTACAACGAAACCTCCATTGACTTCGATGACTTGACTGTAATTGTTGGCAAAAACGATATCGGAAAGTCTACCGTGCTGGAAGCTTTGGATATTTTCTTCAATGATGGTAAAGGGGTTGTAAAACTCGACAAAGACGATGTAACAAGACTGCACTAGCTGCCGGGGATACTAATATATCAATTGCCGTGCTCTTTGATGATTTGCCAGCTTCGGTGGTGATTGACAGTTCTTACGAAACTACGCTCGAAGGCGAATATTTGCTTAATTCTGATGGGTGTTTGGAGGTGATCAAGAGGTATCCAAATGCGGGCGCTGCCAAAGTATTCGTCAATGCAAATCATCCCAATAACTCTAATTGTGCAGATTTGTTGGTTAAGAAGAACGCAGAGTTAAAGAAAATAGTCAAAGACAATAGCATAGAATGCTCGAATCAATCTGTAAACGCGGAGATGCGATCGGCTATTTGGAATCACTTTGCCGAAGACTTGCAACTTGGAGAGATTGAGCTTGACGTAACCAAAGGAGATACAAAGGATATTTGGGAAAAGCTGCAAACGTATTTACCGCTCTATACACTATTCCAGTCCGACAGAAAGAATAGCGATAGCGACAGTGAAGTACAGGATCCACTCAAAGAGGCTGTGAAGCAGATCATGGCAGATGCCACGATTACTGCTTTATTGGCAGATGTCGCTGAGCGTGTTGAGCAACGCCTGATAGATGTTTCCAATAGCACTTTGGAAAAGTTACGGGAAATGAATCCGGAAGTCGCCTCGTCGTTAAAGCCGATAATTCCTCCCGCCAACGCTCTGAAATGGGCTGACGTGTTTAAATCAGTTTCGATAACCGGTGATGAGAATATTCCAATCAATAAAAGAGGGAGTGGAATCAAGCGGCTTGTGTTATTGAACTTCTTCCGAGCAGAGGCAGAGCGAAGGCAGCAGCAAGGCAATTCGAGATCAATCATTTATGCTATTGAAGAGCCTGAGACGTCACAGCATACGGACCATCAAAAAATGCTAATCAGAGCTTTTAAGCAGTTGGCTAGTGCTGCAAACACGCAGGTGTTACTTACGACCCATAGTTGTACAATTGTCAAAGGGCTCAATTTTGACCATCTGAGATTGGTTTCAATTGATGCAGTTGGAAGCAAATGCATTGAAAGTATTATACCTCATCAATTACCGTATCCGTCATTAAATGAAATTAATTATATAGCATTTAGAGACTTGACGGAAGAATACCACAATGAGCTTTATGGATATATTGAAGCTGAGGAGCTCCTTGGCGCATATAGATTGGGAAAACAAACCGTTACGTACAATAAGATATTTAGAAACGGTACGGTCGGTCCGACTCCTGTAATATTGACAGAGTACATAAGACATCAGATTCACCACCCTGAGAATGCAAACAACATAAGATATACCTTTCAACAACTTACTGACTCGGTTGATTTGATGAGAGGCTTTATTGTTGCCAGCCGGGCGAGCATTTAACGTTTTGGAAAGATTGACAGTTCTACATCTGATTAATTGCTGGTAATCATAGCAATCAAAAATAAATGGATCAAACTCCAAAACAACATGACTGACGGGACGAATTATACACCTTCAATTGACGAGAATCTGCTAAATATTGCAGAAAAAGATCTTTTGAACTTATATGAGGCTAGTGGTATTGCGAAATCTGAAATCATGATTCAGGAACTGGACGAGGAAGCTGAGTTTGATATAAGTCTGATTCTGAACATTCATAGGACTGCTTTTGGTGAATTGTATGATTGGGCAGGAAAATGGAGGACGATAGAAGTTCAGGTTGGGAAGTTAACTCCACCTCATCCATCACAAGTGCCGAACTTGATGTACCAGTATGCAGATGATGTAAATTATAGATTGAAATTTGTACAGGAAAAGGTTGAAGTCGCGGAGTTGTTAGCCTATTTACATCACCGCTTTGTATGGATTCATCCTTTCAATAATGGAAACGGACGCACCGCCCGCTTACTTCTAAATGCGGCGGCGATGCTAAAAGGATTTGAACCGGTACAATTGTATCACAGAGAAGGGGAAGCTAGAAAAGAGTATATTCAGGCCTTACGAAAAGCGGACGGAGGCGATGCTCATGGACTTACAAACCTAATTCTTAATGAACTCACGGCCTTTTAATTCTGCTTCACGTAGCAGCGCAATGACGATAGCCTGTATCTGTGGCTGGGGAACTTCCTGATTTTCCAACGCCATGCTACCGCTAACCATATCGGTGACCATGGATGTAACATATGCCTTCTGGCGCAGCTTGGAATATTTTTCAAATAATTTCATACCTTCAAATATAACCTAATTTTAGTAATTTCTAAAACCTCCTGATGCCCAGCCAAACCAACGAAGCCGCCCTCGAATCTGCCATTGAAAAAAAGTTAACAGGAACAACCCTGGAAGAATATCTGAAACCCATTTCATCACTTCCAACACTCCAAGAACGAAGGCCGCTATACAGAAGCGGTCAGGGGTATTATTTGGGATTGCCAGGTGATTTCAATGCACGTTATGCGGTAGACGAGGTGAGGCTGTGGGATTTTTTGGAAACAACTCAAAAAGACGAGCTGACCAAGTTGCAAAAGCAAAGTGACTGGAAACTGAAAATACTGGAACGGCTTGACCGGATGCTGAAAAAGAAAGGAATCATCAGTATTCTGCGTAAAGGTTTGGATGTGGAAGATGCGCACTTTACATTTCTGTATGTGCTGCCATTGGCCAGTAGTAGTGAGGCGATCAAACAGAAGTTCGAGAGCAATCAGTTTAGTGTAACGCGGCAGGTACGTTATTCCCTCACCAAACCCGGCGAGGAAATTGATATGGTGCTGTTTTTGAACGGTATACCATTCGCGACCATGGAGCTTAAAAACCACTGGACAGGACAAAACGCGAAGTTTCACGGGCAAAATCAATATAAAAATGAGCGGGACGTTACACAACCGCTACTGAACTTTGGCCGATGTATGGTGCATTTTGCCGTGGATACCGACGAGGCGTACATGACGACAAAGCTGGACGGCAAAAACACTTTCTTTTTGCCATTCAACCTGGGAGATGATTACGGCAAAGGCAATCCACCCAATCCTCTCGGACACAAAACCGCTTACCTTTGGAATGAAGTGCTTACACGGCAAAGTGTGGCTAACATCATGCAACACTTTGTCCGGTTCGATGGCAAGGACACCGATCCGTTAGCCAAAAAGCGTTTGTATTTTCCACGTTATCATCAAATGGATGTGGTGCGCAAACTGATTGCCGATGCCAGTCGGTTTGGTGTTGGAAAAAGTTACTTGATACAACATTCTGCTGGTTCCGGAAAGTCCAATTCTATTACCTGGGCTGCTTATCAGCTCATTGAAACCTACCCTGAAAACGATCAGGTTCCGGGCAGCAAAGGAGTCGAAAACCCATTATTCGATTCGGTAATCGTGGTTACAGATAGGCGTTTGCTTGATAAACAGCTACGTGAAAATATCAAAGAATTTTCGGAGGTGAAAAATATTGTCGCACCTGCGTATTCTTCCAAAGAGTTGAAAGAAAGCCTGGAAAGTGGGAAGCGGATCATTATCACTACGATTCAGAAATTTCCTTTCATCGTTGATGGCATTGCCGATCTGAGCGAAAAACGGTTTGCTGTAATCATCGACGAAGCCCACGGAAGCCAAAGCGGCAGCGCGGCCGACAACATGAACCGGGCATTGGGTACTTCGGCAAACGAAGAGGAAGACCCGGATCCTCAGGACAAAATTCTGGAAGTAATGCGGTCGCGGAAAATGCGTGGCAATGCTTCATACTTTGCTTTCACAGCTACGCCAAAAAACAGTACACTCGAAAAATTTGGCGTGCCAAGGGAAGGCGGCGGTTTCCGTCCGTTTCATTTGTATTCAATGAAGCAGGCCATTGAGGAAGGTTTCATTCTGGATGTGCTGGCCAATTACACCACGTATCGCAGTTATTACGAAATTGAAAAATCAATAGAAGATAATCCACTTTTTGATACAGCAAAAGCGCAGAAGAAACTGAAAGGTTTCGTAGAACAGCACCGGCAGACGATTGGTACAAAAGCGGAGATCATGCTGGATCATTTTATTTCGAAGGTAGTTAATACCAAAAAATTAAAAGGTAAAGCCAAAGCGATGGTGGTGACCCAAAGTATAGAGTCGGCTGTGCGGTATTATTTTGCCTTAAAACAATTGTTGAAGGACAAAGGAGACCCTTTCAGTATCGCCATTGCGTTTTCCGGAAAAAAGGAAGTGGATGGCATCGAACACACGGAGGATACGATCAATAATTTTCCAACAGCACTTGATACCACCAAACCGACAGACTCGGGTTATATCAGCGACAAAATTGCCAGGTATTTTAACATGGATGACTATCGTATGCTGGTGGTGGCCAACAAGTATCTGACAGGTTTTGATCAGCCCAAACTTTCGGCCATGTACGTTGATAAAAAGCTACAAGGCGTATTAGCAGTGCAGGCATTAAGCAGGCTAAACCGGTCTGCGGATCAGTTGGGAAAGAAAACGGAAGATCTATTTGTACTGGATTTCTTCAATTCAACGGACGAGATTAAGGTCGCTTTCGATCCATTTTACACATCCACCACACTGAACTCCGCAACTGATGTAAATGTACTGCATGATATCAAAAGTACATTGGATGATACGGGCGTATACGAATGGACTGAGGTTGAGGAGTTTGTTCAGAAGTATTTCGCTGGCGTTGACGCGCAGCAACTCAGTGTAATTATTGATGTAGCTGCCAAAAGGTTCAACTCAGACCTGGAATTGGATGACAATGGTAAAGCCGAAATCAAGATTCAAGCCAAACAGTTCGTGAAGATTTACGGTCAAATGGCGTCCATACTTCCGTACGAAATTGTGAACTGGGAGAAGCTGTTCTGGTTTCTCAAATTCCTGATTCCCAAACTTATCATTAAGACTAACGAAGATGCCGTCTACGATGAACTTTTGGGTTCCGTTGATCTTTCTACATACGGACTCGAGCGTGTTAGACTAAACGCATCAATTGGTTTAGATGCATCAGAAACAGAATTAGAGCCGCAGAATCCGAATCCGCGCGGCGCTCATGGATCGGATACAACCGAAGACGCACTTGATTTGATTGTCAACAGTTTTAACGAACGCTGGTTTCAAGGCTGGGAAGCTACACCTGAGGAACAACGTGTGAAGTTTGTGAGTCTGGCAAAATCGATGCAGGTGCATCCCGATTATGAAGACAAATATCTCAACAACCCCGATATACAAAACCGTGAGCTTGCGTTCAAGCGGATTTTCGAAGAAGTGATGGGTAAGCAACGGCGGAACGAGCTGGATCTTTACCGCGCAATTTCCAAAGACGATGCGACGAAGATGGCTTTTATTGATTCGCTAAAGCGGGTTTTGGGGGCAGTTTGAATGAGAAACATCAGGAAAGGAAATTATAGTTAATGTACCCTCATATAAACAGTGTTATGATCATTGGAAACGGAATTGCAAGGATTAAAGAAAAACTCGGGGAGAGGAACCGAGTAGTAAAGATCCCATTGATGAAAGCAGGTCAGTCATTTACTGCAAAGTGGGACGATCGGGGCGTATGGCTTGATAATTTGGGTAGCCAGCCATTATTACCCTGGGGTGTATTTGAAACAGCGATTGAGCTGATGATCGAAAAGAATACCCAAAACATAGGCGCTCATGTTCTGAAAGGAAAGGCTGTCGGATTCAGACTTGGAAGCATCGAACTTCCCTTGGATTCCATTGAAGGTCGCGTCGCGCACAAAGTTTTTGGAAAAGCAATCGGGCAAACGACTTTCCGTAGAATATCTGCGATTGTTGGTGTTCTCAGCTTTGCAGGTATCTGTACGAATGGGAGAGGTTACGTCACATTGCATCAGTTATAGTATAACCTCACTCACAGAAAAATGCCAAAATTCTACGTTTGCAGCGCAGGGAGGCAATTCCAAAGCTACGCCAAAGAAAACTTCGAAAGAATAATTGCTAATTCGGCTTATATTCTGGATGAGACGGCTGAGCAGAAAGGTCCTTATCATGAAATTCAGCCGGGAAGTATTCTCTTGTTGAAATATAACGGACTCCTTGTGGCATATGGTAAGGCAATCAGGTCGGTAAAGCAGGAAAATGATTCTTGGAATCTATGGATTTTAGTAGAAAAGTGGTTTTTAAAGAGCAAAGATGATAATGAACAAGGCGTTCCATATGATGGAATAAAGCAATCTGCCATAACACGATCAAATTATAGTGCAATAAAAGAAGTCAGCATTGATTTCGGTTGGCAAAAGCTGCAAGAAATAGACGATACATCTACGCTTTACGAAGAAGTTAAAAACAGCTCTCTTTTTGAAGGAGCAGGGAACGATATGAAGGACATCATAAAATTACTTGAATACAAAAAGCAGATCATTTTGCAGGGACCTCCTGGAACAGGAAAGACGTATACCGCGAAAGAAATCGCCAGGCAGCTAATCTCAACAGATTCTGGTGGACGCCAAGTTTTGCCTGATGCAGATGATGTGAAGACGTTACTTTCTGACGGCGAGCATGTGCCGATGCGGAATTCCGATAAATCTATTCGAGTTGCAGAGCTATCTGATAGGAGCGTCAAAGTAAGTTATCGCGAGGGGAAATTCTTTTCGCTAAAGTTTAACCGTATTGCTGACTGCATTGCTTCCGGAAATTTTACACGCAGGGGCGGGGATGCATACTTGCATGCACTTTCCGAATACATATTAAAAAAATGGTTGCAAAAAAATAAGCGTGGCGAGTACGTAGAAACTTCGTCGTCGCAGATACGGCTCATTCAGTTTCATCCTGCTTATTCATACGAAGATTTTGTTCGGGGAATTACTGCCAAGACTTCAGGCTCATCAGTTGAATATCGGACCGAGAATCGGATATTAGCAGAGTTTGCAAGCCAGGCATTGGAAAACTACGAGGATTCGCAAAAAGAGGTCAAAACGCTTTCAAGAGAAATATGGATTAAGGAGCAAGTGAATTTGTTTGCTGATTCAGTTCAAGAAATCATTGATAAAAATGGCAAGTATCCTATAAATGATAAGGTTTCAATCTTTGAAGTTGATAAGAATGCGTTTCGATATGTGGGCGATTCCTGGGCTGTTGATAATAAACAGAGAATGAAATTTTCTGATTTGATTATCTCATATTTAAATAATGCAAAAAACAGGCAAGACATTAAAGCAATAAATGAAATTTCCGGAAGAGCCAAACAGCACGCGAGCTATGATTTTAAGGTGCTAGAGAAACTGCGTGGTTTTCTACCAACAGAGCCAACCTTTGAAAATTCGTCAACAAAAGTTGATGAAAAGCAGTACATTCTAATAATAGATGAGATAAACCGCGCAAATCTGCCAGCCGTCCTCGGTGAACTGATTTATGCTTTGGAATATCGTGGTGAGCCAGTGGAAAGCACATATGATCTCGACGGCGATAGAACTTTAATTTTGCCTCCCAATCTTTATATCATTGGCACGATGAATACAGCCGACAGGAGTGCTGGTCATATTGATTACGCAATTCGGCGGAGGTTTGCATTTGTGGATGTCCTTCCATCTCCCGTGCATGTACATGCGGCTGCCAAGAATCTTTTCAAGCAAGTTTCTGAATTGTTTGTAAGGGATTACGATTTGATCGATTGGCAAGATCCCAAACCGATGAGATCGCAGTATGTTGCAACAGATTTTCGTCCAGAGGATATCTGGATCGGCCACAGCTACTTTATGTCTGACAAGCAAGATGACGAAGGGGTAAAAGCTGACCTCGAGATCAGACTCAAATATGAAATCCTCCCATTGTTGAAAGAGTACTTAAAAGATGGTATTCTGTTGCCTGAGACTGAGGAGTTAATGAAGGAGCTACATGTATAAAATCTTACCTTACTTCGAGCATTTCAATGGTAAAATAGACGGTGCATCTACTATTTTGATATCTGAAATGTATCAATACAATTTTCTAAAAAAAAGAGGAGAACAAAATTGCTATACAATTATAAAGAAGGATGGGGAGCATCATTGTACCCTTTCTTACTTTGTTGGTGTTGACTGGGTAGTGGAAAATGAAATAGCACTATACGTCGCTCCTAAGTTGAACAAATCCACTGGAGAAACTGATTATTTGAAAATGCTTTTTACAGCATTGAAGCATCCGGATATAGCAATACATACCGACGAACTTTTTGAAATTAAGTTTGAAGCGCCATACATTGAAATATCTCAGCAGCAGGATTTATTGACGCCTCTGTTGATTGTGCAATTTCTGAGAGTTACCCAGCAAATAGTCAGGAAAGGGCTTAAAAAATCCTATTACAAGGTCACCAAAAATTTGCAATCCAAGGTAAAAGGCAAGGTAATGGTAGGACCGACTATTAAACACAATGTTCTAAAAAACAAACCTTTGCATACATTTTGTTCTTATGAGGAATTTGGCGTAAGCGGGCTAGAAAATCGACTTTTGAAGAAGGCACTAATGTTCGTTCAACAGTATTTGCCCTCATTGAAAATCACTCATTCTACGGAGTATGCATTGACGCTTCTTAATTACATCATACCTGGATTTGGAGCAGTCAACGAAGATATTAAACTGGCCGAAGTCAAACATTCGAAAATTAATTCCTTTTACAAAGAATACACTGAAGCTACCTCCCTAGCTCGTCTAATCCTGAAAAGATTTGGCTACAATATTACGAATGCTCATCAAACCCAGGTGGTAAAAACACCGCCCTTTTGGATTGATATGAGTAAGCTGTTTGAGCTATACGTTTTCGGATTGTTGAAAGACCGGTTCCGCGATGTAAGTATGATAAATTATCAATTCGGCAATAGAGGTAGCAAGCTCGATTTCATTTTAAATTCAACACAGTTCAAAATGGTGGTTGATGCCAAATACAAAACTAAATACCGGAATGGTGTTGACCATCTCGACATCCGACAGGTCAGCGGATATGCGAGGCTGGAAAAAGTGTACAGTGCCTTGGATATACAAGAAGGTATATTGATTGATTGCCTAATCATTTATCCTGATCAAGAAAATGGGTTGGTGGAACTACCCACAGATCTGAAAGGCACTGCTATTAAGGATTATGTTGGTGTTTACAAAGTTGGTGTGAAATTGCCTATACTTGATATATTATAATGCACCATTTGTTATGTAACTGAAATTTATATTCAATAGCTAATGTAAGCTAACCAGCCGCACGTTTACCAGTCAGTGCAAACGAAAGTTACGAAGTGAAAAATGACGGCTTCAAGCCTTCACTTCGTCAGCCGGCTATTTACCGCGGCAACAGGCCGCTCCTTAAACCGCCGTCTGGGCTTTGAATCCAAGGGGATAAACCCCGTCATTTTTCATTCGTGTGGGACATGCGATTGCCCTTTGGCACAGAGCCGGGCTTAGCTACTTCAAATGTCTTCACTCATGAAAAATTCAAAAAACACTCCAAAGATTTACGTAGGAACTTACGGAATGTACAATTCCGGATCGCTTTTCGGAAAGTGGTTTGATCTTTCAGACTACTCAGATGCACAGGAATTTTATAAAGACTGTTATGAATACCACCGCAATGAGTTCCTCAGCAGCGGCTGCCGGCCAGAGTTAATGTTCCAGGACTGGGAATATATTCCAGCTTTTATGATCTCAGAAAGCAGTTTACATCAGGACACATTCAAGTACTTTGAAGCAGTCTCTGAAATGGATGATGACAGAGCTGAAGCTTTTGAGATTTACTGCTCAGACATTATATCCTGGCCAGCCAACGGAAACGAACTGGAAGAAACACTGGAAGGTTTTGAAGAGGCCTATCAGGGATATTATGGAGGGGCTTTTAAAGATCCGAAAACAGAATTTACCTATCAATATGTAGAAGATACCGGAATGCTTTCGGGAGTACCGGAAACTCTTGAAAGATATTTTGACTATGAAGCCTTCGGAAGGGATCTATTCCTGGAAGGATATACCGAATACAACGGTCATGTTTTTATCGACATTTAAATGTTTTTCAGGAGTCTGATAATTTTTTCAGACTCCTAAATTAAAAAAAAGGTCGAATGGCAGTTGTAGGTTACTTGGCAGAAGATTAAAATCAAGCGGTTTTAATACTTTCGGGCCTGGTTCTGAGCCGTTTGATTTCACCGGCGAATTGGAATTTTTAGTATCTGTCAGTAACTTAATTAAAAATTCGTCTTGGCATGATAAGATCATACTTTAAAATCAGAGGCAGATTTGACTTTTCACCGCACCCTTTTGAGATCGGAAACCCATTGATCCAAAGTCGGCATTTCAGCTACAATCATTTATTTAAAAAGGTATATGGCCTAAGCGTAGCGGATTATCCTTTGTTTTACCAATATCATCTTGATTACTACCTGCAATCAAATCCACGGCATGAGAAAGAATTCTTTGCGCACTTCTACCGAATTACCTCTGAAAGAATTGCCTACTACAAGATGCAGGATCCGTTCTCATCAAAACAGCAGTTATATCAATCCAACATAGCCAAGCTCGAATCCTTTCAATCTTTTCTTCACTCGATCGATCAGTGGCATGTGCATCAGCCGCTTGAATCAGTCATTACGGAAAAAGACCAGTTGATTTCTTCACTTAAAGCCAGGGTTGTTTTTCTGGAAGAGGAGAATAAACAACTGAAAGAGTTTGAAACGAGCAAAAAAATCCAGATCCGCGAAAACTATTTACCAACCTTCTTGGACCTGATTAAACAGATGCAGGAACTGGAACTACCGGATGGAAACAAACTTCTGACCAGCTCTGGCCAGAGCGGCTGGTATAAAATGATTGCCAAATACTTCCTTCATGGAAGCAATGAGATCCCTGTCAACACCGCCCGGAACTACTTTCCGGCACAAAAAGATAAAACACTTATCAAAGGAACTGAAATTTATTCATCTCAAAAGTTATTTAAAATCAATCACTTAAAACGAAATGGATAAATTAGTTTTGACCAGCCGAATGTTTTGGTCATTATTTTGACCCTCTCACCTTGTATGTTTGCTTTTGATGACATCTGGCCGTGGTACCCGGCCTTCTGTCACGGTTTATGTTTCACCATTAAACAAAAGCAGTCATGCATGTAGAGATGATCACGAGGGAAGACTTGCACCAGTTTAAAACTGAACTTCTTACCGAATTAAAAACCATTCTAACGGCAGCTAAACCTGGTCCGCAAGGCAAATGGCTAAAAAGCGCCCAGGTGCGTGCGCTTTTAAACATATCACCAGGAACGCTACTGAACCTGCGGGTCAACGGTCATCTGCGTTACACCAAAGTGGGCGGCATTTTTTACTACCAGTATCAGGATATTGAGCTTATGCTGGCAAAAGACCCTTCTAAAAAACGGTAGATCATGCGGGCATCGAAACAAAACTTTATCAATCCGGCGGGAGCCGGGTTGATAGAAGGAGTATGGGATGATCCCAGACTTCGGGCTGTGCATATCTGCTTGTATGCCGCCATTGCGCATCATTGCGGCAAGGCAAATCAAAATCAGATCCGGATAAGCCGGAGAATATTGATGCGATCTGCCAGAATCCGATCAATAGCTACCTACCACAGCTGCATCAAAGAGCTCGCACATTACGGGCATATTGATTACCAGCCTTCTTATCATCCGCTGCGTGCAAGCCGTATAGCACTGACCGGCCGGGATAACGGAAGCTCAAACCAGAAGATCAATGGACAAGAAAACACTGATCAATCTTTTTGAGCGGCGAGATAAGAAAAGAAGACGGATCCTTTATGAGCTCTATTTTGATCTGATCACATCAAAACTGACAGCGAGTTACATCGCCGAAATGATCTGTAACGATCTCGGCCAGGCTGAGATGGTGCGTGCAGCTGATATCAAATTCTGCCGGTTTCACTTCAAAAACCAAACGATACGGCCAGTGACCGCAAAACCGATCGTTCAAAGTCCGGTTTCCGCGGTCACAGCTAAACCGCGAACGGAAACTCCCGAAGACGGCTTTGCCAGTTTTTGTTCGGACCCGGAAACCATGAGTACACAGGAAAATATTATTGTTCAATCTAAATTCTCTAAAAAATGAAACGCAAATTCCATTATGTCCTGCAAGCCAAGGGCGGTGTAGGCAAAAGTCTTTTTACCTATTTAAAAGCGCTTTCTGAGAGGGACGGATCTTCCCTGTTTGTCGATGTCGATCATTCTACAAAGACATCTACCCGTCAACTAAAATTTCTGGGAGACTCCAGGATGGAAACCCTTTCGTTGATCGGGAAACGCGATATGATCGTCCGGGACATTTTCATCGGCTACGTAGAAAGCCTTGTAAATGCTCCCTTTGATGAAATCTTTATGGATTTCGGAGCTCCGGAAAGCGAACAGTTCCCTTCTCTGCTTTCCAGGGATCTGAATTTTAAAACCTGGTGTGACAGGCTGGGCAATGAAGCTATTTTTCATATCATCATCGCAGGTGGTGGTGCTTACCGTGCGTGTGTTGAATACCTTGAAAAAATGATACAGGTAACACAGGGAAGGTTCAGGGTCATTGTCTGGCAGAACATCAACACCTTCAGCCAGTTTCCCAAGCTAGCCCTCGAGCTGTCTGACAACTGCACCAGGTTTGGTCTTGAACTACGGCAGTTCGGCGACTTTGATGCCGATACGCTTCTGGGTAACCAGATACTGGATGGAATCAGAAACGGTTACAGCCTTGATGAATATCCATTTGGAGCACAGATATGCCTGGAAACGGAACTTGAAAATAATTTCAATGATGAACCAGGTCAGTAAGGAAGAAATCGACCGTATCCGGGGAAGGTATACGGAGAAATATGGCAGACTAATGGATAAGTGGTCGCCTATCCTGTTTCACGAAATGCATGAAAATTTCAGGCAGTTTGAAAGAAGTGTAAAAATGTCGGTTCTGGAGATCAGCAAAGCAGCAGCACAAATTAGAGGAAGTCACAAGTCCATTCATTTCAAAAGCGACCGTGAAGCCCTCTTCTTTGGGCTTGGTATAACCGCTCCGGCTGCCGTTGCTGGTATTGTGGCCTCGATCCTGATTTTTTGGTATGCCAGCAGCAGTCAGGATTACCAGGAAAGAAAAGAGATCCTCGATACCTACGAAAATGTTTCTGATTATGTGACTCTGATGCAGAACGGAGAGATCCTTGAAAAAGACGGCGTCAGTTGCCTTGTTCTTTATCCGCTGCCTAAAAAGGGCGATATCACGATCGGAAAAGAATACATCTACGATCATAAAAACAAGCGGGTTTTGGTGCCTCTGGGTGTAAAATAAAATCTGAAATCCTGCAAGTGAACTTTTGTGAACTTTCTTAAACTTTGGCTGCCAAAAGCTGCCATTTGTAAACTTCTATGAGCCTTGGTGTTGGTTTTGCCAAAACAAGCTATCGCCGGTACGCCGTGAAAAACGGCGACCGGCGGGAGCTTGCAAGGGGCTACGCCCCCTTGACCCCCTCGCTATTCGCCTTTGGGCTCATAGCTCATTGTGACAGACCATTTTAAATCTTAAAGATGATGGAAAATAAAAAACAAAAAGGCAGACCGCCTAAAAACGAAAAGGTTGTCAGAAGGTCTCATTTTTCCGTATGGGCTAATGCCGATGAAAAGCAGCGCGTCAATGTGCTGATCGAAAAAAGCGGGCTTTCAGCCAGCCAATTCTTTTTGACGCTGGCACTGGACACACCTATTAAAAGACCACAGAAAAAATCGCTTCCTGCTAAGACGGCTGAAACGATTTTGATCCTTGAAAAGCTCAGTGGAATTCTCTCACTAGCGGTGTTAAAAGCATCAAGTGCTGATATACTTTCACGCCAGTGGCAGCAAAGCAGCCAGCAGGTCAGACTACTTTCTAAACTGATCATGCTCTTTGCATTTGAGGACTTTGAGCTTAGAACGGTGCGCAAGACTTTGTCTGATATTCAGGACTGGACATCTCAGTTGCAGAGTTATCTGGATATGGTTTTGCCACAGACAGAAAATAAAATCACTGTACTGGAAAAGACTCAGCAGCTGTATCAGGCCAGCGGTGAACTTTTGAAAAAGTACGAAGCGCATTATCTGAAAGACGAAATACCTGATGAGCTTCTACCTATTTGGAAAGGAGCAGAAAACACCCGGCCGGCGGAAGTCCATGAAATGATCAGGCAGGCAGCCGAGGAGCTTATTAAAAACAGAAGATTATGATCGGGCAAGTGAAACTGGGCAATTACGCAAAACGGATCATTGAGTATTGCTATTACGACAAACACCTCACACCACAGCAGCGTAAGATGGTTGGGCCGGACGATGTTCGCGGGGAGCTGGTTTACATCCAGCACCTCGCACTTCAAAAACTGCCTGATGGAAGATTTGATATTGATAATCTGATCAAGCAATTTTTAGACAACCGTGACAAGAATACAAAGCTCAATAAATTTGTATGGCACCAGTCCTTTAGCTTTCCGCCCGGTGAGAATCCGGGTGATGATAAGATCAGACAGATCACTGCCGAATTTGCGAAAGACTTCGGGTTCGAGGAGAACCAGATGCTGGTATTTAGACATACGGACACGATGCATTCGCATTTCCATTTGGTCGCCAATCGTATTAACTATAATGGTAAAAACACGGCGGATCATTTCAATAATTATGCTCGAACTGGAAAATTCTGTCGTAGAATAGAGTTGGAACTGGGCTTGTCTATCACGCCAGAAATGCATCTGACAGATGCGAACAGACAGGAAAACAGACAAACTAACAAAGCGGTCCTTCGACTAAAAGAAATGATCGATCAGCATCTGCCTGCTGTCAAGAGTGTGGAAGAGCTGAAGTCACAGCTTGAAAAACAGGGATACAAAACCTATCTGGGCAGAGGGATTGCTTTCATGAACATCAAAAATGGTATGAAACTCAAGGGATCACAGATCGGCAGGGAGTATTCTCTGGCTAATCTGGAAAAACGGTTAGGGCAACCCGTGCAGATTGAGCTGAAACAGGATTTGAGCAAGGATGTGAAAAAAGAGAAAAAACAGGGTCTAAGAATTGGTTGATGACTTATAACGAGTAAATAAATAACTGGCGACAAGTATTTGACAGGCAGCAGAGTGTTTTCTGCTGCCTGTGTCGGCTGAGGCTCCCTCAATGTTCTGATTTTAAGTCGTTATAATAATGATATAAATGCATAAATTCTATTCTGCAAACTGTTATAAACGTCAATAGTGACCAACCCAACAACGTATTTCTTTAAAATTAAAATTATTAATAGAGGGACTGCGGACTTCCATTAAAGTTTGTTAAATATACAATTCCTTGGAAAGATTTCGGATAACTTCGGTCAATAATGTTAACCAGTAACCAACTTAGACAACCCTCATGCTGAAAATATTTCTCTTTCTGCTATTCGCCATAATGATGGCAGGATGTGGCTCGGACAACAATACCAACCAACGATCGACGGACGGTACAAAAGCTTATCAAGTTGGATATCAGGTTATATCTTTTTTCGATAGTTCCAGAACTTACAGACCAAACGTTGACCAGAGCGACCCTTTATATTTTCGACCGATTGACATTGATCTATCGTATCCTACTTCTCAAGTTGGCTCTGATTCCACACTACGATTTGGGTACTTTCTGAAATTACTCGAAGACCCGGCAAATTTATACAGTGCTCCCCAAAAGTTTGACAGTTTACCAATTACCATTGCTAAGTCATTCTGCGATGGGTTCGGCTGCTCACAGCCTAACCTTTTATTACAACATAGAACCAATACCTTTAATGCAGCGAAACCGATACCTAAACAATTCCCACTGATTTTATACTTTGCAAGTTTCGGCTCGATGGGTTACGAAAATTATCTACTATTTGAATCTTTGGCTCGTCAGGGCTACATTGTTGCCGCCGTTAATTCAATCGGTCGTTATCCCGGAGACATGACTATGAAGAATGCTGACTTGATGGAACAAGTAAGAGACGCTGATCAGATATTGAATCGATTGAATCGATTGAAACGTTATAACATGATAGACGCGACGAACATAGGGGTACTAGGTTATAGTTGGGGAGGGTTGGCCGGTGCACTCTGGGCTATGCAACCTCGCGGAGTAAAAGCTATCGTTTCATTGGACGGCTCTGAGGTTCACCATTATGGCTATTCCGGGTCAGAGGATCAAGATTTTGAGGAGACTATCAATACCCCATTTTTCAAGAAGGCTGCCTTGTCTGTACCTTACTTACGTTTAGAGAGTAACCCAGAGCCCAAGACTTTAAACAAGGATTCTACGTATAATTTTTTGAGCAAGATAAATGCGACAAGGCAGGTGACAAAAATTGACTCTGCTGGACATCAGGATTTTTCTTCGTTAGCAACGGTTGTAAGATCGTCAGGCAAATGTGATCTTCCCGAAGTATATCGTACCATCTCTACACTTACTATTTCACATTTTGAAAAGTATCTAAAGGCAACGCACAACTCGACAAGATAAAGCAGTAATTTAAACTTAATCCTGATCTTAACTCAGAATAAGGTCGGTTACTATTTTAAAGTAGGGAAAGTTTCAAGCTGGATTTTGTCGTCCAGGTCCAGCATACTGGATCCGGCAGTGATTTACAACTTAATTGTTCAGCATTCATTTGATCTCTTCCAAAAACAAAAAATGCCGGCTTATTGCTCACGATTGCTATCGTAAGTAGAAGAAAGTAACTCTGAGGGTGTATCGCATTAGAAAGAATAATTAATTCATCATATTTAAAATACGTTTTCCATTTTCGGTGGTGTAATATTGTTGTTTAGGATTGTTTGGACTTTCTGGAGTAGTTTTCGCAATCCACTGATTTTTCTCTACCAATCCAGCAACTCGGTTAAAATTATTGACCGTATTGGATAGCATAAGCTTATCCAAAATATCTTTTTTGCTACGCGGTCTTATGCAATAAATTAAAATCTTAATGATACGATCTATATCGTTTTCACCGAGTGCGATGCTATCAGCTTTACCATTTTGAATTTCTACTTGTTTTCTTACTTGTTCCATTCTCCTCTCGTTTCCTTTGATTATTAAGGCCGAGTCTATTTTATCTCCATCAATGCTATTCGGTAATAGCAAATCTTCTAAGTTAATGTTGTTGCCAAGAAGTATTTTCCGCAGAGTGCTAAGGCGAATATCTCTTTCTCCGCGTTCGTAAGCCCCATATTGAGATTCAGTAATATTTATCGCTATTGCGAAGTCGTATGCATTGTCGTAGCCAGAAGCTTTTCGAAGCCGAGAGAGGTAAGCTCCAAGTTTTTCTTGGAACAATTTTTGGCCTGAATCTGTGGTTAGCTTAGTTGTGTTTTCTTCATTATTTGACATATATAAAATACGCCAAATGAAAATTTTACAAAAACCTATTTAAGTAGGTATTTTTATTTTGACGATAAAGGTATTATGTTTATATTTGAAACATCGATTTGATGAGGTAACGACCGTATAACAGCGGCATTTTCAAATTGCTACTTGTTCTTTTTGATTTATAATGAGTATTCATTAAGAGTCTCGGCTACAAATTCTGACAATTTTTTAAGCGGACGAGACGATAGGTGAATGCCCATGATTGTATATTGTGCTATATTGTGCAATTGAAGTCGTGGGCTCCTGTCGTAATTCCGTTCCGTTAAGCCGTCAGAAGCTTGTAGCTCGGTTGATAGGAGTCCACGATTTTGTTGTATCGCTTCCCCTTATCTACCGGTTCAATATAATCTCCCGAAATGGAGCTTCTAATTTATTTTTAGTTATATACCTGCTAATGTATTCGTTATGAACTTCATTGCCGGTTGGTCAACTGTAAACTTGAATAAAATTATGAACTTTTATCCCAACTTCATTTTTCAGCTGGTTATTAGAAAACCTCAATAACTTATGTTTGGCAGATTCTCATTAAAACATTCTGTTGGATCAGTTTTCTCGCCAAACTGACGATGTCTGTGACAACGCCAGAACTAGACTCTATTACATTTTTCACTCCATAAAATCCTTGTTGCAATGAACTCACGTTTTTGCTCCCCATGCAGAATACTGCCCAATCTATTCTATTTTTCACTCCTTTACTTGCTGCTCTGGTGCTGGAAACCAGCTGTTGCACAGGACATTTCACAATACAAACCATTACAAGTTGGAGACAAGATCCCCGATGTAACGATCAGAAACATTTATCAATATAAAACTCCGGTAGCCAAAATCTCAGATTTTAAAGGCAAGCTGTTAATCCTGGACTTCTGGGCCAGCTGGTGCGGTGCTTGCGTGTCGATGCTTCCGCGTCTGGATTCGCTTCAAAAACAGTTTGAGAACAGAATTCAGATTCTTCCGGTAGCCTACCAGGATGCAAAGACTGTCCAAAATTTTCTAAGCAAGTATCAGGCGAAAACTGGTCGACGTATAGCGTTACCGGAAGTGACGGCAGACAGCGTGCTTCACCAGCTATTTCCGCATACTTACCTGCCGCATTATGTCTGGATTAGTAGCGAAGGCGTCGTGCTGACCTTCACCGGCATGGAAGAAATGAATGCTTCTACGATCGGGAAAGTGCTGAAAGGGAAAGCTGATGATATCCGGCAGAAAAAAGATGAAAAAGGCATTGCCTACGATGTGAAGAAGCCGTTTCTGGTGGGCGGCAACGGTGGCGATGGCAAAGAATTAATTTACCACTCGATACTGGCAAATTACACCGAGGGCCTTCTGAGCGCTGGATACTCTATTCTAAAAGACAGCACCGAGCTTCGGATCGTGCTGCGCAATACGCCGCTTTCCTCAATGTTCCGCGTTGCCTATGGAGGCAATGGCTATCTGGGCAAAAACAGGATGATTCTTGAAGTAAACGATCCGGGCCGTCTACGCTCTGATCTCACAGGTCAAAAATACACCGACTGGAAAAAACAGGGCAACGCCTTTTGCTACGAGGTAAAAGTGCCGGCCGCAGCGGGTAAAGAAGCTTACGCGATCATGCAGCAGGATTTTGCTCGGTTTTTTAGCCGTTACAAGGCCAAAATGCAAAGGCGAAGCCGGACGTGCCTGGTGCTGACAAGAACTGATTCGGTTGACCACATGAGCTCTAAAGGTGGCAGGCCGCTGATGTCCGCTGAATACGGTCAGTTCACACTACAAAACAAAAAACTGCTGTTTCTGATCTCGCAGCTGAATGTGATCTCGATGCAGGATTCTCCTTATCCGGTCGTGGATGGAACGGGCTATACAGATCCTGTGGACCTGATACTGGATGCAGATCTTTCGGACGTAGCAGATCTGAACAGAGCCCTAAAACCTTACGGGCTGACGCTGACTGAGAAGGTACGCGAAATTGATATGCTGGTGATTTCGGATAATCTTTAACATAGACGGCGATGAAAAAAACGATACTACTATCTATACTGCTTTCAGTCCTGACTGGTTATGTTTTCGGACAAATAAGGATGGAAGGCAGCGTGCTATCTGCATCCGATGAGCAGCCGCTTGCCGGTGCTGTGGTCAGTGTGAAAGACAAACAATCCGGAACGGTCTGTGATGAAAATGGACGATTTTCATTGACGGTGTCTGATACCTCAGCTACCCTGGTTATCTCCTATATTGGTTATCTAACCCGGCAGGTGAAAGCCTCAGGTAGCGGCCCGCTGACGATCGCTTTGGAGCCCAACCCCTCCGAACTTAGTGAGGTGGTGGTCTCAACGGGTTACCAGCAAATTCCGGCAGAAAGGGCAACAGGATCGTTTGCCTTCGCAGACAACAAGCTTTTGAGCCGAAGGGTCAGCCCGGATGTGCTGACCCGAATCTCGGATGTTGTGCCCGGGGTGATCTTTAACAAGGGCAGAAGCAGCGCGCTGCGGATCCGTGGGCAAAGCACGATTTTTGCCCAGGCAGACCCTCTGATCGTGATCGATAATTTTCCCTATGAAGGCGATATAAACTCGATCAATCCAAATGATATCGAAAGCATAACAGTTTTAAAAGATGCCGCGGCCGCTTCTATCTGGGGGGCAAGGGCCGGTAACGGGGTGATTGTGATCACCACCAAAAAAGGCTCCTTTAAAAAGCCGGTCCAGCTTTCCTTTAACAGCAATGTGACGCTTGGCGCAAGCCCCGATTTGTACTACCAGCCGCTTATGTCGGGTGCAGAGTATACAGCGATAGAAACCAGTCTTTTCAAGTCAGGGTATTTTAAGGCCGATGAGACCTCGGTGAACAAGGTGGCGCTCTCACCTGTCGTTGAGCTGCTGATCAAAAACAGGGACGGGCAGCTTTCTGACAGTGAGCTTTCCAGTCAGATCGCAGCGCTATCGACACATGATTTCAGAAGGGATCTTAGCCGGTATGTCTACCGCAAAAGTGTGAACCAGCAGTATGCGCTGAGTTTGAGCTCAGGAACCGAGCACCAGAAGCTGCTGCTATCGCTGGGCCATGACCGCAACCTGAACCCGCTGGTCGGAAACGCCTATCAGAGAACTTCTCTTCATGTCAACAACACGCTTCAGCTTCTTGAGAACAGACTTCGCATCGCTACGGGGCTCTACTACTCGGCTAGCAGCCAGGATAATAATGGCACCGACCGCTTCACGCTCAATAATAATATGATCTATCCGTATGCCCGGCTGGCGGATGAAACCGGAAAACCACTGGCTCTACCCCGGGATGTGAGAAGCTCGGTGATTACTCAGGCATCTGCACAAGGTCTGCTATCGTGGGAGTATATGCCGCTCGATGAGCTGGAGCTGGCAGACAACAGAAGCGTGCTGACCGATTACCGGCTGAATGCCGATGTGAGCTACAGGGTAGGAAAGGTGCTGACCTTTCAGGGGCTTTACCAGTACGGAGTAGAAAACAGTTCGAGCCGCAACATGCAGAGCCGTCAGAGCTATTTTGCAAGGGATCTTGTCAATAGATTTACCCAGGTTAATGCCGATGGCAGCCTGACCCGGAACCTTCCTTATGGTGATATTCTGGATCTGAGCGGGTCAGCAGCGCTTAGCCACAATGCCCGCCTGCAGGCCAGCTACGCCAAAAGCTGGAAACAGTATCACCGCATTGATGCGATTGCGGGCTCAGAGATCCGGAGCCGCACCCGTAAAGCAAACAACACCCGGCACTACGGCTACAATGATGACTATGCCTCGCTTATTCCGGTGGATTACGTGCGGCAGTTTCCAAATTATATCAACGGGTTTAACAGCGTGATCCCAAACATGGACAGTTTCTCTGAGACCTTTGACCGGTTTGTTTCCTTTTATGGTAATGCCGCATACAGCTTTAAAAACCGCTACACACTTTCTGCCAGCGGAAGGCTTGATAAAAGCAATCTGTTTGGTGTGGCCACCAACCAGAAAGGGGTACCGCTTTTCTCGGTTGGTGGTAGCTGGGAGATCAGCCAGGAGAAATTCTACCAGTGGAAAGCCATGCCTTATCTGAGGCTCCGGGCTACGGCGGGCTATAATGGCAACATCGATAAAACCGTCTCGGCTTATACGACAGCCCGGTCGGGATATACCGACATCGAAAGCGGGCTTCCGTATGCGCAGATCGTAAACCCGCCGAATCCGAAGCTTCGCTGGGAAAAGATCCGGATGATCAATGTGGGTTTGGATTTTGCCAGTATCAACCGCAGACTGTCAGGCAGCGTGGAATACTTCTCCAAGAAAGGCATCGATCTGATCGGTTCGGCGCAGGTTCCGCCTTCGGTCGGGGTAAGCACGTTTAGGGGAAACAATGCCGGAACCAAAGGCAGCGGGTTTGACCTGGTCGTAAACAGCCAGAATATTACCGGCCTCTTTCAATGGGATACCCACCTTCTGGTAAGCCATGCCAAAGACCAGGTCACCCACTATGACATCAAGGCCACTTCGCTTGCCTATGCCCAGGGGGGCGATAATATGTCCTCTGGCGCGCTTCCGATGGAAGGCCGGCCCCTGATGGCAGTCTATGCCTACCGTTTTGAAGGGCTGGACCCGGAGAAGGGTAATCCGGTCGGTTTTTTAAACGGAGCGCCGAGTCAGGTGTACAGCAGCATTTTGAGCACCACAAAGCCAGAAGACCTGGTCTACTACGGGCCGGCGCGGCCGGCGCTCTTCGGTTCGGTCCGAAATCAGTTTAGCTACAAGGGCTTTTCTCTTTCAGCCATGTTGAATTTTCGGGCAGGATACTATTTCAGAAGAAACTCGATCCGTTATGGTCTGAACTCCGGACTGGCCTCCCAGCATGGTGACTATGGCATGCGCTGGCAGAAGCCGGGCGATGAAACCAGGACCCATGTCCCTTCAGTGCCGCAAACGGGCCTTACAGCGCGGGATAATTTTTATATTTTCTCTCAGGCGCTCGTGCAGAAAGCAGACCATATCCGGCTGAAAGACGTTCAGTTCTCCTATGATTTTACCAGACGGCAGTTGGGGAAACTGCCCCTGCGAAGCTTGCAGCTGTATGCGTACGGAGATAATCTGGGAATTATCTGGAAGGCGGCAAAAACCAGCCTTGATCCCGACTATTCTTACGCAGGCTATCCGCCGCCGCGCACGATTTCCTTTGGACTAAGAGCAGATTTTTAATCAAAAGACAGGATCAAAATGAAAAAACGGTATTTAATTGTGCTGATGGCTTTGGTGAGCCTTGGCTGCCAGGATTATCTGCAGCAAAAGCCCGACAAGGCGCTGGTGGTACCCACCTCACTGGCCGATATGAATGATCTTTTAAACAACAGCGCCTACATGAACGATGTGCCTGCGCTGGGTGTGCTTGCAGGGGATGAATACTACATGCCTCAAAGCGGTCTGGATGCGCTGACCAATCAGATCGAAAGAAATACGTATTTCTGGGCAAAGGACCTGTACGAGGGAACCACGTTTGCCCCAGACTGGACCACGCCGTATCGTCAGGTTTTTTATGCGAATGTGGTGCTTGAAGGACTTGAAAAGATCACGCCTCAACAAACGCAGCAGGGCGAGTGGAACCGACTCAAAGGCAGCGCTCTTTTTTTTCGGGCCTGGGCTTTTTATCATCTGGCACAGGGGTTTGCTGAGGCCTACGATCAAGCGACGGCAGATAACATTTTAGGTATTCCGTTGAAACTACAGGCTGATATCAACACCAAAGCGCCCCGAGGTACGCTGCATCAGACCTACGAGAGGATAAACCAGGACCTGGCAATGGCCGCACGGCTGCTGCCTATCAATACAGCTGTTCCTACGCAGCCTGGTAAACCGGCGGCTTACGGGCTTCTGGCGCGTGTGCATCATACGATGGAACACTACCCGGTTGCGGCGCTATATGCAGATTCGTGCCTGGCGCTGAAAGATCAGTTGCTGGATTACAGCACGGTCGATTCTACTTTGGCGCGCCCGATGCCCCGATCAATACTGAACGCGAATCCGGAGGTGCTCTTCCAGGCTACGCTGGTTAAATACGGGTTTTTTAGTTCAAGTCTGATTTATCCGGATACGGTTCTTGTCCGCAGCTTTGAAGGCAATGATTTAAGAAAATCCCTGTTTTTTCAGAAAGGTACCGGAAGATTCATTGGTACTTACACCGGGACGGCAGCTTTGTTTGCAGGGCTTGCCACTGATGAAGTGCTTCTGATCCGCAGTGAGTGTGCTGCCCGGCTGGGTCAGGAAAGCAAAGCTTTAGATGATCTGAATAAACTGCTGGTCACCCGCTACAAAAAAGGCATGTATAAGCCCATCACGGAGGCCAGGCCCTTGCAGCTTCTGGAACTGATCCTGTTGGAAAGAAGAAAGCAGCTTTTTTCAAGAGGCGTCCGCTGGGCGGATCTCAGACGGCTTAACAAAGATCCCCGGATTGCAAGGACGTTATACCGAAAACCGGCTGCAGAGCTTTTGGAGCTGCCGGCCAACGACAATCGGTACGTGCTGAGCATTCCCGAGAACGAGATTTTGGGAAGTGGTATTGAGCAGAATATTAGATAGAAACAAAAAGTCCCCGGATTCGGGGACTTTTTGTTTTAAGATACCGACAACGTTATGATGCTAGTTTTGAACGAGCTGCCCTTCGGTAATATTACCGGTAGGTTCACCATTTGCATCCAGGCCTTCGGCTGTACATTGATTATCACTTTGATTACAGCTGTATTGACCGGGTTGAGTGCCGATCTGCCTGCTACCCAGCGGCTGCCATTCGCCGGCTGAATCCTTGAAATACTGTGGAGCCATGCTGCGATTTGTAGTAGCGACAGCCATACCGCCGGCTAATACCAATGCAAAAGCGGGTAAATAATTCAATTTAAAAACAGATTTCATAAAGCATTTGTGCTTCCTGGAAGCTTTGAAATGTGAATTGATAAATAATTGCCTACATTGTTTTTCAGTAGAGTAGGCAATCCCTGGCAGAAAGAAATAGCCCTGGGCCATGCCTTTCCGGCTTCTGTTCATAAATCACTTGCTGCCACCGGTCCTCCTTTCCTTTGCGAGTTAGACATATATATACCTACAACTGATAGGGTCAGAAAAAACAGATTAAAAAAGAAGTGCGTTTTAAAGCCCATGTTCCGGATTAAATTGGAACAGGAACACGGAACTCTTCCAAAAACATTCATCAGCACCAAACCAACATACCCGGTAAAAATTAGCATCAGTATAGCTGAACCGTACAAACCAATCGTGCGCGTAGAGCTAAAAACCAATAATACACTAACCAAGAGCTCCGAGATTGGAATCAACCAAAGTAAGGGAGCGACCGTCAAGACCGGTAGGGTCTGATTGGCAAGTTGCCTGTGGAATTCATCCATATCCAGCAGTTTAACGGCTGATGTATAGAAAAACAGGATAATCAGCATAGCGGTAATTATCTGTATTAAGCATTTGGCGGAGGTGATAGAGATATTCATAGCATTACGGTTTGTTGGGCAATATGATTCTCTGACGATTTGTTCGGGATTTTCGCATTTCTTCAAGCTAACAGCCTCTTGAAAAGTATATAACTTCAAAGCAGGATATCCAGTTTGGAAATCTGGTCTGGTATTGAATTCAAATCGGTACATACCAGTGCTAATTGACCGTATTTTTTTCTCATACCAGATACTGTGGACATTTCCATGGTATGAGTGGTCATTCCGATAGCGCTATTTGGTTGGCCTCATTTTATGACGTTGATTCAAAAATGCCAGTCCTTTTAATCTTCCTTATCCTGTTAATCTATTTTAGCTAAAGGATTTACTAGTCTAACGATGGTGTATATATGTAGATCTTTATCCAGCTAAAAAACACCGGTACCGTTGCATATTTTTTTGTTTACTACTGCTTGCCCTTTATAATAGTCAAAGTAAAATACCGACAAACGTCTCGTTGGTTGAACCTGCTACTTTCGCTTAATCTGGCTTATTTTTCTTTACGTTTCCCAATGCGACCATCATTTGCGTACTCAGCTTCTGAGCTACCGTAAACAGGCTAACTGATCGTATACATGATCCAGCCTAAGACAAATTTGTGTTCGGCCCCCCGTGAGATTATTAACTGCTACAAGGATGACCGAAACAAAGTTCATGACTAAAGATGAGATAGGACATACGGTTTTCCGACTAATTACATACGATTTTCCGGCATTGCATTGGAAAATATCATCTTTTATCGCGCTTACTCAGTTCGTTACTTGGCAATTAACCGATTAGGGGAAAAGCCGTAATACAACTTAAATTGGATGCTGAAACTGAATGGACTCCCGTAGCCAGTTTGTTCGGACACTTTTTGAACCGACATCTTATCCTGTGATAAAAGCTGAAAAGCCAGATGCATCTTTGTCTGGTTTATATATTTCTTTAAACTGACGCCAAAAGTATTTTTGAATGATCTGTTCAAGGCGTCAGGATGAATATTGAATTGTTGACTTATTTCAAAAACAGTTGGTAGAGGGCCATTTGTGAGCTGTGCTTCAATGAAATTCTTTACTGTTACTACCCTTTCTAAAGCTTCTCCGGCCGGCTTATTTTTGTATCTGGCTAATTGTTCTCCATACCGCTTCAGGAGTTCAAATAAGGACATCTTAAGCGACAATGATCTCTGTTCAGGGTTAATGTTCTGTAGCATCATCATTATTTGAGCGATACTATCAATCATAAAAAACGGGAATCTATAGCAATCAGAAGAACCAATTCCGAAAAGGCCCACTGCCCGAAAATCGAATGGTGCCATCTGTAATACACTATCCAGATATTTATTGTCGAAGATATATAGAAGGCCTGTGCTCCACCCACTCCTAATGAGCAAATGGTATTTTCCCGGAGGCACATTAATCGCTCCGGCTTGACCTTGCTGTAATGTGAACAAGCCACCGCTTTCTTTATTTTCACAGATCACTGTCCCGCTAAACCCGTAATAAAATACTACACATGGCTTGTTAAATACTACCTCGATCTGTAAATCCTCGTTCACGCGGCTTTCAAAAAGCTCTATCAGAAAGTCATATGTAACGACACGTTGCCTGATAATCATTCCTGTCGACCATTGCATTTGTTTGCAGTCTGCGTACCTGATAGGGTAAAGGCAGTCAACAGGCATTTTCCTTCCCGAGATTATTTTCGGAATAATTAAGGCAGGAAACTGTACGGTATATACCTTTTTCATAACGATGGCTGATTGTTGATGATTGCCCCCTTTTACGCCAGGCGCTATCCATCACTGGAAACTTAACGCAATTGTTATTCTGTGCTGAAAAATATATTAGCATTGCTCAAAAATCGGCTACATAGCAATATTTTTTCAACGGATCATCTTGCGCCGCATCGGTCCAGAAGTATGTAAATGTTATTTCTGAGGGATATTACTCAGTAATGCATGCTCTGACAGGATTTAGAACCATGTTTGAATGGACCTGAATTATTTCTTCAATCCGGGCGATTGCTTATCTCAAAGCTCGGACTATATAACAGCTTGTGCAAAATTTTTATACGAATGCAGCGATATTTTATACGAGTCGTCTTAATCGCTCATACAATCATGTACCCTATTCCTACAATAAAATACCTTATTTAAGTATTGTTATCACTAAATCATGCCCATCATTAATCCCGCCAGCGCGAAATTTTACGACTTTATTTCTCAGATATAAATCTCAAATAGAAGGTTTTACTTGGAATTAAATGGATGCCTACGAATTTACGGGTGGCTCACATGCTAGGAGGAGTTGTATCTACATCACCATTGGCCTCTGTCAATACCCGGTAAGCATCTTCGATTGTCTTTACATCCGGTCTTGCCAATATCTGTTTTATCCGGACTGTATCAATACGTTCTTCTTGTGAATAGCGCCAGTACAATCCCTTGGTTACGCATACGAGCCACCTGGCAGCCCTTCTGATTGATTTTATTGGAACCCCGGAATCAGATGTAGCTTCAAGTATATCAGCATACAGCTTCACCAGTTCGCCTTCTGAATTGTAACTGGATAGCTTTCTGAGCGGATTTATATCTTCATCTTGTTTGGACGATGTCAGAATATATTTATCATCATGAAATGGACTTGGTAACCTGCCCGTATCATACAAGATGTTGGCTGCTTCCCTGCGGTTAAGTTTTACAAGGTTCTCCGGTCTTATATCCAGCCCATCACCCAGAACTTTGATAATAATGTCCGGATCGCTGAGATCAAATTGTTCTTTGAAACAGTAGTAAACCATCCGGTGCGGTTGAAAGGAATGATCAACTCCGTCAACCATTGCTTCTTGTTGCAGAGCGAACCGGTAATCACCTGTGTACTTATTATAGTTCCTGGCAATAGCAGGAAACAAGATCATTTCTTTTAGAACCTGTAAACTACCGTTGCTGTCCCTGCTGAGTCGCTGTAATCTTTTTACCCTGCCGTGGTTAGAGATGCAAAAATAAGGCTCCAAGCCGGGTACTGGAAGCCACTTTTCACCCGATCGGTCGCTCAGGCTCTTGTCTCGATGAGCAGGCGGGCGGGGCATATTCTTTTCACTATCCTTGTTCATAATCTTGGTCTTGTTTACCTGGAATATCAAGTTTGCCGGTATGCAGACCTAATTTCCAGCGGAAACCGCTTTTACTGATTGTTCCTAGCCGTGCATGACTCAGAATACTACTATGACTCTCATTAGAAACACGGGCCGCTTCCGAAACGGCCAGGAACTGCGCCAAAGGGTTTCCGTGTTTATCAAACTGAGTGATGCGCATGCCACGACTCTCTTTATAGTCTCTTGTCGGTCGCTGTGAAAGTGTTGTGGAAGGGCTGTCTCCATTTCGCCAGAACTTACCGTCAACCAGAATGTAAGGCTTCTTTGCAGCAATTGCCAGCCTGCTATTTGAAAAACCTGTGGTTCTGGCTGCTTCTGAAATACTGTCATATGTGTCTATTCGTTTACCCGAAGTATCATAGCAGGATATTTTTTTGGAAGTCACCGCTTTGGATGCCGACGTAGAAGCGTGACGATATGAGGGATCATACTCGTAGGTTGCTTTTTGCCTGCCGAGTTCGTATGTGCGTCTGGTCTGCTCATACCAATTCGTTTTCCTTAGGAATTGTGGCCTTATATCCAGTCCGTTATCCTGCTCAGATGTGATTACGATTTTTGCATCACTTAGATCAAAAGGCTCTACGAAGCAGTAGTAAACCATGCGTTGGACCTGAAAGGAATAATAGACCGCGTCGATTTTTGCTTGTATCTGGAACCTGTACCTGAAATCGCCCTTAATCTTATTTTCACTTTTGTTAATTGCTGGGAGTTTAATTTTGGCGGCGGTTGTAAATTTTCTTCCAAGTTGATCAAAAGATACACGTTCCAGCCGTTTCACCCGGCCGTGGTTAGATACCATAAAGTATCCTTCCAGCCCGGGAATATCTTTCCAGATTTCACCAGGCCGATCTTTGAGGTTTTCGTCACGGTACGGTTTGGTTTCAATTTTTTCCATATCGCTCATCACCTAAAATATAATCAGCAAAACCAAGTATATTAAAGTTAACTTAAAGATACATAATATGCAAGGGAGCGCCATACCCTGCAATTATTTTGACTTGTCAATTAACAGCTTATTTCAATTCCTTAACTTTATTCAATGCAACTAAAAGCTCAAAGGGTATTTTAAAGATATCGGGTTCTCCTTAGGAATAATTCCTCATCAATATGATTCCATATTTACTCGGCCCATTGGTTCAGATGATTTTACAAATTATTTTGAGAGTCTTACAGATCCAGAGCCATGATCTGCGATTGTACTTCGTTGGTTTGATTCTGTCTTTGCTCTGGATGGTAACTAATTTTCAACTTCTGATTTTACCCTTTGAAATGTCTAATAACTTCATTTAAATAGTAGTTTGGGGCTTTGCTGTAAATCGGAGAATTACGATTTTTCCTCGCAGATGTGCATGAATTTAAAAGATTGTTGAACGTTTGAGAGATCCGATTTTTTATTTGCGGCATGGCTAAATGTTGATCCGATTCCGGTAATGAGTTGTCCCCAAAATTTTGGCGTCCAAGGTGCTGCGTCAATTTCAAAAAATTTACCTGACAATTCAAGTAGCTTACCTACAGTTGATATCTTTTCAAATTGTAACTGTCTTCGAAACTCATAATAATCCGGAATCAGGTCCGTCTCAATGATTTTTTGAGCTTCGTACGAAATGTCCCTAAGTGAGGCATTTTCTTTCAGAGCATTTTCAACAGCTAGAGATAATTTCTGAAGGTGCATACTAAATCCTTCTCGCGTGTCTTTAACTCTATGCCTCAACTCCATAATTTCCTCAGGTTTAAGTCTATTCACTTTCGGAATCAAATACTTAAACACGCTTTTAGCCTCGTAAAAGGTGTAAGTTGCTCGGTTTTGGTCTCTGTTTAAACTCATGATGCCAGGCCCATCCAGATCTTGACGCATCAGATGCAGCAGTAGCTGCCTATGGACATAGAATTCGTTAGGCGAATGTGTGCGCATCAGGTGGGGAGATTGGAGCAAAGCTCTTGCAATATCAGTTAATTCAATATTATTGTCCAGCGTAAAAGAATTGGGCACTGGCACTTGATCCAGAACCGACTCTTTAAACAATATTGTATTCTCCTCCCACCAAATCGCAGGATAATCTAATGTATTGCAAACTTTACCATCCTTTTCAAAAGTTATGAAGTTAACTTTTGAATCATCGGATTCAAAAACGTAATTCCCGTTTTCAGACTTTAATAGCTTAACGAATCCACTTGGGTTAAATGGATTTTCCCAAGGTAATAATACCTGATCGTAAAATACACACAAAGTTGCCAATTCTGCTGGATCGCTTATTATAGTATCAGAATTGTAGGTCACAATAAATTTTTTATCCATGATACAAAGGGTTTATTTAGTCAATTGCGGCCCTCCTGGATATTCATTTTCCTGACCCGCCTAATGCATTCAAGATGCTAAATTACTTTAATTTAAAGAATTCTTATCCTGTGAAGAATCCTTTATTAATCCATTTTGTCGATGCCGACCCACTCGTTCCATTAAACCAGTAACCTGGGCAAAGCATTGTTTGAAATTAGATTCTCTGTCATATTAAAGAGAAATTAATAACTTACGTCTTTTAAAATTTGTATTTCTCTGAATTCGCACAGGCACCTATCACAATTCCCTTTTACGGCCGAATTTTGCTATGAGGTGGCAGGTAGTTATGTGTTGTATCGAAGCAGTTCATGCACTGCAAGAAGAAGGCGGACGGATTGCTGCCACTCATAGAGCATCGGCGTGGTACTAATGGAAAATTCAGAAGACCAATAATGGTTAAGCAAACTAACTATAAATCAGTTATTAAAAACGACTATATCAAGCCTAATCTATTTGCGTATAATATAAGTTCAGCTATATTTTTACTATTGGTTTTATGGAGCATATTTTTTCGGTGTGTGTCGACCGTATACTTACTTAGGTATAATTTTTCAGCTATTTCTTTTGCAATCAATCCATCAGACATCCATTTTAATATTTCAATTTCTCTCTTGCCAAGCAATTCTTCTGGGTCAATACCAGGAAAGAAATTTTTATGCAATATGGTGGTCCACTCCCTGGTATCCCTATCCAAAATTTCAATACTGTGAAAAATTTTAGGGTTGGAATCTTCATCAGTAATATTCCAACAAAAGCCAAAAATGCCCTTTGGGAAATTGTCGGTGGTCAGTTCGGTGATGGTATTTCGCTGCAAAATTTTTCTGATACTTCCTCTTTCATCTCTGTATCCAAATCCCATTGAAAATCTTATGTAAGGAAGTTTGTCATTGCTTACTTCACTTAAATATTTATTCCTGTCAGCAAATATTTCTTTGTTAAGCAAAGAAAAGTTTTGATTCTGATGTAAGGAAAATTCTAATCCGCCTTCAACATAAGCCTCCTTTGGGTGGCCAAGTACCTGCCTAACATTATCATCCATAAAAGGATAGGACATTGTCTTATAGTCGATTAGAAACATTAGAGTAGAGGTATGGTCAGCAAATTTGCGCATGACTGAAATGTCCCTTAGATACATTCCATAGTCTGATGTGTTGTTTCCACAACCATGTATCGATAAGTTAGAAAGGTATTCTGAAAAGCTAAAAAAGTTAGACATGCCACTTAAACGGATTAAAATACCAATTAGTTGGTATTGTATCAATTTGCCTCTCATTGCACCTTTGCAATGGGAAAGCCCAACAATTAATATCTAATTATAACTAAAAAAAATATGAAAAAAAATCTTCAAATCTCTATCCTTTTATTTTTTGCAGTTACCAAATTCACTCATGCTCAGACGACGCTGTATTCGACCAAAGGGGTTAAGATGTCATATGAGGTAGAATCAGTAAAAGGTTGCCAAGATTCGGACAAGAATCATAATACTTTATACAGATATACAATACATCTCTCCAATGAAACTGATAAATCTGTTAAGTTTGTCACACCTCCTACGGCAACTACTTCAAATATGGGATTTGCACGCTGCGCTGGGGTACTCACTCAAACATCGTGCATATTCCACTCTATAGTTTACCACGATTCCGCTACAAAGTTTACCAGGCATTCCGCTGGAAAGTTTACCACTGTTCCGGGGCAAACCTTACCAGTTATTCCATTGGAAAGTTTACCACTTATTCCGGAGCAAACTTTACCACTTTTGGATAAATTGGGTTAATAACGACCTGACATTCCGACGTATAGTTTACCAGTTATTCCGTCGGAGCGCCGACCGCTGCAAAGTTTACCACTAAGGATTTAAAATACGCTGTCTGATACATTTGATTACGATCAAAATCTATCAGAGAATGGCTAACAAATCCCTTAGTATGCAAAAAATACGTCAAATACTGTTGCTTCTTTCGCGCGGTCATTCAGAGCGATCCATAGCGAAACAGACCCAGGTCTCACGGCCTACAATTCATCATTACAGCGTTATATTCTCGAGTGCTGGGAGTGATTATAATTATAGCACACTCATGGAGCTTACCGACCAGGAGTTAAATTTGCTGGTTGAAGGCGGCAAGTCAGGTAAGGTGCAAGTTCCTGATCTTCGCAAAGTACATTTTTTTGAGCAGGCGGACTACTTCATTTCGGAGCTCAGAAAGGTCGGTGTGACACGCTATCTGCTTTGGCAGGAATACCTGGAGGCTTATCCAGATGGTTTTCAATATTCGCGGTTCTGTGAGTTGCTGGATTCTGCCATGAGTACCAGAAAGCCCAGCATGCATTTATACCATATTCCAGCAGAGCTGATGGAGGTCGATTTTGCAGGCTCCAAGCTTCATTATGTTGATCAGGATAGTGGCGAGGTAATCGAATGCCCTGTGCTTGTCGGTGTGCTTCCTTTTAGCGGCTACTCTTTTGTTCAGGCTCTTGTGGATGCGAGTCTTCCACAAGTCGTATCGGCTTTGAACAATATGCTGGATTATCTAGGTGGTGTACCCCTAAACGCTATCTCGGATAACATGAAACAGTGGGTGAGTAAAACCTGCCGATACGAACCTACCTTCCCAGAGATGCTTCAGCAATGGGCTGTTCACAATCACATCGGTTTACTCGCTACGCGACCTGCCTCACCGAAGGATAAGGCATCTGTAGAGAACCAGGTTCTGATCACGTACCGACGTATTTATGCGCTTCTGCGAAATACCACCTTCCATAGTCTGGCGGAGATAAATACAGGAATTATGCAAAAACTGGAAGAGCATCACCGGAAGAATTTTCAGAAGAAAACTTACAGCAGACAAGAACTTTTCGTCTCTCAGGAGCAAGGTTTATTACAGGCTTTGCCTGATACAGTCTACCATCTGAGACATTACACCCGCGGTAAAGTACATAAAAACTACCATGTAGTTATTGGGGAAGACTGGCACTTTTACAGCGTGCCTTTTACCTATGTTGGAAAAGAAGTCCGGATTGTTTACGACAGTGATCATGTAGAAATATATTATGGACATGGACGTATTGCGCTGCATACCAGAAACTTTAAGAGTCATGGATACAGTACCCAGTTGGAGCACATGCCTGAAAATCATAAAATAATAGCGCAGCAAAAAGGATGGGATCCGGAATACTACCTCAGAAAGGCTTCTGAAAACGGCCCATCTACCCGTGCTTTTTTCGATGAGTTGATGAAGAGCAAGATCACCATTCACCAAGCCTATGGTCCCTGCCTGGGCATACTCAGGTTGGTGAAAGAGCACGGAGGGGACAGAGTCGAAGCAGCCTGCAAAAGAGCCCTGCAAGGCCATAAGTACAACTATGGTGTAATCAATACCATCCTGGAAAACAACATGGATCTTCTGGCAGAAGCCAGTGAAGCTCATTCGCCAATCCCTGCACATAATAATCTCAGAGGAGCGGAGAACTACAAAACAAAGTAACCAACCTAATCAAATAACGATATGAACACCCAAATGACACTGGAACAGTTGAACACCCTCAAACTTACGGGTATGGCCAAACGCTATCAGGCTGCACTCGCACTTCCCTCACACCAACAAGAGGATGCACATTCGCTACTTGCTTTGCTCTGTCAGGCTGAGATGGAATACCGTAACCACTACCGAACAGAGCGACTGCTAAAAAACAGCAAGCTCCGGTATAATGCAATTTTAGAAGAAGTTGTTTGCACCCCCGAAAGGGGGTTGTCCAGAGAAATGCTGATGCGTCTTTCAGACGGAATGTTTATCGAAAAGGGAGAAAACGTCTTAATCACCGGCGCTACCGGGACCGGTAAAAGCTACCTTGCCTGCGCCTTAGGGCGCAGCTGCTGTCTACTTGGCTATAAAACCCTGTACTTTGCAATGAACAAGTTCCTGGAAACACTCATTCAGGCCAAACTGGATGGCTCTTACCTCAAATGGATCAAGAATATCGCCAGCCACCAGGTCTTAATCCTTGACGATTTTGGCTTAAAACCGCTTACCCATGACGCCAGACTCGCCTTGCTGGACATCCTTGAAGACAGGTATGGAAAGTGTGCCACCATAATCACCTCTCAGCTTCCACTCGACAGTTGGTATGCATTCATAAACGAGCCCACCGTCGCTGATGCGATCCTTGACAGATTGACAGCTTCGGCTAATAAAATCGATCTTTTAGGCCGCTCCTTGAGAAGAAGAAAATAAAACTTTAATATTGATAAATCATAGACACATTCTTAGTGATCTAAACCAGCAGCTACTGGTAACCTTTCATCCGGAAAAACTGGTAACCTTTCGTCCGGAATCACTGGTAAACTTTCCCCGGAATATGCAAACATCGACCGCATTTCCATTTGAAATGAGCGAGGATACAGAATTTACCCGCGTGATAACTGTAATATTGCCTTCAGACCAAAATCCTCCTAAACCAGGGTACCATCTTCCCTCTTTCAGATTTTTAGATTAGAATAAATATAATTCATATTATAGACATCAAATGTGAACAATAATTGTCCATTTCATTAAATGGACAATTATTGTTGTTTGGTAAACATTAAAAAACCTGTGGCATCACAAAACGCTTGTGTGCGATAATACAAAAATTACCCGGCGATGGGTGGGGATTATACTTTATCACTGAAAATTCGGACAACCTGATAGCAAAGAACATCTTTCGTAATCAGTGCTGGCTGAATACACTGATCTTCCACAAGCAGGGGGTATATGGGTATTTCGGAGAAGTTGACCACCTGATTCCGTGGCAAATTGACCACCTAATTAACTGGCGGCCGGTAGTAGAAAATGCTAGTAGAAGCGATTCAAAATTAGTAAATAAAAGTTATAATTATTCGTAGCTGGTTTCGAGCTCCGTTTTTCGTTTTCTTCTCATTGATTCCCCCTTTAATTCAACCCGGTGTGCATCATGTACTATACGATCTAAAATGGCATCAGCAATGGTTTTTTCTCCTATTACTTCATGCCATTTGCTAACAGGCAACTGAGAAGTAATTATCAGGGATGTTTTTCCGTGCCTGTCTTCTATGATTTCCATCAGTGCTGCCCGGCTCTGGGCATCGAACGGCTGGATACCAAAGTCGTCCAGGATAAGAAGTTGTTGCCGTTCTATTTTTGTAATTTCTTTGATATAGGATCCATCCGCCTTGGCCATTTTGAGTTTGGCAAACAATTTGGGAGTACTGGCATACATTACGCGGTAGCCAAGTATACATGCCTGATGACCAATCGCAGATGCTACATAGCTTTTACCGATTCCGGTACTGCCTGTGATCAGTAGGTTTTCATTTCGGCCAATAAAGGAGCATTCTGCTAGGCGCATGATCTGATTACGGTCAATACTTCTATCAGCATGATAGTGGATATTTTCGACCATGGCCTTATAGCGGAACCGTGCGTACAAGATCTGGCGTTCGACCCGACGGTTATTTCTGTCATCCCATTCAGCGTCAACTAGATGAGCTAAAAGCTCATCCGCCGTGTAATCATTAGTCTTTCCACTTTCCAGGCTACTTTTAAAGGCATGGAACATGCCGTAAAATTTTAGCTTGCGTAACTTTTCCAAAGTGTTTGTGTTCATTTTTATTAATTGTTTAAAGGATTATTGATAATAGTCTTCGCCTCTGATATTATCGTGTTTGGGCATGGGTAATTCGTCTGCAAACAGGCTGTCTTCATATTGATCCATATTTTTTTCCAGTATAGTCTGGATTGTTTTATAGTTGTAGATACCATAGCTTAAAGCCCTTTGGCACGCGCTGATCAGGCGTTGTTCACCAGCTTTCTTCGCAAAAGAGAGGATACCAATACAGGAGCGGTAGGCCTGTTCGGGATGCTGTTTGCGATCCAGGATTTTAAGAATATACAACCTGACATCTTCATGGATCGAGGAAGCCCACTCCAAGAATCGATCTGGTGTCCAGTCTGTTACGAAGCGGTGTGTACTGGCCAGATGTTCTTTATCGGTAGAATAATTATAGGGACTTTTAAGCCTTTTATGAAGGGCGATACGTTCGTAATGATAATATGCTTCAACCACAGAATTGGAATACAACAACTTGACTTTCTTGCCGATAAACCGGTATGGGACACTATAATAGTGCTTGTCAACGCTCAGGCAGACATGTCCGTTCTTCATTACAGTGGCATGTAGCTGTTTTTTGAACTCATAATGCAGGATCGGAAGCGGGGCCAGAGCACTGCGCTCAATTTCTTCAAACTGGAGTCTGCGACTGTAATTACGGCCCCGAAGCAGTTGGTTATTATGAGCCTCGAGAGCAATCAATATAGCTGCGTTTAACTCTGTCAGTGAGTTGTAAACCTGCTTTCTTAAAGGCGCATAAATACGGCTGTAAACGATTTTGACAGCACCTTCCACCAACGCCTTATCTCTTGGCCGGTAAGCGCGTGCAGGTAATATCGTAGTCCCATAATGATCAGCAAAATCGGCAAAGGCCTCGTTCAGCGTAGGTTCGTATTTATTGCTTTTTATAACAGCAGCTTTAAGGTTATCCGGAACAATTGCTGCCGGCACACCACCGATATAATGAAGTGCATTCTCGCAAGCTGCGATCAGATCTTCTTTTTGCTGGCTACTGACTGCTTCCACGTAAGTGAGTTGACTCGCTCCCAGGATAGCCACAAACACTTCAACCTCAGTTAATTCACCAGTCTCTTTATCTACAATACTTAATTTAACACCTGCAAAATCGATGTACAGCTTATCGCCGGCCTTATGGTCCTGATGCATCACAGGGTTAACGCGGGCCTTCCATTTGGTCAGATGAAAGCAAAACTGGGTATAAGCAAATCCTTCCGGAAATTCCTTTTTATAGGCTTCCCAAAGCATATGACGGGTAACACCTGTCCGTTTTAATTCTTTGTCTATTTGCGGAAAACAACGTTGCAGATTCAACAATCTGTCTTGCGGTGGCTGCTGTTTAACCGTTCCGAAAAAGTCATCCAGCTCTTTATCATTCAGGCTGTTGATCTGTTCAAAGGTAAGTCCGCTCGCATCAAAAGTGGTCATGTACTTCTTAGCGGTATTGCGGGAAACACCTGTCTGTTCCGCTATCCAGAGCTTGCTGCGGCCCTGGCTGTACATCCGTAAAATCTGTCTTATTTTGCTCATGCTGATTGTCGAATTGGCCATACCTTTTACACGATTGGTTCGTGCCAAAAATATGGTTGATTCTACAGCATTTTCTAATCTCTCAGGTGGTCAGTTTACTCCGGAATCAGGTGGTCAGTTTGATCCGAAATGGGGTGGTCAATTTCGCCCGGAACAGGTGGTCAGTTTAAACCGAATTGGGGTGGTCAGTTTCACCGAATTTTCCATCCCTGGAAAAGAAGAAGAGTTCAAAGAGGCTTTGCGGCGTTTTCTGGGAGATTCATTTCTACATGGCGGCGTGCACGGCGCGGCAATGATGACTGCATTGCCCGGCAGCGAAAGCCGGGAAATTGGCATATTAAGGACTTTCGCCGATCAGGCCGAGCGGGATGCCTTTTACAATTCGAAGCTTTTTAAAGATTGGGAAGCCTATGCGTCGACCTTGACGGAAGAACCGGTATACCGGGAGCTTACTGGCTTGGAAGCCTGGTTCCGCTCACCTATTCCTCCGCCGAGATGGAAAATGGCGGTGGCTACGCTTTGCGGTGTGTATCCTACCAGTTTGTTTTTGACCTATGTAATTGGCCCATACATACAGGGACTACATCCTGCATTCAGGACTTTGATTGTAGCCGGGTGCATGGTGGGATTGCTGACATGGGTAGTGATGCCGCAGGTTACAAAGGTGCTGAAACCTTGGCTCTCTGGGCGGCCAAAGAGTAGCAAGTAAGATCAATGGTAACACGCTTGTACACCTCAGTGCAACGAAAGGTACAAAGCAAAAAGTGACGACTTTTTACTTTGAATGGGGAGAGTGATTGCCCTGAGTCGAAAAAATATAAGCAAAATTGTTTATATTTGATATCATGGAAAAGCAGTTTGAAAAATACAAAGGTATTCATCCAGGAATCATTCTTGATCGAGAGCTAAAAAAGCGATCTATCAAACAACGCCCTTTTGCGTTATCAATCGCCGAACATCCACAAAGCTTCAATGCGATACTTAAAGGCAAGCGCAACATCAATACTGCATTAGCGCTTAAGATTGAAAAGGGGCTTGATCTTGATGAGGGCACATTAGTTCTTCTGCAAGCCTACTACGACATTAAGAAGGAGAAGGAAAAACATGAACATCAAGCACCCAATTTGACGGTTTTGAGAAAATCACTTTTTTGGGATACTGATATTTCAAAAATCGATTGGGAAGCACAGGCCAAAGCTGTAATTAAGCGGGTCTTCGAACGTGGTGACGATGACGAGAAACGAGAAATTTCGCGATTCTATGGGCAAGAAAAGGTGCAATCAGCAATAGAAACTTCCGAAACAAGCTAGTCTCACAATTAGTATACCCCGATGATTTGCTATGCTTTATTACAATACCGTAAATCCCCTTTTAAGAGAATCGCTTTCAGCTTTAATGGCAGCGGAACCTTTCAATCCTTTTAGGCTTGTCGGGGGTACTTCACTTAGTTTGCAGCTAGGACACAGGATTTCTGTCGATATAGATCTATTCACGGATGCTCCTTATGGAAGTATTGACTTTGAAGCATTGGAGCATTACTTACACAAAACATATTCCTATGTAAGTCATGCGGCAAATTTGCTACCTGGTATGGGCAAATCCTATTCGATAGGTAGTGATCGTGGCAATGTTATTAAGCTCGATGTCTATTATACCGACCCATTTATCCAGCCCGATAGGGTTGTGGAAGGTATCAGAATGGCAACCGTCGAAGAGATAATAGCGATGAAGATTGACGTCGTCCGACGAGGTGGACGAAAAAAGGACTTTTGGGATTTACATGAGCTTCTGCCGCAATACAGCATTGACGCCATGCTTGAACTGCACAAGCAACGTTACGAGTATACTCACGACAAACCCGTGATTCTAAAAAATCTTACCGAATTCATGCTGGCAGATGAGGATTTTAACCCAATCTGTTTGAAAGGGAAGTATTGGGAGTTTATTAAAGAAGATATTGAGGAAGCGGTTAAGCGTAGTTCATAAATACGATCTAAGGCAGATGACAGACTCCGACGCAAATCCAGTTTTCAATGAATTTCACAGAAAGCTGTTTGATATTTCCGAAAGCCATATTAACCGACATACTATTGCCCTAATGTCTCCGCGTAAGGGGATAATCAGGCCATTAGGGTCAGGAGTGTTTTTCCATGACCAAGGAATGTACTTTATATTCACTGCTTCTCACGTAGTAAAGGATTACTCCCAGCTATATGATTATTACAAACTAAAATATAAGTAATGTTGAAAATAATCAACATTTAAGATTCATACGAAGAGTGCTAAATGTCCGAAGAGCAACTAGTAAATCTAATCATTAGCCGCTATGAGTAAGTATGTCGTATTCTTATTAGATAATCGGATATAAAGCACTTCGCGCTACGTGCGAAAGATAGCGGAGATTGGGATCGAGAGGACATCAATGAAATGGAGTTTCGGGATTTGCTGAATGCGAAGATAGATTCGGTTAAATTCCAGCGGATCAAGGATGATATTCGGAGATTTATACCGAATGCCGGTGTTTTGGACATTTGGAGTCCTCAGTTTTTTCATGATCTTGTGTCAAAACTGAAAGTTGATTATTAAACGAGCCTTTATAAAGCGGTTGATGAAAAACGGGATAATCTGCCTTCTTATAGTTACAATAAGTGCTTGTCGTCAAGAAACCGAAAAGCCTAAGTCTTACACGTCAATCCAGCTAGATAGTTCAGTCATTCATTTTGTCGAACAGTTTATAGCTGAGGAGCATTGCGAGGATGCCTTAAACTCGATCACAATTGACAAGATTTTACCCGACAGCACAATTATTACAGTTCAGACCAAATCAGCTTACCGGCGATACTTCACAGAAAACCCAAGAAGGAGGACTATTAAGATTAAAGGAGTACCGTTTTTCTACTATGATGGTACGGAAGAGTTTTTAATGAACATCCCCTATGACACCACCGAAGTCAAGTTCGCAAATTCTCACGATGGCGAAGCAGCTTGGACCTACGTAAAGAGCGGCAATAAGGTTACTACCTACAAAGATGGTGGCGGCCCATTTTTCTATCCAACTTTTTACATACCTAAACCCAAGGTTGAATTTTTACCTCCCGAGTAAGCAAGTTCAAAAAGCGCAATAAAATTCGCAACTTTACCCCAGCAAAATCACAGTTACCACCACCAAAAACCACAGGCATTTTTTCAACTTTCAACACCTATAACAACCCAAATCTCTCTCAAAAAACTGCGATGATGTCGACAGAAAGATTCAACCGCAATCTTCTTCTATTCTGCCTTTCAATGTGTGCGCTGATGTATGCTGATTCATACTTAGTACCTCTTAAAGTGGATGTCAAAACCGTCATACAAGAAAATTACTAGCACGAGAGGCCGACACACAACTTATAAAACGTATGAAATTGAAACGGAAAACGGCCTCCTCACGGTAACAAGGGCTGCATTTTACAAAATAAACGAGGGAGATAGAATCACTTTAATGCGATCTATATTTACTAACGCGGTCCAAAAAGTACGTTTATCCCAAGGCGGAGATATTTATACGTTTAGCATAGGATTTTTAAGAGCACGAGCAGGAACTATTGTTGTGCCAATACTCATCATCTGCATCATCGTGAATCTATCTGCAAATAAGAGATTAGCCAGGAGTGGGAAACGTCAGCACCTTCCTTTCGTCTGGCTAACCGGATTGTTGGTCATTATGGGTTTTTACTTTGGCCTCGATTCTCTTTTTATATAAACTCTACAGGTATTTGTTGGGAAACGATTAAATACCTGCCAAAAACTGCCATTGCTTCCGAAAGGCAATATGTGTGATGAAATCAATAAACAGCTATTGCCCTTTTGTAATGAGCGCTGGTAGCAGCCATTCAAGAAGCATATTTAAAAAAGCGGCCTGGTCGATTTTCGGATCACCAATTCGGTTTCAAGCTTTTCGGTAGATGGTATAAAGTTTTTGCCCTGCTCAACCTGCCCTATCAATAATCGGGCGGCTGTCTGCCCGATCTTAAAAAGTGGCTGAACGATGGCGGACAACGGCGGATCTACAAAGGTGCTGTGTGGCGCATTAGAGAAACAGATCAAAGATATTTCATCTGGAATACGCACATTGTTTTCCTTAAGACATATCAATGCTTCTATTGCCGTCGGGTCGTTCACTACAAAAATAGCATCTGGGCGTTCTTTCATATTGAGTAAATGCTGCGTGGCCTGCCTGGCCTTCCCTTCCATAAAATCACAAGGAATAATAAGCTCCTCCAAAACAGGAATGTTATGCGCTTTCAGAGCGTCCAGATAGCCTTTGATCCGGTTGCCGCTCATCGTCAGTTTTTCGGGGCCCGCAAGATGCGCAATTCTCCTGCATCCGGTCCTGATCAGGTAATCCACTGCTTCAAAAGCACCTTTATAATCGTCCACAAGCACCTTTGAACCCGTAAGTTCATCTGCAAACCGGTTGAAAAAGACTACCGGGATACCTCTTTTTTGAACGGAAAGAATATGGTCATAGGTATCTGTCTCGCGGGATAACGCCATAATCAGACCGTCCACACGGCTGGATACCATTGCATGTATATTGGCTTTTTCTATCTCCAGAGATTCCCCCGACTGACTGATCATCAGTTTGTAACCCGATTGATTGGCAACATCCTGTACGCCGAGAATCACCTTCGGAAAATAGGCATGGATAAATTCCGGAACAATGATACCGATGATGTTGGTCTTGCTGTTTCTCAGACTTGAGGCAATGGCATTGGGCTGGTAATCCAATTCACTTGCCAGTTTTAATACAGCCTTTTTTGTTTCAGGATTAATATCCGCAGCGTTTCTCAGTGCCCTTGAAACTGTGGATATAGAAATATTCAGCTTGACTGCGATATCCCAAATGGTAGCTTGCTTACCTCTCATTAGTTACAGGGTATATGGTGTGGCACAGTACAAATATAGAAAATAGAACACAACGATCATCACTTGTTTCGGAGGTAAGCCTCATTGGGTTCAGTTCACTAATTTATAATTTTTTAAATGCCTAAAATTGGAGCGCTTAAAGTTCCGATAAAAATATTCGAAGATATTTTATGATAATTATTTTTTTACCGGCAACGTTTCCGGTAACGTTTTTTCAGTTCACCGGCTCTTCTGCCCTGATTTTAATGCGGATTTAAAAGAATCGTTCATTTATTTTTGGATATAATCTTATTGAAGGCAGCTAACTGTACCGAAGCAACGCCCGTATCGAAGGTGTAGCCAAAGGATAAACACGAAGCCGAGAAAGCATTTTCAAACCCTTAAAATTGTACTATTCTAATCTATGGAAAATTTATTACTTAAAAATCGATTTCATTTCAGGCATGCGCTCGGTCTGTGGATCGTGGTGGCCTGTCTGCCCTCCTTTGCCATGGGGGCAGCTGTAAAATCTGATGCCGTGAATCAGCATCTTTTATTTGATACCATTATTCAGGGGAAGGTATCTTCTGAATCCGGTGAATTGCTGCCGGGTGTGAACGTAGTCATCAAAAACACAACAACCGGTACCACCACAGATACCGAGGGGAAATATAGCCTCAACATTCCTGCCGGGAAAGTGACGCTCGTATTCAGTTCAGTGGGTTATGAAAAACAGGAAATCGAGGTTGTCAATCGAAGTAAACTGGATGTGATCCTCCAGTCCGATACCAAAGCGCTGGGAGAGGTTGTGGTTGTGGGGTACGGAACCCAGCAACGCAAAGATATCACAGGGTCCGTTGCTTCCGTGAAGGGATCGGAAATGGAAAATCAGCCCGTTGCCAGCGCCGATGCGTTATTACAGGGCCGTGCGGCAGGGGTCCAGGTGGTGCAGAACACGGGTGCGCCAGGGGGCGGCGTCACCGTTCGGATTCGTGGAAATACTTCTCTGAATGCAGGGAATGGCCCTTTGTATGTGGTGGACGGTGTGCCCATTAGCAGCGACACCCCCTCCCCGATCGGCAACTTTGGAGGTGACGGCATCAATCCGCTGGCTGCCATCAGTCCGAATGACATTGAATCTGTGGAAATTTTGAAGGATGCTGCGGCCTCCTCCATTTACGGTGCACGGGGAGCGAATGGCGTGGTACTTATCACCACCAAACGGGGAAAAGCAGGCAACGCTTCCTTTAGTTTTAACGCCTATACCGGTGTTGCCCAGGTGAAGAAGAAGCTTGCTTTGCTCAATGCTGCACAGGAAAAGGATTACATCAAAAACGCGCTGCTGATGGCCGGTCAGCCGGTTAATATGGGTATCGACACCAGTCGTTATGATACCGACTGGCAAAGTGCAATATTCCGGGATGCCCCGGTTTCAAATTATGACCTGTCTCTCCGTGGTGGAAGTGATAAGGTGAAATATGCGATGAGTCTGGGATATTACGATCAGAAAGGAGTGATTATCAATACGGGGTACAAGCGTTACAACGGTCGTGTAAACCTGGATTACAGTTCTTTGTCAAGACTGAAACTTGGAACCAGTATTGCGGTTTCGGGTGGTTTCCGAAACCGGGTACCGGAGGGAGACAATGCCAATTCTGTGTTGACCAACGCGATACGGATATTACCCACAGAAGCAATTTACAATACTGACGGAAGTTATACGCTTGCACCGAGCGGACGCCCCAATCCCGTGGCGGTGGCCCGGTCTACCCAATTCACAACGCAGGATAACCGGCTGATAGGCAATGTCTACGGGGAATATCTGCTCATGAAAAATCTTTCTTTTCGCACGAGCCTGGGTATCGACTTTCTGGGTATAAAGGATGATTATTTTATCCCCAGCTACATCAGCGGAGGAGCGGCCAGACCTTCCACGACGGGGTATAACCAGATTTTTAGCTGGGTCAACGAAAATACCCTTACCTACCAGCGGACTTTTGCACAGCACCATACGCTTTCTGTTTTGGCAGGATACAGCCAGCAGGAGTCTAAATCGCAGGCTATATTTGCTTCTGCCAACCAGGGTTCTACTGATAATATTGCCACGCTGAATGCCGCGGCACAACCTACAGGTGCCTCCAGTTCCAACTCAAACTGGGGCCTGGTCTCCTATTTCGGAAGACTGACGTATGCATTTGATGACAAATACCTGTTCACAACTTCCATTCGCCGGGACGGCTCTTCCAGGTTTGGGAGCGACAAAAGATTTGGGTTCTTCCCGTCGGCCTCTGTGGGCTGGAGGTTGTCGAAAGAGTCGTTCCTTGCAGACGCTAACTTCCTTACGGACCTTAAATTAAGGGCAAGTATAGGGGTGGTTGGCAATCAGCAGATCAGCAATTACGGATGGCAGGGATTGTACAATGTGGGAAGCAATTATGGTGGAAAACCTGGAATTGCACCTTCTGCCATTCCAAATCCGAACCTGGGCTGGGAATCTACCACACAATCGAATATAGGACTGGATATTGCAATACTCAACAATCGCATTCAGTTCTCGGCGGAAGTATATCTTAAACGGACGAAGGACTTGCTGCTACAGGTGAATCTCCCTTCCACATCCGGTTTTTCCTCGTCTCTTCAAAATGTCGGCAATACCCAGAACAAGGGCCTCGAATTCAGTCTGAGTACTTTGAACCTGGCCAGGGAGCTTCGCTGGACCACCAATTTCAATCTTTCTTTCAACAGAAACAAAATCATTAAGCTATCGCAGAACAATGCGGATATTCTTCAAACCGTAGGTGACGCCGCATACTACAGCGAAACGCCGGTGGGGTTGGCGCGGGTAGGCGAGCCGATCGGGGTAATTTACGGATATGTAGCCACGGGTCGGGTTTATGCAACATCAGAAGAAGCAAAGGCCGCTAATATGCGAGATGGCAGTGCTTCCGGGCCACTTTTCCAGGCAGGGGACATGCAATATGTGGATCTGAACAAAGACGGGATCATTAATGCCGCCAGTGATCGGACCATCATCGGAAATGCAAATCCAAAGTTTACAGGCGGTATGACAAACACTTTTTCATACAGGGGCTTTGATCTTTCATTTTTGCTGCAATGGTCTTATGGAAATGAGATTTTCAACCAGACCCGGCTGACTTCCAACCGAGGGTTTGTATTTAACGCGTCCACAACAGAAGTGTTACGAAGCTGGAAAAAAGAGGGCGACATCACCGACGTACCACGCGGTACAACAAGTACCGTTGCCAGAAACGGACTGGTTTCCACGCGCTGGATGGAAGACGGGTCCTACTTGCGGGCCAAAACAGTTACCCTTGCATACAATTTACCCTCTTCGGTTATTCAGAAAATAAAGATAAAGGGAGCCAAAGTATATGTGACAGGGCAAAACCTGTTTACCGTCACCAAGTATTCGGGGCTGGATCCCGAGGTGAATTTCAGGAGTGGTTATCCGCTGCTCGGAGGTATTGACCTGGGTGTTTATCCACAGACACGCACCTTCCTTGCAGGTATTAATCTTACATTCTAATTGTCAATGATCATGAGACCATATTCATTTTTGATAGCCTTTGTTTTGATCCTGTCTGTGTCTGCTTGCACGGAGATTATCAATCAGGTACCGCCAAGCGCCCTTACCGAAACTACTTTTTTCAAAACAGCCAATGATGCCGAAGCCGCGGTAACCGCCTCCTACGACGCTATACAAGGAGACGACCCGAGGTGGATCGTTTGGGGAGATGCGCGCTGCGATAATCTGGAGGTGCCGGTGGATATCATCGGCATTACCGACCCCACCGTGCTGGAGTTCACACAGGATAACATTAGCACCAGCAGTACCTACGCAACCTGGAATAAATTTTTCGTATCCATTAACCGCGTTAACAACATCCTGGCCAAAGTCCCGGCCATTCAGGACCCATCCATCAATGCAGTGAGAGACCGCATATTGGGCGAAGCCTATTTTCTCCGGGCGTTTAATTACTTTTTCCTTACCCGTTTATGGGGCGCGGTGCCTCTGGTTCTGGAACCCACCATTTCCCTGAATGTGGATCTGAAGGTATCAAGAGTTCCTGCTGAGGTAGTACTGGATCAAATAGTTGCTGACCTGAAAGAGGCTGAAAGCAAATTACCAGTTTCGTATTCCGCTAACTTAGATACAAGAGGCAGAGCAACCAAAGGCGCTGCGCAGGCACTACTGGCACGGGTGTATCTCTGGAAAAGTTCGTATAATAAAACCAACGAATGGCAGTCAGTAGTGGATTACACCACAAAGGTTATAGCCAGTCCGGTATACAGCCTGGCTCCGGGAGCCAGTTATGCTTCAATTTTTACGGCCAAAAATACCGCCGAATCCATTTGGGAGCTTCAGTACAATTATAATAATCAGGAACTCAATACACTGGTCAGATTATTTATCCCCAGAAGTACCAAAGTGCAAACGGGCGGAGAACAGATACTGATTCCTTCCAAAAAAATCGAAAATGCATTTGTAAATGGTGACTTGAGGAAAGCAGGGGCCATATTCTACAGCGACAGTCTTTCCACTTATAAAAATGTCCGGTCAGTGGCTAAATACCAGGGCACCATTGTTGGTGCGAGCCGGTTCAGTGACAGTAACTTTATCATTCTCCGGCTTGCCGATGTGATCCTTATGAAGGCCGAAGCGCAAGCCCAGCTTGGCAAAGTTACCGAGGCTATTGACCTGCTGAATACCATCAGAAAACGCGCCGGCCTGCCCAATACCACCGCTACAACTAAAGAAGCCGTCCTCATCGCGATCGAGGAAGAGCGTTTCATCGAACTGTGCTTCGAAGGGCACCGCTGGTACGACCTGCTGCGGACTGGCCGGGTGAAGGCGGTACTCAATACAGATAAGAAAGCGCTGCTCCCTGTTCATATTAATGATATATTAATCAATCCCAACCTGCTTCCTCAGAATCCGGGTTACTAAGAACTCCCTTTTTCAAACACCCCCCCCTAACCTCCCGGCGAGTTGCTGCCGGGAGGGGTTACCGGGTATTGTCCTCAAAAAATTTCCAACCAGAGCATTTATTCAATAAAATGAACTTAAAACGATCCATTATTAACAACAGCATCGATACTGCCAGGGAAGTCATTAAACATTTCGGCACCCACCTTCCCCCTTTTGCAAACTGGACGCCCGCGGTGTGGGAAACCATTGGTACAGAATATGACGAGATCAGGCAGTGTATGCTGGGCTGGGATGTTACCGATTTTGGCAGCAAGGATTTTCACAATATCGGCAGGACCTTGTTTACCGTTAGAAACGGACGCCCCAGTCATCCTGCCTATCTGAAACAATATGCAGAAAAGTGGCTTATCGATCCCGAAAATCAACGTGCACCTGCGCACTTCCATCTTTCCAAAAGAGAAGATATCATTTGCCGGGCGGGAGGTAACGTATTGGTTCAGCTTACCAAAGCAGATGCAGACGGAAACCCGTCCAAAGAAACTTTTCTGACGCAGGTAGACGGTTGCACACGCCGTCTCGGTCCCGGCGAAATCGTGCGCTTGCGGCCGGGAGAAAGCCTCACCATACATCCGAGGACCATTCATCAGTTTTGGGGAGAAGAAGGGACAGGATATCAGATCGACGGAACCGGATACACACTGAGTGCCGAGATATCCAGCGTATGCGACGACTACAACGATAATGTGTTCCTGGTAGATTACGGCCAGCGGTTTCCCGAGATTGAGGAAGACGAAGAACGGCGGTATTACCTCTGTCACGAGTATCCCCTGGCCAGAAGGGAAGCATCAATTAACGAATCATGATGGCAGTATTTCCACCTCCCAAGCGTTGTATCTCTGTAAACATCCTCCGAACAGCAGATTGTTTTTCACCAAAACATCCAAACTATTCCTGAACTTTTTATCTGACCTTATGAACGGTAAACAATTTTTGCATAGAAAATCAGCTTTTGGATATAACAGGTGTTTTAACGCCCGAACTATTCTTCTTTTGTTTCTGCTGGCAATTTCACTGAATGTATCGGGCTGTAAAAAAAATGAAATACCCGGACCCGGATCTCAACTGATGGCCTCGAAACGGGTCGCCGTTCCGGGTGCGCCGCGTTACAGCGATGTCTGCTTTTCATCACGCTGGAAGCATCCCGCCAATGCTGCTGACACCCTTCAGACTTTCCCTGTTGCAGCTGCTTTCCATGCTTCCAGGCTCGACTGGGTATACAATGACGATAAGACGTGGATTCAGGAGGTAAAAAAACGTGGATACCAATATGGCGGCACGGTCAATGCCAACCTGCCCGACACAAAAGGAGGACAAACCCTGGGCCGGATCCTGGATTCGGGAGGAGCCCGACTAACTGCACCCTGGATGGAAGGCTGGGGCGTATTTTGGGGTTGTGTGAACAGCGATGATTACCGGGCCACGTATCTGGCGCACACCAAGCGACTTATCGATGCCGGCGCGGATTTTATTCAGGTAGATGACCCCAGGATGAATATGGCGGCCATGGCCTGGGGTGGTTGTTACTGCAGCTTCTGCAAAAGCAAGGCTGCAGCCTCGGGAGCAACTGTAAAGGATATCCAGAAAGCTTCCGTTGAAGATTTTTTTAAGGATATGGGTAAACAACTCGATGCGTATGCCGGACATCATGTGCCCTTTTCAAGCAACAATTACAACAGCGACTGGACTTCACCTTATCACCTGTTTGACTTCGGTATGGCTGAACTGCCGGTAAAGGAAGCCAATCCTCAAATTATATATGCCAAGTTCAAAGCCACCGAAAAGCTTGGGAAAGCACAGGTTTTCACGTTCGTTTCGGAAGATGTCAATTTTACCAGGAGGGTAATCGCAACCAGCTACGCCAGCGGCGGGCACCTGATCGTCCCCTGGGATGTATACCTGAAATCAACCCCTACCGGCTCGGTCAGATACTATGGAAGGCCAGAAGAATATGCGGATTTGTACGGCTTTGTTCGTGGAAATGCGGCTCTGATGGATGGTTACGAGGATGCAGCCGTTAGCGGCAAGAACCTCACGGACAGCCGGTACAGCAAACCCTTCGTCACGATAACCGGTGGTTCAGAGGAGGTGTATGCATTCATCAGAACCATTCCCGAGAAGACAAACCAGGCCATTGCCTTACATCTGGTTGAATGGGGTACCCATGCAGAGCCGTTTTCTGTTTCGCTTGATATGTCCGGTATGGGAATAGACAAGGACTGGGAGTTCACTCTGCTTCTGCCGGATGCCTATTCTAAAAACAAACATGACCAGGCGGAGGCTACTGGCGATTACGCAAGACTGATAAAAAGCACCTCTTTAAAACCCCAAATTCAGGATAACCGGGTAATTCTTGAAATTCCTGCACTTTCTCCTTATGCAATCATTAAAATAAAGAAACAATGAATTTGTCGGTAACAAGAAATATGAAATTCAATTCAAAAATAATGGGACTGGCATTTTTAGCTGCTGCTTTACTACTTTTCAAAACGCAATCCTTGGCCCAGCCCGACTCCCGGAACATCAAAACGGGCTTGGTCATTCCTGATGAAAGTTACAGTGACCAGCCTTATATTGTCAAAACCAATGACGGAGCCTGGCTATGCGTGCTGACGACCGGCCAAAGCCATGAGGGTGAGTCAGGACAGCACGTAATTTCCCAAAGAAGCCTGGACCAGGGTAAAACCTGGATCGACAAAGTGGACGTAGAACCCTCCAGAGGGCCAGAAGCATCTTATGCAGTTTTATTAAAAGCTCCGTCTGGAAGAATTTTTGTTTTTTACAATCACAATACGGACAATACCCGTGCCGTCAAGGGGGACAATCCTCCTTACAGGGACGGACTTGTGAAGCGGGTTGACAGCCAGGGTTATTTTGTATTCAAATACTCCGATGACCACGGCAAAAGCTGGTCGCCCGGCAGGATCACTATTCCGGTCAGGAATTTTGACATTGACCGGAAAAACCCGTATCAGGGCAAGATACAGTACTTCTGGAATGTGGGGAGAGCATTTGCATTTGAAAAATCGGCGTATGTGCCGATTCACAAAGTGGGTGGATTTGGGGAAGGCTTTTTCACCACGAGCGAGGGCGCATTGTTACAAAGCCCAGACCTTCTGTCCGTCCCGGACCCGGCAAAAGCCCAATGGCTGACGCTCCCAGACGGAGAGGTCGGGCTGCGCACTCCTGCCCAGGGCGGCGGACCGATCGCCGAAGAACAGAACCTGGTCGTACTCAGCGACGGCACTTTTTTCTGCGTATACCGAACCATTGACGGACATCCCGCTTATACTTACAGCCGAGACAAGGGCCATTCCTGGGAGCCACCGCAATACATGCGATATGCCGACGGCCGCCTCATGAAACATCCGCGGGCTGCCAATTTTGTGTGGAAATGTGAAAATGGGAAGTACCTCTACTGGTTTCATAACCACGGCGGCGTTTTTATCCGGAATCACCCCAACCGCCGGAATATTGCCTACGAAGACCGTAATCCAGCCTGGGTAAGCGGTGGCATTGAGGTCGATTCTCCAAAAGGAAAGATCATTCAATGGACACAGCCGGAGGTACTCCTGTACGATGACGATCCCCTGATCAGAATGAGCTATCCCGACCTGGTTGAAGACAGGGGAAATTACTATATCACCGAAACACAAAAGGATATTGCAAGGGTACATCATATTGACCCAAAACTGCTCAATGGTTTGTGGGCACAATTCGAAAACAAAAAGAAAGCCGAGGGCATTCTTATGAGCTGGCCGGGTCAGGGACAAAAGTCTTCCCGAACAGTGCCAGCCCCCCTGCTGCCAGACTTTGTTAAAAGAGATCCTGCACGTATGGATGGCGGCGGTATGATGCTGACGAACGGTTTTTCGATCGACATCACTTTTAATCTTAAAGACCTGGCAGGAGCTCCTGTTCTTCTGGACGCCCGGGATTCGACCGGGAAAGGTTGGTTTGTAGGAATAAACGACAAAAAGGCCCTTGAAATAACATTGAACGACGGAAGGGTGCAATCGGCATGGAGCTGTGATGTAGATATACTGAAGCCAGGTAAAGACCACTATGCCAGCATCATCCTTGACGGCGGCCCCAGGATTATATCTTTCGTCGTTGACGGTATACTCAACGATGGCGGGCATACCAGGCAGTTTGGATGGGGCCGTTTCAATCCGAACCTGAAATCCGTTGCCGGTGCAAAGGAATTAAAAATAAGTCCAAAAGGCCCCGGACTGGTAAGCAAGGTCAGTATATATGCCCGAGCCCTGACGATCTCCGAGGCCATTGCCAATTACCGGGCACAGCAAAAAAAGTAAACCAAATTCAGTTTATATGAAAGACCTATTATTTATCCTAATCATTTTTTTTATGAGCGCAGGTTCAGTGATCGCACAGTCAGCCGATGAAAAAGCGGTGGCCGAAGCCGTTGAAAAATTTAGAAAAACAATGGTGGACCCCGACCAGGCTACCTTCGAAGAACTAACTTCCGCTGCCCTTACTTATGGACATTCCAACGGCCTGGTTGAAGATCAAAAGACCTGCATAGCGTCCATGGTTACCGGCAAATACAATTTCAATTCTCTTGAATTAACGGAACAGACCATCAGGATCGTAGACAAAACGGCCATTGTTCGTCACACGTTTTTTGCTCATACGCATGATGCCGGCAAGGAACCGGGTACAGTTAAACTCAAAGTATTGATGGTTTGGCAAAAAGAGAACGGCAAATGGGTTTTGCTCGCTCGTCAGGCGGTACGTATCTAAATTTAAACTCAGAAACATGCGGTTATTGTATCTTCGGTTTACCAAAGCAATCTTTTGTCGGCCTGTAAAAACCCTGCAGACTTTATTGCTGCTGCTGTCGATGACCCCAATGTACGCACAGCCTACGACTGATAACCGTTTTTTTAATGGAAAAAGTCTGAATGGCTGGACCGCCTCTGATTTAACGCTCTGGTCTGTTCAGGATGGCGTCATTATCGGCAAAGCGACAAAAAAGGTCGGGAAGAACCAGTTTCTATGGTCTGAGGTAAAAGTAGCCGATTTCTATCTCAGTATCGATGTACAGCTCGGCCCCAACGACCGGAATGCGGGCATTCAGTTTCGCTCTCAAAAAGTGAATGCATATGGGCAGGCCAGGGGATACCAGGCCGACATGGGGAAGGATGTTTGGGGAAGGTTATATCATGAGCACGGTCGGGGTAAATTATTCTGGTCTGATCGGGGCGAGAAAGCGGTAAAGCCGGGCCAGTGGAACCATTACGAAATTTTGGCTTCCGGTGACCGGATCTGGACCGCTATCAATGGAAAAATTGCGGTTGCAGTCAGAGACAAAGGAGGAGATACATCGGGGTATATCGCGTTACAGATACACAGCGGCGACCCCCAGACTGTGCGGTACAAAATCAAAAAACTGGTGCACAATCCTGTGATTTCCCTGGCTGGTTTGGGGGAGTCGGCACTCAATGAAATGCTGGAAGAGCCTCTGGACAAGAGGCTGGGAAGTACCCCCCTTCATTTCAGCAGCGCAGACCCCATCGTTTTTGCAGGAGGAACCAACATTGCCAACATGCGCAAGGACGCCTATCTGGAAACCATGCTCCTGGCTGGTAATCCTCAGCTTAAGTTGAAGTTGAGAAATCTGGGATGGGATGGCGATACAGTGTATGAGCAGTTCAGGGATGTAGGGTTTGGATCATGGAGCAGCAGTATCGACAGCCTGGGAGCAGGTACCGTATTTGTACAGTTCGGACAAACGGAATCTCTGGAAGGTATGGGCCGTCTGGAATCATTTGTATCAGCCTACAAAAATTTGCTCAACACGATCCGCCACGACAAACGTCGGATTTTCCTCCTCTCGCCTACTCCTTTTGAACCAGACAAACTCAGCCACACCACCGAAAACCCGCTTGCGGCGGCACCTCTCGAAAAATATGTGGAAGCCGTGAGGGATCTGGCGGCCTTGCTGGGAATTGGGTTTGTGGATGTGTACCATCCCTTGCAGAAGTCTGCGCTGGCAGGCACTTTAACAACCAATGGCATACACCTCACTGCGGAGGGGCAGCGACTGATGGCTTCGGCTATTCTTCGGGAATTAAAGCTCCCTGATGATTATACCGAAAAGCTTGAGCCGCTTCGTGATGAAATTCTCAGGAAGAACATCCTGTGGTTTAACTACTGGAGGCCTGGCAACTGGGCCTTTTTGTATGGCGACCGGATGACCGTTCCTTTCAGCCACGACTGGACAGACAAAAGCAAACGCATTTTTCCGGAAGAAATGAAATTATTTGAAAACCTGATGAAAGATGCTGAGAACCGAATTTATACGGAACAAACCAAATTGGTGAGAGCCTATTGACTAACATAGATACCTTTTTATGTTCACAAAAAAATACCCGGTTACATCCGCAATTATTTTGTTACATCTCATCACCGGTGTTACCCGTGCTCAGGTGAATACCATGTCCGTGGCGGCCTCGGAGAAGGATAACTCGGTTGAAGCCGAAATGGCGTCATTTCAAATTGCAGATGGATACAAAATAGAGCTCTATGCTTCGGAACAGCTGGGCATCGCGGATCCCTGTGCAATGCGATGGGATGAAAAAGGCAGGCTTTGGGTTCTGACGATCCCTTCGTATCCCCAGCTGATCCCCGGCACAAAACCCAATGACAAACTGATGATCCTGGAAGATCGGGATCAGGATGGTAAAGCCGATTTTTCATCTGTTTTTGCGGAAGGGCTCCATATGCCGCTGGGCTTCGAGCTGGGCCATGGCGGTGTTTACCTCGGAGAACAAACGGAATTGCTGTTTTTGAAGGATACCAATGGAGACGGTAAAGCGGATACAAGGGATGTGTTGCTCACTGGTTTTGGCACCAACGACTCACACCAAACGATCAATTCCTTTGTCTGGAGTCCCGGGGGTGAGCTCTTCTTTTCGCAGGGCCATAGCATTTACAGCCGCGTGGAAACGCCCTGGGGAATAGAAAAGGCCGACCGCGCCGGTATATGGAGGTACCGCCCACTGCAGCGAAGGCTCGACGGGTTTCTGGATGGTTCCATGGCGAGTGTAAACCCCTGGGGAATGAATTTCGGGGACTGGGGACAAATGTTCCATAAGGCCAATGATCCCGAACTGTTCTATACCGTGCCCGGGATGATCAAAAGCAGCCACCGCGCCCTGCTGCCACCCATCGGCAAGCTCGTGATCAAAGGCTCTATCATTGAAATTATTCGCACAAAACACCTGCCCGACGACCTACAGGGAGATTTTGTAGTCGCCGGCTATTATAACAACAAAGTTGAGCGCATGCGGGTAACAAAGGATTCTTCGGGATACATCTCGCAATTACTGGAACCTCTGCTCAACTCCACCAGCAGGAGCTTCCGGCCGATCGATATCAAAGTAGGCCCCGATGGTGCGCTTTATGTGCTTGACTGGTACAACCCGATTATTGGTCATTATCAGGCATCCATGCGCCATCCCGATCGTGACAAGACCCATGGAAGAATATGGCGGATCACGGCGAACAACCGAAAGCTGCTCACTCCGCCCGACCTTGCCAGAACCCGCGTTGCCGATCTGCCGGAGTACCTGAAATCGGATGAACACTGGGTCAGGTATCAGGTAAAACGATTGCTGGCGCAAAGTCCGGTTGACGAAGTAAAAACAGCAATGTCTAACTGGGTTGCTAAATTACACCCTGGCGACCCCGGCTATGAGCACCATATCATGGAAGCCATCGGGGTTTACGAAAGCCATGAAATAGTCAATGAAAAACTACTGAAAATTCTGGCAGCAGGATCAGATCCCGGGGCTAGAAGCTATGCCGCACATGCAGCAGGACGGTGGGCGGACAGATTACCAGATCCGCTGCAGATGTTGATACCCCTCATCAACGATACCGATCCCGGCGTAAGGCTTGAAGCATTGGTAGCCGTGGCCAATATGCGTACACCGCTGGCTATCGTTACTGCCGCTCAGGTGCTGGATCATCCAGTGGATAAATTTATAAAATATGCTCTTGAAAAAGCGATCCACGCATTAGAGCCGTATTGGTCTCCCGCTCTTCAAACAGGAAATATTACTTTCAACAAGCCGTCACATCTTGCGTATATGGTGGCTGTTTCGCCGCCTGACGGGTACACGGCAGCACAATTCCGATCCCTGGCCCAAACGGAAAACATCTCGGCCGACACGAAACGAAGCCTGCTGCTGAACCTGGCCCGGAAAGGAACCCCGGAAGATATCACGTTTGTAATCAATCATCCGTTTTCTGAATCCGATGCGTTATTATTTGAAAGTTTAGGTAAAACAAAACCACGGCTGCTGCCAGAAAAATCTGTTTCCAGGCTTAAACAAATCCTGCAATCTCCCGGGCAGGACCATGTAAAAATCCAGATCATCCGTCTCGTAAAAGCATGGAACATCAAAGCAATGGTGCCCACATTACAGGAATTTGCAGCCGGAAACACCGTTAGTGAAAAAATACAGGGTGAAAGTCTTCAGGCTGTCGTGGAACTGGGAGGCAAAGCAAGCCTGGTTCTTCTGAAAAAAATACTGGATAATCCTGAATCCTCCAAGTCGATGAAGATGGCATCTCTCAAAAGCCTGAGTTTACTGGACATTCAAACGGCTGCCCGCGCTACTTTAAAGGAGGTCATACAAACTTCGGACCCTGCCAGTTTGCGTGATATGATTTCTCCCGTGATAGATCAGAAAGGCGGGATTCCTGCTTTTACGAACCTGCTCAAAAATGCTGACCTGTCGGCTGATCGCTCCAGACAGGTGATTGAAATCCTTGATCTGAAAGGAATCGACGCGCCTGAACTCAAAAGGCAGCTGAAAAGGATGTCGGGAAACGGGGCTCTCACAACCCGGGCTTATAGTCCTGATTATGTGGAGAAATTAAATGCCGCCATCACCGAAAGAGGTGATGCAAAAAAGGGAGCAGCCTTGTACTATGCAAATCCCTCCTGCGCCTCCTGCCACACGATTCAGGGAAAAGGCGGAAACATTGGCCCTGACCTTTCTGCAATCGGAAAGGGGCTTTCGCCACGTGAAATTATCACAGAGTTGCTCTGGCCAAATCAAAATGTAAAGGAGGGTTATAACAGGATCATGGTTGAAACAAAAAAAGGCGGACTGATTCAAGGTATAAAGCTTTTTGAGAATGCCGATATGATTAGCGTCTCAACCACAGATTCGAAAAAGCCGGTTATAATCGATAAAAAAGAAATAGCCGTCAAAACAGAAAGCGGCTCCATCATGCCGGGCGGACTTGCCGACGGTTACTCCGAAGAAGAAGTGCGCGACCTGATTAAATTCCTGAGCGGGTTGGGTAACTGAGCAAAACCACGAGTCAGGATATCTGTTAGGCTACCATAAAAAAACAACTATGAAAAACTACCGATGGTTCATCGTGACCATGCTGTTGATTGCAACCACAATCAACTATATCGACCGCCAGGTAATTGGCTTACTAAAACCGGTTCTGGAAAAGGAATTCGATTGGACCGAAACCGATTTCGCACGTATCGTAATGGCATTCAGTGCTGCGTACGCTACTGGGTTGCTGCTCATGGGACGGCTCATAGACAGAGTAGGCACCAAATGGGGCTATGCAATTGCCGTGATTATATGGAGCCTGGCTGGTATGATGCATGCGGTCGTCCGCAGTGTTTCGGGATTTGCGGCAGTGAGAATGATTCTTGGCATTGGCGAAGCAGGTAATTTTCCGGCTGCTATGAAAGCGGTCTCGGAATGGTTTCCAAAAAAAGAAAAAGGATTGGCAACGGGTATTCTCAATGCAGGATCCAGCGTGGGTGTGGTGGCAGCGCTCCTGATCGTTCCCTGGATTTTAAGCTCTTACGGCTGGCAGGAAGTTTTCTGGATCACAGGTTTTTTCGGGTTTATATGGCTAATTGTCTGGTGGCTGGTGTATGAGCTTCCGGCAAAACATAGCCGCGTAACCGCAGATGAGCTCGCTATGATCCATGAAGGTCAGGATCTGGCGAAGCAGCCAGCCCCGGCTATAAAATGGGGCGCACTTTTCCGTATGCCACAGACGTGGGCTGTTGTGACCGGGAAATTTTTGATCGATCCTATTTACTGGTTTTTCCTCTTCTGGCTGCCTTCCTATTTCGCTTCAACGTTCGGGCTGGACTTAAAAAAGCCGAGCTTACCGCTCATGGTCATTTACGCGGCTACGACCATTGGTTCCGTTGGCGGAGGCTATTTCTCTTCGTGGCTGATCAAAAAAGGCTGGTCGGTTCTTAAAGCCCGAAAGAGTGCGTTATTGATTTTTGCACTGTTAGAATTCTCGATTATCCTGGTTCAGTTTATGACTAACGTGTGGTTTGCCGTAGCCTTGTTAAGCCTGGCGGTTGCGCTGCACCAGGCATGGGCAACCAATGTTTTTACGTTAGCATCTGACCTTTTCCCCAAAGAATCAGTAAGCTCCGTGGTAGGTATCGCAGGTATGGCCGGTGCGGCAGGAGGTATACTATTCCCCATGCTAATTGGCTCAATACTAGACCAGTATAAGGCCGTGGGAAATCTGCGAGGGGGTTATGATGTCATTTTCACCCTCTGTGGATTTATCTATTCTGCAGCATGGTTAATCATGAATTTCCTCACTAAGCAATCGGAACCAAAATAGAATATTTGTCAGGGGCAGGACAAGCTCCGACAGATCTTTTGGACGCCCGAGGCCCACCGGCATCAACCAGGGCCTAAGTTTCTTCTTACTATTTTTGACCGATGTATTTTTTAAGAGCCCGAATGACTAGGTAAAGCAAATACCCGCCGACACTCAGAAAAATAACATTTGCCAGTATTCCAATTAATTCCGCTTTTTCAAATGTAACACAAAGCATTGATGTCATATTTAGTAAGTCCAGTAAACGAAAGATTATTTCATTGTATCATTAATCGTTCCAGTACCCTGTACAATCTGGTTTGCGTCAACTCATCTCATAAATCGACAAAGTGAATGCGTCCGAGCCCGTATGGGAGTGCGCTTCCCTACCGGGGAGCGTTGGTAAGCAAGGATAGTCAAGAGCAATATTAATGTCGTTTTGTCATAACAGATGCTTTAGTCACCCAATACAACATCAGGCAAAAACCAGCCATTGCTACCAGCCTCGACAACAACCCGCTTGTTTCGGCATCGGGCCGGATAGCCAACGCACCACTACAGACCGTTCATTGTCCCATCATAAGGTAGAAACCGAATGACGGTTGCTAAACAATCCCCGCATCGGCAGAAGCTAACAGTTTCTTAACTGACTGCTCTACGTTTTCAAAAGCGAAACTTTCCAGTTCTTCGTCCATTCTTGCCCGTATCAGATCGTTTTGCAGATTTCCTATACTCCCCTCATGGGTATGATTTAATACACGGGGAGCTTCATAGGTTCCGTCTGCAATTTCCGCTCCAACCTGGCGATAGGCATCGCGGAATGGTACCCCTTTGATAACCAAATCATTGACCCTCTCCACACTGAACAACAGATCATACTTCGGCTCATTCAGTAGATCCTGTTTTACCTGCATGTTTTCAAGCATAAAATTGGCGATATCCAGACAGTCCAGTATTTCGTCAAAAGCGGGCATTAATATTTCTTTGAGCAGCTGCATATCCCGATGATATCCCGATGGCAGATTGCTCAACACCATCGTTACTTCCATCGGCAACGCCTTCATCCGGTTTGTTTTGGCACGAAGCAATTCTGCCACATCCGGATTTTTCTTGTGTGGCATGATACTGCTGCCAGTGGTCATATCATCTGGCAATATAATAAAACTGAAGTTCTGGCTATTGTACAGACATACGTCCATGGCCAGACGGGAAACTGTTGCGGCGAGTGAAGAAATTGCGGTAAGAGCTGCCTGTTCGGTTCGGCCGCGGCTCATTTGCGCATAAACCACATTGTGGTGCATCCCCTCAAAACCGAGCAGATCGGTTGTCATTTTCCGATTGAGCGGAAATGACGATCCGTAACCAGCACCCGACCCCAGCGGATTTCGGTTAGCCAGCCGGTAAGCGGCTCTGAGCTGGATCACATCGTCTATTAAACCTTCGGCGTATGCTCCAAACCACAAACCGAAAGACGACGGCATTGCAATCTGCAGATGGGTATACCCAGGTAACAGATCATTTTTATGCTGTTCCGACCTCTTTATGAGTGTTGAAAAAAGTTTATCCGTGGCCTGCACCACTTTAAAGAGACGATCACGGGTATACAACTTCATGTCCACCAGTACCTGGTCATTACGGGAACGTCCGCTGTGAATTTTCTTGCCGGTATCTCCCAGTTTACGCGTGAGCATGAGCTCCACCTGAGAATGCACATCTTCCACGCCTTCTTCTATCACAAATTCACCACGCTGGACCTGCGCATAGATCACAGAAAGTTCTTCCTGTAAGCTGGCAAGTTCACCGGCGCTCAGGAGGCCGATCGACTCCAGCATCTGAGCGTGCGCCAGATTACCCAGCACATCAAATTCTGCCAGATTCAAATCCATTTCCCGATCCCTTCCAACGGTAAAACGCTCAATTTTTTCGGAAGTAACCGTATTTTCCTTTTGCCAGAGTTTCAAAATATTACCTGATTTTTAGATGGCTTCTGAATATCGCTTGGAGATTGTCGAGGCCGGATGGTACATAAAACAAAACCAACCGCTGCGTGTCGGACTGCCCGATAAAGCTTGCGACTACCAAAGCAAGGTTCTTTTTGATGGCAAAATTAATCAGGTTTTTCCATTAACGGAACTAAAGAGAGGGATTAAGATAGAAGCGCCATATCACTTCCGGAGCAACGGATACACGCGTGGGTTCAGCAAACCGGAGCGGTCTCAATTATTGGATCATCCTCCTGATCGCTACAAATCTTTTCTGGTAGTAACTGGCACTGAGCAAATCGTAACGAATGCCGCCTTTGAATGCCGAGTGAATAAAACGCACGTATGATGGGGTTACCTCCGTGATAATGCCCACATGCCCGATCCTGGAACTCTTGCTGCTTTGTCCTTTAAAAAAAATAAGATCCCCGGGCCGGGCTTGTTCAAGTTCTATTTTCTCCCCGTGATTTGCCTGTGCAGAACTGGAATGAGGCAGCGTAATATCCAGCTTATTGTAGCAGTATCTTACAAAACCCGAACAATCAAATCCTCTTTTGGAAGTTCCGCCAGACCGGTATGGAATATGCAGGTGTTTCGTGGCAAAAGAAACCAGCGATTCTATTGTATTGAGGGTATCGGCCTCTGCCAACTCCCTGGTGGTGGATTGCGCCTGTGCTGTGATATTTAGCACCAGGCCTAGTAACGCAGTAAAAATGAACCGTTCTAACTTGAATATCATCATGAAGGACAGGTGTTTATTGAGAATACAAGCTCAGTAACAGAGATTATATTGTCAAAGTATTTTTTACTTCTTAATTGTAAAGTTAAAAAGGTTTTTGCATTTATTTTATTTTAAAATCACTTCATTTTACAGTTAATCACCCAATCACCTTATTATCAGCAGGAAAGTCGGCAGACATGAAAGTTATGGTTTAACATAACCCGCCATCAGGATTTTTCTTCCTTCCCCCCGCCTTTTTTCCTACTTTTGTGCCCTTAAACAGGTTATAAATTGTATGACAAACACCGACAGGTACCTGCAGCGGGGCGTTTCAGCTTCAAAGGAAGACGTTCACAAAGCGATTGAAAAGATTGACAAGGGTATTTTCCCCAAAGCATTTTGCAAGATTGTACCTGATATCCTTGCCGGAGATCCTGAATATTGTACCGTTATGCATGCTGACGGTGCCGGTACCAAAACCTCGCTGGCCTACCTTTACTGGAAAGAAACCGGAGATATCTCGGTGTGGAAGGGTATTGCTCAAGATGCCATCGTAATGAATACCGATGATCTGCTCTGCGTTGGTGCCACAGGACCCATGTTGTACTCCTCCACCATCGACAGAAACAAAAACCGGATACCCGGCGAAGTAATCGCGGAAGTGATTAACGGTGCTGAAGAAGTCCTGGAAATGCTGAGAAGTTATGGTGTGGAAATATACAGTACAGGTGGCGAAACGGCGGATGTGGGTGATCTGGTCAGAACGGTGACGGTGAACAGTACGGTAATTGCCCGTATGAAAAGATCTGAAGTAATTGATAATGCAAATATTCAGGCAGGAGATGTGATTGTGGGGCTTGCATCTTACGGCCAGGCAAGCTACGAAAATGAATACAACGGGGGCATGGGCAGCAACGGGCTTACCTCAGCCCGCCACGATGTGCTCGGCAAATACCTGGCTGAAAAATACCCTGAAAGTTTTGACCCGGAAGTAAACCCGGAACTGGTATACAGCGGAACCAAATCACTTACGGATAACATCGAAGGATCACCAGTGGATGCCGGCAAGCTGATACTTTCTCCTACCCGCACCTATGCTCCGGTGGCCAAAGCCTTGCTGGACGAAATGCGGACATTGATCCATGGTATGGTCCACTGCAGCGGCGGCGCACAGACCAAAATTCTCCATTTTGTGGACAATCTGCATATCATTAAAGACAATCTGTTACCTGTTCCTCCTTTGTTCGCACTCATTCAGGAACAAAGTGGTACCAGCTGGCAGGAAATGTATAAGGTTTTTAATATGGGGCACCGGCTGGAGATATATCTTTCTCCTGAGTATGCCGCAAGAGTGATTGAAATTTCAAAATCCTTTGGGATTGACGCACAGATCATCGGCCGTGTCGAAGCATCACCGTTGAAAAAACTCACCATAAAAAGTGAGTATGGTGAGTTTTTCTATAACTAACACCTTGATTATAAATACAAAAAGAGGCTGTCTCAGAATGAAATTTCGAAAAATTTTATTCCACGACAGCCTCTTTTTGTTTGATTCAGTTCCGTTCGGAGCCAGAGCAACTAGCTCAGTAATTTGCAGAACTATATTTGGCTGATTTTCATTTTGATACAGCCTCTTTTCATCCTGATTGAAGAAGAAGGCGAATTGATCGTTACACTCGTTGATTTCAAAGGGACTGTGATTGCCGAAGGCACTTTGCTACATTGGACAACCGCCTTTGAAAAGGTAGGAACCGTAACAGCTTCTGTTTCACCCGCCGGATCAGCCTATCGTTTTCTCCATGCCGTACACCGGGAATATGAATGTAACAGTTAAGGAACCCTATTATCAGTTGGAAGTACTGGACAGTCGCGGAACAATATAATTGAAAACGGATATTTCGGGCCGCTCCGGAACGATTGATATGCCCGTACACCAGCTGAATTCCGGAATGTATATCGTGCGCTTAACCTCATCCGAAAAAAGCATCAGCCAGAAGATCCTGGTGGTACAATAACAAAAATAAACCAGATACTAAATCGTATACTATTTATGAGTTATTTTGAAGAAATCTGTCACTTCTGAATTTACTTGTAACATGCTCTCATTTAGTAGAAAAGGGTTGCTATGCGCCGTACTGGGCCTGCTTTTTACTTACCCGAAAATCGTTGCCCAGGACCATAAAACCTTTAAGGTTATCGCATTCTTTACCGGCAAGAACGACAAAGCGCATATAAGCTTTGTGGGTGAAGCACATAAATGGTTTCCCAAACTTGCTGCCAGCAACCATTTCACCTACGACTCAACCAGCAACTGGGATAACCTCAATCCGGAATTTCTCTCCAGGTACCAGGTGGTTCTTTTCCTGGATACACGCCCCGAAAAACCCGAGCAAAGGGCTGCATTTCAGAAATATATGGAAAATGGCGGTGGGTGGATGGGTTTCCACTTTGCCGCTTTTGCACTTACTCCCTCAGCATATCCGCAAAACTGGGACTGGTACCATCATGATTTTCTGGGATCGGGGCAGTATGGCAGTAATACCTGGCGGCCAACTTCAGCTATTCTGCGTGTGGAAGACCGCAGCAGCCCGATAACCAAGAATTTACCCGCTACCATCAAAGCATCTCCGAATGAATGGTACCGGTGGGAAAAGGACCTGAAGGCCAACCCGGATATTAATATTTTACTCTCCATAGACCCCTCCAGCTTCCCGCTCGGTACCGGACCGAAAGCGCATGAAATCTGGCACAGTGGTTATTATCCCGTGGTTTGGAGTAATCAGAAATACCGGATGGTATACTTCAATATGGGGCATAATGATATTGATTACGAAAACAAAACCAACAGGGAACTATCATTCACTTTTGAAAATGAGGAACAAAATAAGCTGATCACCAATGCAATCCTCTGGCTGGGAAGGGGCGAATAGTTAAGAATTTTTTTGTAACAAAAGCAGCAAAAAAATTAATGACTTAATTCCCGACAACTAGAAGTACCAGGACCTCACTGCTCACCTGGACAATCAGAATTCCGCATATTTAGGATTGAACTTCACCTTTGAGATCAGGTCTATCAGATTGGTGACCTGCATTTTATGGTAAACATTGGCTTTAACGGTACTGATGGTGGAGGGCCTCAGTGCGAGATGTGCCGCAATTTCGGCAGTTCTAAATCCCTTGACCAGGTAATCAAGTACTTCGGTCTCCCGTTTTGACAGCAGATTCATCAGATTGTGCTCCACCAACCCTTCCAGTAAAAAGTCTGTAAGGCCTTCGAACATATATTTTTTTCCGTTGGAAACCGCCTGCAGCGCCATATAAAACTCTTGCTTTCGCATGGATTTCAGACATATCGCATGGACCCCATTTTTATAGAACGGCAGTGCCCATACTTTTTCATTTTCTTCTCCCAAAACCATAATTTTGATGGACGGCCGGACCGACTGAATCATACCGATGTAGGCCAGGCTGGCGGGATCGGATAGGCGTAAATCCGCTATCAGTATATCGAAATCAACCTCTTTTAAGGCATTCAGAGAATCTTCGAGGCTTTCGGCATAATGAAAGTCCGCTTCGGGATCAAATTCTCTGACCGAAACCACCATTCCAATGCGGTAGAAGTCATTACAAACGAAGAGCAATAATTTTTTCATGGATTTATATCATCTAACAGGAGGATTTCTCATCCGGCACTTTACCCGGTACCGCATAACAACCATAATCCCCATAACCCTAGGGCCTACAGGTAGGTGGCATTTCTGCCGGTTGTAATTCTGAAGTAAATTTTTTATCGTCCGACTGCGTCCTTAAAGGGGCAGCCCATATCCTAATGGTTAAAGTATCGGAGAACTGACAAAAAAGCCTGGTAATACCAGCGTAAAAAAAAATCAAATTGTGCCCTGAACGTGTGTATAGAACGCAAATCAGATGAAGTGATCCATCAAAATTACTGAAACAGGGATAGTGTGCATAGGACGGTGTCAGGCACAATTTAGTTTTTCACACAGCTTTGATTGTCAATGGTTCAGCCTAAAAATTTAAGTTTCAAAGCTAAGGGTATCAATTAACTTCATACGTAGTGGAAAATGGATTTTGAGCTAGAAAAATTTCTAGTTCTACAAAAAAGCATGTTTATGGGGATACCTCCAGCATCATATATTAACATCAGCCTGTTACTTTCGGCAGGTGCTGTCATAAAAAAGAGACAAACCAACCAGTCTGTCTCTTTTTGTTATTAACTAAATCAAAAAAACTATTACCTATAGAACTGACAAAACCTTCGGATGGTATTTAACATCCCCGAAAAGTTTGATAAAACCATTACAATACAGACTAATATCCTAAATATAAGCGGTTTATTTACCGATTGTTTCTAAAAATTACAGCGTAATGGTAGTTCCTGCCTGTTCTCCAATGGCCTTCAGCAAATCATCGGCATGGCAAATGGTCACCTTGCCCACACCGGCCTGTAAAGCTGCAAAAGCGTTATCGAGCTTTGGGATCATCCCTTTATTGATAACTCCTTTTTCTTTGTGCTCAAGATATGATACCGGACTCAAGGAAGGTATAACCGCATCATCATTGTCAGGATCAGAGAGTACTCCTTTTTTTTCAAAGCAATAAATAAGGTTGGCCGTATAAAAAGAAGCCATCGCGATGGCCGTAGCCGAAGCCATCGTATCCGCATTGGTATTGAGCAAGGTACCTGCTTTATCGTAGGTCAGAGGGGCTATTACGGGAACTAAATTACTTTCCAGAAGTGCATTTATCTGGCTGGCATTCACCGCTTCTATATCTCCCACAAACCCATAATCAACAGTTTTGACAGGCCTTTTAACGGATCTGATTATCCCGCCGTCGGCCCCGGTGAGCCCGATGGCATTACAGCCGGATACCTGCAGCTGGGCCACCAGAGTTTTGTTGACGAGCCCACCATACACCATGGTCACAACATCCAGCATAGGCTTGTCAGTAATCCGGCGCCCTTCAACCATCTGCGTTTCGATCTGAAGCCTGGCCGCTATCTGCGTGGCAATTTTCCCGCCTCCATGAACCAGGATTTTAGGTCCAGGTATCTTTGAAAATTCACTCAGAAACCTTGAACAGGCCTCAGGGTTATCAATTACATTGCCTCCTATTTTGATAATATACAGCGCTTCAGCCATCAGACGGTTTCTCTTTTACTTTTAGTCACAAATAACAAAGGTAATATAAAACCATATTTCTATTCATCATTGGGAGATAGGTAAAGCTCCCCGCCCCGCTTTGATTCTGCTGGAAGAAGCATAATTTTAAATCATGAATTTTTTTGACAAAATTACGTTGACATACAAGTAATGTAAATCCTGGTGGCTCAACAAATAACTTGTGTTGACCTTCCAAGGCCCGGTATAAGCTAATATTTCCCGAAATAATGAAACGTATCCCAATTTTATCATTCGCTATTTTACTCGCCCTGAGCCACATATCCCTTTTTGCTCAGATACAGAAACCCAAAGCGCAATGGACCTATACCTTCTCTAAAAGTGAAGTAAAAAAGGGTGAAACAGTGGATCTGATTTTCACGGCAACGATTGATAAGGACTGGTATCTGTATTCTTCCGATTTTGATCCTGACCTGGGACCTATCCTGACTACTTTTAAACTAGAAAAGAACAGCACTTTTGAAACCATCGGAAAACTGAAACCTCAGGGACCCAAAACCAAATTTGAAGAAATCTGGAATGGTAATGTAAAGTACTTTGAAGGAAAAGGCGTTTTTAAGCAAACCGTAAAAATATTAAGTAACAATCCTGTTATCAAAGGAAGCTCGGAATACCAGACCTGCAGCCACATTACGGGCTTATGTATTCTGGGAAACAACGATTTCGAGTTTACGGGATTAAAAGTGGTTGCCTCCGCACCGGGTGCTACCGGACAACCTGTAAACGAAACCGTTGCTGCGGCCACGGATAACAAGCTGGCAAAATCAGAAGTAAAATCTGAAAAAGATACTGTTTTGCCCAGACAGCTGGCTGTGAAAGATACAGCGGTGTCAAAAGCGTCTGTCACCGCTCAGGTTACGGTCACTCCCGAAAACGACAATGCCGGCGCAGGAAGCTCCTTGTGGGGATTTGCGCTGGCTGCATTTTTTTCGGGCCTGGTGGCTTTGCTGACTCCCTGCGTCTTCCCGATCATCCCGATGACGGTAAGTTTTTTTACAAATCAGGAGAGCGGGAAAATCAAGGCCTTCGTATATGGCATATCCATCATACTGATTTATACTTTAATAGGTACCGTGGTGTCACGAATCAACGGACCGGCATTTGCCAACTTTCTCAGTACGCATTGGCTTCCCAATTTGTTGTTTTTTGCCATATTTTTTGTTTTTGCACTTTCCTTTTTAGGGTTGTTCGAGATTGTACTGCCCAGTGGTTTTGTGAATAAAATGGATCAGAAAGCAGACCAGGGCGGGTATGTTGGCGTGTTTTTCATGGCCTTTACTTTAGTACTGGTCTCCTTTTCCTGCACCGGGCCGATCGTAGGCAGCCTGTTGGTAGCATCCGCTGGTGGCGAAGTAGTGAAGCCGATCGTGGGGATGGCTGCCTTTTCGTCTGCGTTTGCCATTCCTTTTACCTTGTTTGCCCTGTTTCCCCAGTGGCTCAAATCACTGCCCAAATCTGGCGGCTGGCTCAATACGGTGAAGGTGGTACTGGGATTTCTGGAACTTGCGCTGGCCCTTAAATTTTTCAGTATTGCGGATCAGGTCTATCACTGGCGACTGCTCGATCGCGAGATATATCTGGCATTCTGGATCGTCATTTTCGGAATGCTGGGTTTTTATCTTTTAGGCAAAATCCGCACCCCTCATGACTCCGTGGTAGAAAAAGTAAGCGTTCCACGGATCCTGCTTTCCATCATCACTTTTACATTTGTCATCTACATGATTCCCGGTATGTGGGGAGCACCACTGAAGGCACTTGCAGGTTATCTTCCGCCCCGCTCCACCATTGATTTTGATCTCACCAAACGAGGGTCAGGTACTATGGTCACATCACCCGGAGTGACCAAAAAGTATACGAATTTATTCCACCTGCCTCACGATCTGGATGGTTTTTTCGACTACCAAGAAGCTTTGGCCTATTCCCGGACAGTGAACAAACCTGTTTTTATTGATTTTACAGGCCATGGTTGTGTCAATTGCAGGGAAATGGAAGAAAGGGTCTGGTCCGATCCCGCTGTGTTACAAAGACTACGGAACGATTTTGTAATTGTGGCGCTTTACGTAGATGATAAAAGCGAACTGCCCGAAGCAGAATGGTATACTTCAACCTACGATCAGAAAGTAAAAAAGACCATAGGTGCACAAAATGCGGACCTCCAGATTGTGAAGTATAACAATAATGCTCAGCCCCATTATTGCCTGGTCGATGGAGACGGGAAACTTCTGGTTGCGCCTAAAAACTATGACCTTGATCCGGTTAAGTTTGGGGCATTCCTGGACAGCGGGAAGGCTGCATTCCGGAAGTAAGCGATGAAAGACCGGGACGTTTCTACTCCAGGTTTACCTCAGAGGTTAGTGAAGGCACCCCTTCAAAACAAACCATCCCTGCCGATCTAACAAATGATGTTAACTCAGCAGGGATGAAAAAAATATAAACAACAATTAAACTTCCAGCATTAGCTCTTCTTTTTTTCTACCTGAACGTCTCGTTAAACGTTCTTTAATTTTATCCACTACATAATAAACGCTGGGTACAAGCAGCAAGGTAAGCAGCAGCGAGCTTGTTAAGCCTCCAATAATAACCCAGGCCATACCATTTTTCACTTCGGCTCCGTCACCGGAAGCCAGGGCTATCGGCAACATCCCGGCGATCATCGCAATGGTTGTCATGAGTATGGGCCTCAGACGTTCCTTTCCTGCTTCCACCAACGCTTCTTTAAGACCGTGGCCCTCTTCTTTTAACTGGTTGGTGAAATCCACAATTAAAATCGCATTTTTAGCAACCAGCCCCAGTAACATGATCATACCCACGATTGAGAATATGGTGAGGCTTTCCATGGCCAGAGCGAGAGCGGTGAGTGCACCAACCAGCGCAACGGGAATGGAGAAAAGTACCACAAAGGGATATACCAGACTCTCGTAAAGTGCTACCATAATAAGGTATATCAGCACAATACCCAAAATAAGTGCCATCCCAAGGCTGCCAAAGGCATCGGCCTGGTTCTTAAGATCTCCGCGGTATTCAATACTCACGCCCTCAGGGAGCTTGAAAGTCTCCATTTTCTTCTGGATATCAGCACCGATCGACCCTGACGGACGGCCAACAACCTGGGAATTGATGGTAATGGACGAAAGCCTGTCGATACGTTCAAGTACACTTTCTCCCATCCCTTCCTTAATGGTAGCAAATTGTGAAAGCTCAAAAGTCTGTCCGTTCGCATTTACAAAGGTCAGGTGCCGGATGTCATCTGCCCGGGAGCGATCAAATTTATCGAGGCTGATCATGATATCATACTCCTTACCGTTTTGCTTGAACTTGGAACGGTCATCACCGCGGAAAGCCGTTTGCAGCGCAATACCCACCTCGGAGGCGTTGATACCCAGTTGTGACATTTTTTCACGGTCCAGCGTCACGCCAATTTCAGGTTTGGGGTCATCTACGGAATAATCCACATTGGATGATCCCGGGATAGAAGCTACGATATCTTTAACCTGCGCAGCTGTTTTACGGATCACGGCCATGTCCGTACCTTTTACGGCCACCTGGATAGGTGCCTGGTTGGCATTTCCCGTGATAGAAGTAGGCGCAACGGTCACTTTTACACCGGGTATCTGGAGGATCTCCTTCTGAATTTTGGTACCGAATTCCTCCGCTGAAAACGCTCTGTCCTTTTTATCAACCAACTGAACGGTCAAGCTGGCCAGGTTACTGTTTGAGGTGGTCCCCAGCCCATTGCTGCTGTAACCGACATTGGTGAATACCTTGGTTACCTCCTTCTTCTCCAGCAATATCTTCTCAACTTTTTGAGTGAGCTGGTTGGTCTGATAAATTGAAACCGTGGGGGCAAGTTCGAGGGTTACGGCAAGTTCACCCCGATCACTTTGCTGCATAAAGGCTGCACCAATATATCCTCCCGGCACAAGCGCAATGGAGCCGACGATCAGGATCATGGATAACAGGAAAATGTATCTTTTATGGCCAAGTACCCAGGTGAGCAGCTTACCATATTCCTCTTTAATACGATCCAGAAAATTTTCAAAACCGATATTCAGTTTTCCCCACAGGCTGTTTTTATCCAGGACCTCCACTTTCCCGAAGCGGGATGCAAGCAAAGGCGTGAGCGTAAAAGATACCATCAGGCTCATTAGTGTTGAGAAAACAACCACCAGTGAAAACTCACGCAAGATATTGCCGATCAGCCCGGAAGTAAGCGCAAGGGGCACAAACACCACCACGTCTACCAGGGTGATAGCCAGAGCGGTAAATCCAATTTCGCTCCGTCCGTCCAGGGCTGCCCTGAATTTGCTTTTCCCCATTTCCATATGGCGGTTAATATTTTCCAGTACCACGATGGAATCATCCACCAGGATACCCACCACAAGTGAAAGGGCCATGAGGGTCATCAGATTAAGCGAAAAACCCAGTACATTCATCAGGATAAAGGTCGGAATCATGGAAGATGGCAGCGCCACCAAAATGAACATGGAACTTCTGAAACTGTGCAGGAAAAGAAGCATGACAACCGACACGATCATAACCGCCAGCCCAAGGTCAAAAACAACCGCATCAGCAGAAGCCAGCGTATAGATCGACTGATCTGAGGCAATATTAAATTTCAGATTAACAGATTGATATTGCTTTTCCAGATTGGTCAGCCGCTCTCTGGTGAACTTACTTACCTCCACTGCATTGGCGTCCGACTGTTTCTGAATCTGCAAAGCAACGGAAGGCCGGCCGTTGATATGGTTTACGGCGGTAGCATCGGCCACTCCGTCAAAAACTTCGGCAACATCTTTCAGGAAAACCTGGCCGCCACTTGCAGAACGTCCAATGATGATATTGCGAAGATTTTCCACGGTTGTCAGCTTGGCATCAAACCGGATGGAAAGCTGATCCTCCTGGGTTTTTACCTGACCGGCCGGGTATGAAGTATTTGCGCTATTGATCGCATTGGCTACCTGCCCGATCGAAAGCCTGTATCCTTTTAACTTATCCTGGCTAATATTGACCTGAATCTGACGCTCACTTCCACCAATCACCGTCACCTGGCCCACACCCGCAACATTGGAAAGCTGCGGTTTCAATTTATCGTCGATCAGATCATACAGTTCCGAAGGCGAAAGGTCCGCCGTAACCCCCATCCTCAATACCGGAATTTCGTCGGTAGAGAATTTATTGATCACAGGACGGTCTGCATCATCTGGCAACAGAGAGATCACCTGCTCCACTTTCCGCTGTGCCTCCTGCTGTGCAAGATCCACACTGATACCCTGCTTCAATTGAATAATCACCGATGAAACCCCTTCCTGCGAAGTAGAGTTGATCTGGTCAAGGCCTTCAATAGCCGACACCGCATCTTCGATGTGTTTGGTAACATTGGTTTCAACCTCATCGGCACCCGCACCGCGATAGGTTGTCATGACGCTCACAACGTTTGCTTCAAATTTCGGCAAAAGATTGTAAGACAATTGATTATAGCTGATCAATCCAAATAGTATCAGCACTGTGAATACTACCGTGATGAAGAGCGGTCTTTTTACGGCTACTTCTGTAATTGACATGGCAAAATATGGGATTTTAATGATTAAACGCCGGAACTGCTTCCGTCCTCTATTTGGTTACCTGAACCGCAGCACCCTCGCTCAAATTAATCTGCCCGCTGGTGATAACGGTTTCACCGGTCGCCAGTCCAGACAGTACTTCAATATTATCTCCAAGTTCACGTCCCACTTCAATCTTACGCTGACGGGCGATCTTTCCTTCTACCACATACACGTATGGATTACGGATGCTTTCCACCAGTGCACTCCGGGGTATCTGCAAAGTTTTTTGGGCGGATTTCTGAGGGAATGATACAGTAACAAATGTTCCGGCACGCAGTTGATCCGAGTTGGTGATTACCAGCTCAACCGGGTAGTTATGGGACTCATCGCCCTGGGGAGCAATATATGAAATGGTACCGTCAATGGTTTTGTCAGGGTAAATATCCGTTTTCACCTTCACATGCTGCCCTTCCTTCAACTTGTAAACATCATTTTCACTGATCATGACCTGTACTTTAAGGCGGGATACATCAAGAATAGTACCCAGCGAAGTACCTACATTCACATATTCCCCGGGCTCAATGTTCTTTTTAATGATCCTTCCACTGATGGGTGCCTCCACCGTCGCATCACTGATCTGCTGTTTGATTTGCTCAGCCTGATTCAATGCATTTTCATAGTTATACTTAGTATCGTTAACCTGAATCTCAGTTGCCGCATTACCCGCCAGCAGTTTGGAGTAGCGGTCGGTATCTTTTTTCAGTTTATTGATATTCAATTCCGTAGCCTGGAGAGTAAGCTCTTTCAAACGGCTGTCAACGCTGACAACCGTAGCACCTTTTTTTACATAACTACCCAGCTCATACTTCACAGAAATCACCTTACCGGCAGAAGTCGCCATAATATCCGCCTGTTTAAAAGGAATCAGGCTGCCGGTACGTGTCAGCTGCTGGTCGGCGTTCGCCTCGGCCACCACCGAAACCGTCACCGGAATGCTGGTATTCTTGTTTTCCGGCATCTTATTTTTTTCATCAATTTTGGCTTTGTTTGCAACCAGCCGGTATCCGATCAGGAAACCAATCAGTATCACAGCACCTATTACTAATAATTTCTTTTTCATGATCTAATGTTTTACGAAACTTATAATATTTTGATTTTTAGAATACTTCCTGAATTTTGCTGCTTTATCAGCGCTGCCAGCCCTTTATGGCAACTCAGACAAAAAGGATAACAAGGTTCCCTGAGACTGCTCGATACTCAGCTGTGCCTGATAATAGCTCAGCATCGAATTGATGTAATTACTCTGCGCCTCCTTGTAGGAGGTCTCTGCATTCAGCAGATCTGACAGCGGAACGGTACCTTCCTTATACTGCAGGGACGTTACGTCGTAAACCTCTTTGGCGAGGCTAACATTATTTTCATCGCTCGACAAATTCAATCGGGCCTTCTGGAGCTGAGTGGTTGCATTATGATTTTGTAATTCATAGTTCTGCACATTCAACTTCAGTTGCTCATTTTGGGTCATCAGGTTCAGATCGGCCTGTTTGTACTGTGCATCCCTTTTAAAGCTGTCGAAGATCGGAATGGTCAGCTTAAGGCCGATTGCCCCAAAACTGAACCAGTTACCCCATGAATCTCCCAGGTTATTCCCCAGCGCCTGGAAACCATACCGCCCATAAACGGATACCTTTGGCAGATACCCAGCACGGATCCTGTCTTTTTCGATACCCTGCAGTTGCATATTGACCTGCTGCGTTTTAAAATCAGTGAGATTGGAAGGATCAAAAACACCCGGCTCAAATACCTGAAATGGTTTGTTAAGCGGATTGTCCGTCAGTTCAATTTGTTCATTCATGGGCATACCCATCTGAAATTTCAATTGATTCTGTGCCAGCGTCAGATTGCTTTCTGCCAGGGTAAGCTGCGACTTAATGTTGTTAAGGCTCACTTGGGTTCTGTCAAAGTCCACTTTTTTGATCACCCCATTATCCAGTTGCAACTGCAACACAGCCAGGATTTTCTGTGTTTTGTCAAGATTATCTTTTAAAAGAGCGATCTGCTGATTGGTTACAAATACCTGATAGTAATTGTTAGCCACATTGTAAATGATGTTTTCTTTTACTTTCTGAGCATTCAGAGCCGCATTTTCAATATTCGGCTTGTTGGCTTTCAAACCTGTAAGAAGTGCCTGATCAAACAGTACCTGGTCTGCCTGGGCTGATATATTGGACGAATACTTACTGCCCAGGGTGATACGGCGGTCTTCGGTAGAACCGAAAACGCCAGCAGGAATTACCGTCGACTGCAGCTTGATATTGTCGTCCAGCATACCCGTGGCGTTCACCTGCGGCAGGTAGCCGGAAAGGGCCTCCCGCGACTGCTGCGCAGCTACTCCTTCCTTGTACTGTGCCATTTTAACATTACTGTTATTCTTGAGCCCGTAATTGATACATTCCTTTAAACTCAACCTGGTTTGGGCATGGGCCAGATTGCCGAGGGTCAATAAACCCAGGATTGCAATAATCCTATTCGTTTTCATTTGTTTTAATTTATTGTGGCTAATTGTTCCGATAGTTGATACATCTACTGGTGATATATCAACTATATATATATAAATTTTTTATTTTTCAATAATGCCTGCAACTCTGTTCAGAAAGGACAAAAAAGTGATGCGCTCCTCTTCGGTAAAATGCTCCATGATCTGATTATTAAAGCTGATTGCCAGTGCCTGAATTTTCTCACAAACAAACTTACCACTGGCTGTAAGCGAAATGATATTCTTTCTTTTATCCTCTATGTCACTTTCTATCCGGAGAAATCCATCCTTCGTCAATGTTTGCACAGAACGCTGTATACCTGCTTTATCCTTCTGAAGTACGTTTGCAATGTCCTGCTGGGTAATATCGTGTTCTTTGAAATATACTACCATAAGGATAGGTACCTGCTCTGCCATTACCGGAATTCCTTCCTGTACCAGCTCCGAATTCATTTTCTTAAATACAAGCCGGGTAACATTGCCGAGTTTAAATTGAAGTGTGTCCTTCATTTCCTGCCTGCCTGCCTGGCCATCATTATTTAGGGATGTAACATTCATAACGCAAAAGTATTTTAAGTTGATGTATCAACCAAATTTTATTAATAGAAATTCCTGAAAACCATACGATTCTTGATTAAGTATAATTTACTCCGGTTTAGAAAACAAAAAAAAGGCCCGTCGTATCACACAACGGACCGTTCTGAACCTTCCCTTAAATTATTATCTTCCAAGCGTTTTGATCAGCGAACCTTTTTCTACCCTATCCTTCAGATCCATTCCGTTAATAATAGCCAGATCATCCATTTTACTGTCCGGCATATTCAAATCCTTGAGTACGTCACGAAGCGAACCTTCTCTCTGTACCGTTTTTATACGAACCCGCTCGGGCTGCCTTCCCAGTATATTGGGGTCTGTCAGGGACTTGAATCCCTGCGCCACATTTTTAAACTGCCCTGTACTGGCTGCAAAGGACCCAGCGGTTGCCACACCATGTATGGCATAGATACTCCCATTGTACTGTATAAGCCAGGTTGCAACCTGTGTGGTATTTTCGGCCGTCTGGGTGGCCTGTTGCTGACCGCCCTGGCTTTGCTGAACCTGCTTGGATACCATTACGAGCGCCGGATTACCATTGATGGTGGTTTTGCTATTTTCAGACACTTGCAGACTGTAATTCTTGATAATCGTCTGGGCGGCATCTTCCAGTGTTTTTCCTTCGGCAAGGGTAAACAACATCATGGATTTTCCATCCTTGGGTGCCATCTGAAACTGTACAGGACTGTTTTCGTATTGCCAGCCACTCGGTACCGGAAACTGAAACCTGAGTTCGGGGTGATAGAACTGATTGTTTTCTACAAAACCTTGCTTCGGATCAACGCCATAAATCAGCCCTTCGATTTTACGCAGGTAGGCATCCCGGTTGACATTATACTTTCCCGGATTCGCTGCCTGATACTTGGTGGCAAGGGCATCCACCTTTTTTAGCCTGTCGCCCGGATCCGGGTGGGTCGACTGGAACGTTGGAATACTCTGTCCGCTTTTTTCACTGATCTTCTTCAATGTTCCAAAGAAGTCGGCCATTTCATGCGCATCATACCCGATTTTACTTGAATACTGCACACCGATCTCATCCGACTCGGTTTCGTGCTCCCGGCTGTAACTTAAAAGAAGCATACCCACCGCCTGCTGCGCCTGATCTGCCATGCCCCGTATTTGGGGGGACAATACCATACCCGCCATTAAACCTACCTGCCCAAGTATCTGTGTGGTTTGCTGCCTGGCGGAATGCCTGGCGGTAATATGCCCTATCTCATGGCCCAAAACTCCCGCAAATTCAGCTTCGTTATTAAAATGTGCCATGATACCCCTGGTAAAATAAACATATCCCCCTGGTACCGCAAAAGCGTTTACAACCGGCGAATCCACTATAAAAAATTGATAGGGTAAATCGGGCCGATGCGAAATCTTGGCCATAGCATGTCCTTTTTCATTGATAAAGGCCTGAAGATTTTTGTCATCATAAAGCCCCATGGTGGCAACTACCGACGGGTGGGATTCTGCACCCAGGGCAATTTCCTTTTCCTGGGACATAAATATAATTTCCTTCTTACCGGTAACCGGATTACGCGAACATCCCGCCAGCATTCCAAGTGCCGCCAGACAAAAAAGGATGTTGTATTGAATCTTCATTTTCATATTAAAATGTACAAATTTAAGCGTGGGTGAGTTTTTCAAAGTAAGCACCAATATTTGCCCCATCAAAGAACCATGCCAGTGAAGAAATATTATACTGCCCGTAATAATTTTGCTTTGCCTTTACATTAATTTATAAATTACGCTGAAATATCCAAAAGGTAACGAAAAATGCAGTAGTTGCTTTTATAACGCAAACCGGGTTATTTGTTAAATAATGACTTCAAAAAAAACAACATACAGCCTGCTGCCACCCTGGTTGGCAAGACTCGATTTTTTGGGCATTTTTGAACGGGACCCTTTTGGCAATTACCTGACGATCAAACGCTTCTTTATATTTATCATTGGCTGGTTCACCTATTACCGATATACAGCCGTAAACAAGATCAGTATCAAAGGCAGCGACCAGTTGGTAGACCTGCCGGATCATGGTGTTATTTTCCTGTCTAACCACCAGACTTACTTTGCTGACGTCATTGCCTTTTACCATATCTTCTGCGCCACCAAGTGGGGATACAAAGATACCATTTCACCTCCTTTTTACCTTTTTTCTCCCCGGGCAAGATGTTATTATGTGGCGGCTTCGGAAACAATGAAAGAGGGCGGAATCATTCCACGACTGTTCAGTATGGGTGGGGCCATCACCATCGACAGATCGTGGCGTGCCAATGGAGAGAATGTGAAGCGCCAGTTGGATAATGCCGCTCAGGACAAAATAGGCATGGGACTCCGTCATGGGTGGGTTGTGAGCTTTCCGCAAGGTACTACCAAGCCATTTGCCCCGGTACGGAAAGGCACCGGCTTCCTGATCAAAGAACATAATCCTATTGTCATTCCGGTGGTGATCAATGGTTTCCGACGAGCATTTGATAAAAAAGGCTTACGTTTCAAAAAACGCAACACCAAAATTACCGTCCACTTCAAAGCACCAATGCATTTCTCTCCCGACGAGTCTGTTGAACGCATTGTTGAAAGAGTTACCCAGGCCATTGAACAAGATCCCCTCAAAGATGGCCTGATTCCCCTGCCCTAGCTTCATTTATACTGGAACACTTTTTGAATTATTCAGTTCTGGAATAAATTATGGCAATTACCTCCCCACTCAGTGAATTTTATGGTTAATAAGGTACTCATTACAGGAGGAACGGGACTCATTGGTTCCCGCCTCACAGAACTATTGCTGGAGAGAGGATACTCCGTAGCCCATCTGAGCAGGAAAAAACAGAAAAAATCTTCTGTTCCGGTGTATCAGTACGATACCGCAAAAGGATATATTGAAGACGGGGCGCTGGAAGGAATGGCGTACCTGATACATCTGGCAGGTGCGGGTATAGCAGACGAGCGTTGGACAGAAGAAAGAAAAAAAGTCATCATATCCAGCCGGACTGAGCCCATTAACCTGATTACCTCAAAACTCAGAGAAAAACAAATTTTCCCACGAGCATTTATCTCCGCCTCGGGCAGCGCCTTCTATGGTGGCGATACCGGCGACAGAAAACATACCGAGGACTGCCCTCCGGGAAACGACTTTCTGGCGGAGGTATCGGTACTATGGGAAAACGCAGCTGACCAGGTCAGGGAACTCGGGGTAAGGACCGTAAAGCTCAGAACCGGTGTGGTCCTTAGTAAAAAGGGTGGCGCACTTCCAAAAATCACCTTGCCCATACGCTTTGGCCTGGGGGCGCCCTTAGGACCCGGCACGCAATGGATGTCATGGATACATATAGATGATCTTTGCCGGATGTATATAGAGGCCATGGAAAATGACTCCTGGGAAGGGGCTTACAATGCCGTTTCGGCTCCACCCACAACCAACAGGCAGGTTACTATTGCTATTTCCCGCATACTTCAAAAACCTCAGTGGCTCCCTCCTGTGCCCGCTTTTGCTCTCAGACTGATTTTCGGAGAAATGGCAGGTGTCGTTTTAGGAAGCAATTATGTGGAAAATTACCGGATTGAAACTGAAACCAACTTTATATACGAATTTCCGCAGCTCACCAACGCTCTGGAAAATATTTTCAAACCCTAATTCACTTATTCTTCTTCCTCGGACGGCGTTAACTGCTGCGTGGTCGACAACCAGATACTCCTCTGAAGCTGTGCTTTAAAATCCTCATGGACATTGAGTTGCACATTGCCATTACTAAAAATGGTCATCTGCAGCCCGACAAATGACAGTACCTCGTTCAGCCGGTTTTCAAGCGGCTCATTCCCCATTATACATTCATCCCAGTACCAGCCAACAGGTTCTCCGGCTACTTCCTCCACAATATTCATATAATCCTGCAGACTATAGCCTACAAACGGCTTCCCGAAGCGTTCCCATAAAAGCTGCATTACCTTATCCAGAGACTGCCGGTGGTTGCTTTTTCTACGCAGATATAAGTCCAGAATCAACGCAGCTAATGCTCCTTTATGATAAACGGATACCTTCCTGTTGGGAATACCTCTTTCATAACCATCGAGCCAAAGGTCAAAAGATGACTCAATAAGAGATTGCGAGGCCTCGGCACTGTTTTCGAAATGCCGCTTCATGTAAACCTGGAGTTCCTTGATATAGGCCTTTTCATCAAAAACACCCGCTCTTTTTAGAAAAAGATCTCCGTAGTAAGTCGTGCAGCCTTCCGCCACAAAACAAGTCTGAAAATAATTTTCCTTCGTAAAATCATACGGCAAAAGCTCTTCCGGCCGGATTCTGATGATGTTCCAGGCATGAAATAACTCATGCGAGCTTACTCCCAGCAAATCAGTATACAACCCCTCTCCCTCATCATCAGGCCCTAGTACCACCATTGTAGAATTATGATGTTCCACCCCGTGATAAAAAGCCGTGGGCAAAATAAGATTCAAAAAATGGTACTCGTCTTCCGGAAACTCTCCCATAGTAGCAATCTGCTCTCTGGAAAACCGGCGGAAGTCGCGCTCAATACGCTTCCAGTTTGGCTTCAGGTTACCGTGCATCCATATATGAAACTTCACCCCTCTCACCTCATACGCGTTATGCTGAATGGTGGCAGAAGCCAGCAGGGGACTGTCTACCAACTGATAAAAATTTTGGGCAGATAACCTGTTGCCTTGCTTTGACAAACCGCAGGCTATGTGCCACGGCCCTGGCAATTCAAGGTCAATGGTGAAGGGATCGTCGATTCTCCCCTCGGGATACATGCAGAAGTTGATAAAATTCAGGTACCACAATTCCTCATCAACATAACTGCTTCCCGCGTTTTGTATCGCAGCAAAATAATTGTAAGTAACCTGTACCACTGTTTCTCCCTGAGTATCAATCCGCCACCTGTCCTTTGTTATCTTTTCAATGATCAGTTTCTTACCTTCTTTGGAAGATGCTTCAATAAATTGAATATTTTTGGCAAAGTTTTGAATCTCATAACGCCCGGGCCGCCATGCCGGAAGCTGAATCTCTATGACATCCTGATCAATCCCCGGAATGGTCCATGTGATATTGAGAAAATGTGATTCCGGCTTGGTGACAGCAATTTTGTAATGCATAGGTATGAAACTGTGGAATGAAGCGTATTGTCGAGCCCGGCGATAAACCAAAACACCATATTTCAGCGTTACAGGTAACACTATAATCAAATAAACGACTTTTAGATGAAAAATAAAATCATTCCCCTCCTGATATTCCTTTTAACGACTACTAGCCTTTATTCTGTTTTTGCACAAAATGACGAGTATTACAGGCCCGACTCGCTGAGGAAAGAAAAAAACCGTGTTGTACCTGCGCCACAGGATGAGCCCGTGGTCATGAAAAAGGATTCGATCGAACGTAAAAAAAGGCTGGCCGACTTCCAGGACCGTCCGTTTATCGACCGCGTACGCCTGGGAGGAAGTTTTGGCCTCAGTTTCGGAACCGTTACCAATGTCAATTTATCCCCGATGGCCGGATACGAATTAACTGAAAAACTGGTGGCGGGTGTGGGCGTAACGGGTATGTATTTTCGGAGCCGCTATTACGATATCAACGATTTCTATTACGGAGGACGTGCATTTATGATGTACCAGCTATTTCCCATGGTGAACGTGATCGGTGAATTTGAAGGCATGAATGTGATCGGTTCCTATCAGAAACGCCAGTGGCTGGGTTCTCCGCTGATTGGCGCTGCCTACTCGCAACCCATAGGCGGCAGGTTTATCAAATATGCCCATCTTACCATACTTTATAATTTAAATTACAACAATCAGATCGACCAGTATAGTGGCCAGAATTTGTCGCCATATAGTAGTCCTTTCGTTTTCAGGGTAACTTTTCTTTAATATTTGCTGTTGAAGCATATCATTCATTAACCGGTACTTTGGAAGCCGGACTTTAAACAATTTTATGGAAAATCCAGTATTGATCATCGGGGCAGGTGACCTAGGCATGAAGGCTCTTGATATTTTTAAACGAAATAATGTTTTGGTATATGGCCTTCTGGACGACAGGGAAGATCTGCAGGGGAAGGAATTTGGCGAAGTAAGCGTACTGGGAACCACCGATGACCCTTCCTACCTGAATATCATCGGATCAAAATGCGAAGCCTTCCTGGCCATCGGTGAGCGGTCGGTGCGGGAAAGAATTGTGGAAAACCTGAATGAAACATATAAAGTAATGCCGGTGAATGCCATTCATGATACCGCCGTCATCGCAGAATCTGCGGGAATAGGGCACGGGAATCTGATCGGTGCCAAGGTAATCATAGGGCCGTTATCCACCATCGGGCATCATTGCCTTGTTTTAACTGCAGGCGTTATAGACACGTCGGCATCTCTGGGAGATTTTGTGACAATTGGTTCCGGGGCCATTATTAACGACAGGGTTAAAATTAATGACGGAGCCTTCATCGGAGCCGGAGCCATTATCGTTGCCGGTATTGAAATAGGAAAAAATGCCCGGATCGGTGCCGGTTCCGTAGTGGTTGAAAATGTTCCGGCAGGAGCCACATTTTTTGGAAATCCGGCCCGGAAAATATAACTGCCTCACATCCGGCACGAATGACTCCCAGCTGTATGAAGAAGAAAATTCTCATATAGTTTTTATTCGTATGAAAAAGATACTACCTTTGCAGTCCTTTTGGCATTAAAAGTGAAAGAGCTAAGTAAATATAACATAGACATTTACGGTTTGGAAGACAAACAGTATGACTATGATATGGAGTCCGGAGATGCGTTCTTTGAAGAGTTGGACCAGGATATTATAGAACATGGCCATTTCAAAACCCATGTTGTTTTAAACAAATCGGCCACAATGCTTCAGCTGAATTTTAAGACAGAAGGAACGTTGCGCCTGGTTTGTGACCGAAGCCTTGAGCCGTTTGACGAAGCTTTTTCTTCCAATGAACGGATCATCCTCAAATTTGGTGACCGGGATGAAGAACTGACAGACGAAATTGAGATCATCAACCGAAATACCAACCGAATTAATGTAGCGCGGTATATCTTTGATTTTATTGCATTATCGCTGCCCATAAAAAAAATCCATCCGGATCTTCGGACCGAGGAAGATGAAGAAGAATTCCCGGACGACGACGTTGAGGCGGTCCTGGTCTATTCGTCAGGAGAGCAGGAGGAAACGGAAGGTGAAGAAAAAAAGGAACAGATTGATCCCCGCTGGGAGGCTCTTAAAAAGCTAAAAGGGGAATAACAGAAGTGGAATAAGGTAATTCGATATAGATAAACAGATAATTAACAATCAGAACATAAAGTATCATGGCACATCCTAAGCGGAGACATTCTTCTACCCGTCGCGATTCGCGCAGAGCGCATGACTTTCTTACAGGAAAGCAATTGGGAGTTGATTCGTCCACTGGCGAAATACACCAGCTTCACCGCGCACACGTACACGAAGGCAATCTGGTGTACAAAGGCAAAGTAGTAGTTGAAAACTATACCAAAACGGTCTAGATTCAGAAGATGAGAATATGTATTTCGCAGCAGCCCGGTAAAAGTTGTTGCGAAATTCTTTTTTACTAAGGCACATCTGCTAAATTTACACCTTCGATTTCTAAACTTATCAGTACAAAACTGCGTGTAAATGAAAATTGCGGTAGATGCTATGGGGGGAGATTTGGCTCCACAGGCAATTGTTGAAGGGGTGATACAAGCCTCTTCAGAGCTACCTTCGGAGGCAAGAATCGTCTTAATCGGAAGGGAGAATACAATTTTGGATATCTTTAGGCAGCATAACTTTGTCCCTACCAATATTGACATCGTTCATGCAGAGGATGTGATAGAAATGGGAGAACATCCCACAAAAGCCCTCTCTCAAAAGCCTAATTCCAGTATTGCTGTCGGATTTAAACTCCTTAAAGAAAAGGAGATTGATATATTCTGCAGTGCAGGCAACACGGGAGCCATGCATGTAGGAGCACTTTTTAGTATTAAGGCCATTGAAGGCATTCTCAGGCCAGCGATTGCCGGCCTGGTTCCCCAGGTTGGAGGCGGCCACGCCGTTATGCTGGACATTGGCGCCAATGCAGACTGTAAGCCTGAGGTATTGGCACAATTTGGCGAGATGGGCTCTCTTTTTGCCCAGTATACCTTCCAACTCGAAAAGCCAAGGGTTGCACTGATGAACATCGGAGAAGAAGAGCAAAAAGGCTCTCTTACGTCACAGGCAACGTATCCGCTGCTCAAACAAAACAAACGAATCAATTTTATAGGTAATATCGAGGGTAAGGATCTTTTTACCAACAAAGCAGATGTAATTGTTACAGATGGCTTTACGGGTAATATTCTTTTCAAGCTCGGAGAATCACTTTACGAGATAGCCCGTAAAAGAGAAATCAACGACGAATTCATCGACAAGACCAATTACGAATCCATCGGTGGCAGCCCCATCATTGGCGTAAATGGCAACGTCATGATCGCTCACGGTATTTCTTCCCCGCTCGCTATCAGGAATATGATTGGATGGGCTTATAAGCAGGTTAAATCCAAAGCTTATTTGCACATTGCCCAGGCATTGAACTAATGGTTATTTATTAAAACTGACTGATAATGAATATAACCGATCTTGTCCTTACCCAAATCCATCCGGATTTTGATTGCTACAATTAAATCATGACCCAAATCAGAGCCTCTATTACAGGAATACAAGGGTATGTGCCCGACTACATCCTTACCAATGCCGAGCTGGAAAAGATGGTCGCTACAAACGATGAATGGATCGTAAGCCGCACCGGAATAAAGGAAAGACACATACTGAAAGGAGAAGGATTAGGCAGCTCTCACATGGGCGCCGAAGCGGTTAAAGGCTTGCTGGCCAAAACCAATACTTCACCTTCTGAAATTGATCTGCTGATCTGCGCCACCACCACCCCGGACTTTATTTTCCCCTGCACCGCCAATCTCATCTGCGATATGGTTGGTATCAAAAACGTTGGAAGTTTTGATATCCAGGCGGCCTGCTCGGGATTTGTATATGCACTCACACTGGGCTCCCAATTTATTGAGACCGGCAAGTATAAAAAAATTATCGTTGTCGGAGCCGACAAAATGTCTGCTATCGTAGACTATACTGACCGTAAAACATGCGTATTGTTCGGCGACGGTGCCGGAGCTGTTTTACTGGAGCCAAACACCGAAGGAAACGGAATCATTGACTCCATCATACGGTCAGACGGAGCAGGTTATCCTTATCTGAACCAAAAAGGAGGAGGAAGTCGCTACCCGCCCACACATGAAACGATTGACAAGGGCTGGCATTATGTTTTCCAGGACGGATCGCAGGTATTCAAATTTGCTGTGACCAATATGGCTGACATATCCGCCGAAATCATGGAAAAAAACGGCCTTACAGGTAACAGCGTTGCCTGGCTGGTCCCGCATCAAGCCAACCGCAGAATCATAGAAGCCACGGCCAACCGAATGGGCGTTGGGATGGACAAGGTAATGATGAATATTCAGAATTACGGTAATACCACCTCCGCCACCATCCCATTGTGTTTGTGGGATTATGAATCTCAGCTAAAAAAAGGGGATAATTTGATATTAGCCGCTTTTGGAGGCGGTTTTACCTGGGGTGCTTTGTATCTTAAATGGGCATACTGAGCATAATATAGCATTAAAATGCAGGAATGGAAGTGTACATCTTCCTACTTCCCTGAGCATTTTTAAGACCAAATCAATTTTGAATTATTATTGAATTAAGATGGCAACTACTGCAGATTTACGTAACGGATTAGTGATTGATTTCAACCATGATCTGTTCCAGGTAATCGAATTCCAGCATGTAAAACCTGGCAAAGGAAATGCCTTTGTCCGGACTAAAATTAAAAGCCTGACTTCCGGAAAAGTGCTGGATAATACGTTTTCGTCAGGTGCTACAATATTCCCGGTTCGTGTGGAACGTCATAAATTCCAGTACCTGTATAAGGATGAAGTGGGTTACAACTTTATGAATTCGGAAACTTTTGACCAGGTTTTAATAGACGAGAAGCTGGTTACCAGTGCCGATCTTATGAAAGAAGGTCAGGAAGTTGAAATCCTGATCAACACGGAAAACGATGTAGCTCTTTTGTGTGAACTGCCTCCTTTTGTTGAGCTGGAAGTTACCTATTCGGAGCCAGGATTGAAGGGGGATACGGCAAACTCTCCCAAAAAAGCGATTGAAGTAGAGACCGGTGCAAGAATTATGGTTCCTTTATTTATCGAAGAAGGACAAAAAATTAAAGTAGATACCCGCACCTACGATTATGTAGAAAGGGTTAAATCATAATTTTATTTTCTGTGAAAGGTAAATGAACCCTGTTAGCTGCTTATGGATAGGCATTTAACAGTTCCTCATCCCTCACTGCTTAAAACTGAATAAATGGAAACCAAAGAAATTCAAAAATTGATTGACTTCATTGCCCAGTCGGGCCTTGATGAAGTGAATATCGAAACTGCAGATCTTAAAATAAAAGTTAAAAGATACGGATCAGCGCCAGTAGTAACCTCAGCACCTGCTCCGATAGCTCCCCCGGTTGCTACCGTGGTGAGCCCCCAGCCCGTAGTGGCTGAAAAACCAGCTCCGGCAGAAACGTCTGCGTCTAACCTGATCACCATCAAATCCCCGATGATCGGAACATTTTACCGGGCTTCCAGTCCTGAAACTCCAAATTTTGTGAGTATTGGTGATGAAATTAAACCGGGCAAGGTACTCTGCGTGATTGAGGCCATGAAGCTTTTCAACGAATTCGAATCCGAGTACTCAGGAAAAATCGTCAAAATACTGGTAGAAAATGCTACTCCGGTTGAATTTGATCAGCCATTGTTTCTTGTTGAGCCTGTCTGACCCGAGCAGTTTTCCGGCTTTTAATTAATTGATTTTTCATGTTCAAAAAAATACTCATTGCCAATCGGGGTGAAATAGCACTTCGTGTCATCAGAACCTGCCGGGAAATGGGCATCAAAACGGTAGCAGTTTATTCTACTGCCGACCGGGAAAGTCTCCATGTTCGTTTTGCGGACGAGGCCGTATGTATTGGCCCCCCAACCAGCAGGCAATCTTATTTAAGTATCCAAAATATTATTTCTGCTGCCGAGGTAACCGGAGCAGACGCCATACATCCCGGATACGGCTTCCTATCTGAAAACGCTGAATTTTCTCAGATATGTGCTGACTACGGAATCAAATTTATCGGTGCAACCGCTGAACAGATTAATGGCATGGGCGACAAAGCAACCGCCAAAGCAACCATGATTAAAGCCGGCGTACCGGTTGTTCCGGGTTCGGAAGGCTTGCTTGAATCCGTCGAGGAAGGCAAACGCCTTGCAAAGGGCATCGGATACCCGGTTATTGTGAAGGCAACTGCCGGTGGCGGAGGCCGCGGCATGCGGATCATTAACAAACCGGAAGAATTTGAAAAAGCATGGAACGATGCCCGTACAGAATCTGCCGCCGCTTTTGGGAACGACGGGCTGTACCTTGAAAAATTCGTGGAAGATCCCCGTCATATCGAAATTCAGATTATCGGAGATCAATATGGTAGGGTATGTCATCTTTCAGAACGTGACTGCTCCATTCAACGGAGGCATCAAAAGCTGGTAGAGGAAACACCTTCACCCATCATTACTCCCGAATTACGGGAAAGAATGGGTGCTGCCGCCATCAAAGGTGCTCAGGCGATCGGTTATGAAGGTGCTGGTACCATTGAATTCCTTGTGGATAAGCACGGAGATTTCTACTTTATGGAAATGAATACCCGTATTCAGGTAGAGCACCCTATAACAGAAGAAGTTACAGATTTTGATCTTATCAAGGAGCAGATCAAGGTAGCAGCTGGTGAACCTATCTCGGGAGTCAACTATACGCCTAAGCTTTTTGCAATGGAGTGCCGGATCAATGCGGAGGATCCAGCAAATGGATTCAGGCCTTCACCTGGTAAAATCACCAACTTGCATTTCCCCGGAGGCCACGGTATCCGGATTGACAGCCACGTATACAGCGGCTACACAATCCCTCCCAATTACGATTCGATGATCGCCAAGCTGATTGTAAGCGGCCAGTCTCGCGAGGAAGTACTTACACGGATGAAAAGAGCCTTGCAGGAATTTGTAATTGAGGGCATTAAAACAACCATTCCGTTCCATATTAAACTCATGGACGATCCTGGCTTCAAATCAGGAAATTTCACGACCAAGTATCTGGAAACTTTTGATTTTTCCACACTTTAATTCTTTGTCAAATACCATAGAAAAACAAGTAAAAGGAGCTGGGATGAGGACATCACCAGCTCCTTTTGTTTGTTACTGTGAACCCGCTTATACCAGCCGTCCGCCATCCAGTCTGTCCTGCAGTTCGCCTAGTTCATCCCATTTACCATCTCTTGCCAAAGCGGCCTGTTGTGGCCAGGTAGTGGGGTCATGCATCTGAAAGCGTGGGTTGGCACGCAGTATCTCACTCATCCGGGAGGCACTTGTTTCCGCCAATTGTCCCAGTGTGAGGATACCGTTTCTGTGAAGAAGCTGTTCTATTTTTGGTCCAATTCCCTCTATCACTTTAAGGTTATCCGCCACCAGGGTATCCCTGGCAGAAATGGATTGTTTATCTGTAAATGAAAGCCTGCCGGCTTTTTCACGGCAATCGGACAGTTCATCCTTCTTGTCTGCCAGAGAGCTCCTCAGAATATTTACCCTTCCGTTGGTAACCCATTTGCCAATGAGCCATCCGATGAAAGCGGCCGCGGCCAGAAGTATGAGCATTTCAGAGATCGCAACTGGTTTGCTTAACGGTGTTATTTCAAGTAATATCATTATAGTGCGTATTTAGGATCAAACGATTATTTAAAAACTGGTCATTATCGAAAGCAGGATGATTTCCGGCAGACGCTACTCCCTGCCACCATCCAGGACCTCCTGCCACTTTTTCAGTTCTTCCCATTTGCCTGCCCCAGCAAGTATGGCCTGCCGTGGCCATGTTGCAGGATCATGCGCATAAAACCGTTCCCCTCCCCTAAGCAGAATTTCCTTCAGCAAATCCGGCGAAACATTGCCTAATTCATGATACGAGAGGATACCTGCCCGATGCAAAAGCTTTTCTATTTGCGGCCCTATTCCTTCAATAATTTTAAAGTCGTCCGTTACCCTACCCGTCTTTGCCAGCGGTACATCCACTGTAACAAGCCCTTTCCTGCACATCTCAAGATCGTGCGTCAAACCGTATAATCTCTCTTCCAGGTCAGCAATAAGGCTGCTCCCGTTTCGGAAAGCGATAATATATCCAATGATACCAGCTACGAGTAACATGAGCAGATGTTGCCACCATGCCTGGGGCAAATCATGCGGATTTAATTGAAACATATTTGTATGGATTTAATGAGTTAAAACAAGGGATACGTACTTATTGCACCACGATCGTCACACGCCTGTTGGCGGCGCGTCCTTCTTTTGTATCGTTGGACTCCCTCGGTGCATTTTGACCTTTTGCGTCTGTCGAAAGCTGACTCTCCGGCAAACCAGCAGCAATAAGCTGGCGCTTCACATAATCAGCTCTCTTGCCGGACAGCAAAGCGTTAGCGGCCTCATTGCCCACGTTGTCGGTATGTCCGGTCAAAAGAAGCTTTTTATCCCTGTGCTCCGCAAGGAACTGTTTTGCTTCCTGTATAAATTTCGCATTGTCAGAAGTCCTGATGTATTCCGAACTTCCTGTACTAAAATAGATATCCAATGGCTTGAATATACTTTCATATTTCTGCCCTTCGGCTAGTGTTTTCTCAGTCACCCCTGCCAGGTCAGCAATTGCAAAACCGATGCCTCCTTTTAAGGAATCCATGCTAAACTGTATGCCATCCTGCAACTCACTTACGGTGGTAAACGCATCTGCCGGCAATCCGTTGGCCACAAAATAACGCTTAATTCCTTCTGCACGGGCAATACCCAGGTTGAGCCATGAGGTAGCGTTGGTTTCTTCGGAGGAATAGTATCCTGTGATGGTTACTTTTTTGTTCGGATTGGCCTTAAGGTAGGCCGATAAAGAATCAATTTGCACTTTTACAGCCGAAACATTGGCTTCGAAACCTGACTTGGCAAAGCCAAAGTTCCCGGGCGAATGAAGGTCCAGGCTGGTCCCGTCTTTAATGTGAAGCGGGACAACTTCAAAAGTTTCGGTTGGTGCGGGGTTGGCAGATACCATGGGAGCATCACAAAGCAATTTGACCTTGCATACGTGCCACCAGGTCGCCCCGGCCATCCAGGCCACTAAAGCGGCCCACCATAACGTGTTGTTGTTTGACATAAGAGAGTGGTTTTGTGTGTATTGCGCTTTTGACTACGCAGTACCGCTACCGTCACTTATGTTCCGGAAAAATCGAAAAAAATACCCCTTTCATAATGCGCGAGCCACAGAGAAAGGAAAAGATTTCCAAACCACATAACACAAAAATAGCCCGCACTAACAGCACGGGCTAAATCACCATTACACACATCAAATTAACATATTAAACGATCTCCGGCAGTTTGTAAGGAGACCGGTAATTACGTGTCAGATATTTGTTAGCCTCCTCATCGCCTACAAATTTTTCCTTTTTCGGATCAAAGGTGAGTGCCCGTCCGGTGCGGTAGGCAATGTTTCCAAGATGCGCCAGACCTGACGATAAATGCGCTGTTTCAACCGGCCCGTTCAGCAGCTTCGGATCGCGGGCCACCACAGCGTCTATGAAATTTTTGTAGTGATCTCCTCCGGCTTTGCGGGTTGGTCCAGGTTTCTTTTCCTTTCCAAGAAAAGTCTCATAGAAATCATATCCTTTTACCACCATATACCCTTCCGACCCGTAAAAAATGTTTCCAATTCCGACACCATCTTCTGAGTTGGTCATCCAGGGACGTACCTCGAATTCTATAATTTTCTTTTCCTTAGGATAAATGAATGAGGAACTCAGCACTTCCGGCGTTTCCTTGGCATCGTTCCAGAGAAATTTACCGCCGGACGAGGTAATCTTTTCCGGGAAGCTTTCCACACCAAGGCCCCACATGCACATATCTGTTTCGTGAATACCCTGGTTGCCGATATCTCCGTTACCATAATTCCAATGCCAGTGCCAATCATAATGGACATAGTTTTTTGAAAACGGCTTCATTTCAGCCGGGCCCGTCCACAAGTCATAATTTAGCCCTTCGGGTACAGGTGAAGTTCCCTTATCTCCGATATCCGGTCTCCATTTATATACCAGCCCGCGTGCCATATAAACATTCCCGATCAATCCGTCACGCAAATGTTTAACCGCTTCTTTCAGAGCTTCCGAGCTGCGCAGCTGCACACCGTGCTGTACTACCCGCTTATATTTTTTGGCAGCTTCTACCATTTTCCGGCCCTCATGCAGATTGTGAGATCCCGGTTTTTCCACATACACATCCTTTCCTGCCTGGCATGCCCAAATCGTGGCAAGCGCGTGCCAGTGGTTTGGGGTAGCAATACTTACCGCGTCGATCGATTTATCTTCAAAAACCTTCCTTAGGTCATTTTCTGTTTTAACTGTTTTTCCAGTAGTCTCCTTAAATTCTTTCGCACGTTTCTGTACAATATTATTGTCCGGGTCACACAGGCATGCAACTTCTACGTTACTCAGGTTATTAAAACCGCTGATATGGCTTTGTCCGCGACCATTTACACCCAACACGGCAACCCGTACACGGTCATTGGAACCAAAAGCACTCGTCGGGATAATATACGGAATAGAGAGTGCGGCGGCGGCACCGGTGGAATTTTTAATAAAGTCTCTTCTTGAAATCTGGTTTTCTTCGCTCATATAGACAGAATTTAGGAATGATCGGTTAACAGATATATACCCTGACAGACGCTTTTGGGGATCGGTTTCCCTTAGTGAATAGTACAACCATTTTTGGTTTTTGTACTACCGTCAAAGCAGAAAAATATTCAGTAATATCAATGCCGGAAAGTTTTAAGCCAGTTGAGTTTCAGTAAACTGCTGCTTTAGGCTGGTGCGGACAATTTCCTTTGGTTTTCAAGATACTATTACAAAATCTGCCAGATACCGTATGCGCTCACGGTAAGAATGGAAATCACGCTTATCCAGAAAAACAGGTCGTAAACAGCCGACGGTTCCAATGATTTGGGAAGACTTCGATATCTGAAAATGCAAGAGACATAAACCACGAGGAGTAATAAAACAGAAGTGGCAATCCCACCCAGTATCACCATCATGACCGGTGCCTGTAAAAACAGAAAGAGGATGCACCAAACTACCGGTAAAATCCAGGAAAGCAGACCAATACCTTTCCGCTGCTCTTCCTCTGTTTCATACTTCATCCATCCCAACTGCCCGAAAGCATCGCCCCATACCCTTGACCAACTGGCAGTGGCAGTGAATAATGTAGAATATAAAACGAAAAATGCCCCTGCTAAAAACAAGTTTTTAGCCCAGGAGCCCAACGTTTCAGTAAAAATCCCCGACAGCACTTCTATCATCTGATAACCTTCGGGAACCGTGCCGCGGGTATGCAGCACTGCCGCACCGAGTAAATAAAACGCAGCCGTCACAATGGTATACACCACCATCGACAGCACGGCGTCCAGATACATAACCTTAAACCAACCCTTTGCACGAGCAACCCATTCGGGACTTCCGTCATTAGGGCCGGTGTATGCAGCATAGCCCTTTTCTATGCACCAGTAATTATAATACATGATTTCGTCCCCTCCCACACCTGTAATACCGAACGCCCCGAAAGCCATCGCCACCATACCGGCAGGGAGTGAAAACTGAAGCCCTTCCTCTATCTGCACCCAATGAATGGCATATTGGGTTCCCTGTAACAGTAACAAGGATATCAGAATCACAGCAGTGAACAGGATGATCATCACCAGCGCCCCCTTTTCCACGGGCCCGTAGTGCCCTCTGTAAACCAGAAAGGACGTGATCAGAACCGAGATGATAGCCCAGATATTCACAGAAATACCCGGCCATGACATATGCAGCACAATAGCAACGCCTCCTACAATACCACCCACCTGTAGTAATTTCAGGCCCTGAAGAGATAACCAGAGCCAGATGCTCCAGTGAGCTTTCCCCAGTTTCAGGCCAGGAAGCTGGTTAAAATTATGCATCATGAAGGTACCGGAGTAGATCGCGTTTTTGCCAAATTCCAGCTGGAGGGCAACTTTAACCAGGCAGCTCAGCAGAATGATCCAGAACAGGACAAAACCTGCTTTTGCTCCCAGCGCAGTGGTGGCAATGAGCTCGCCGGAACCTACAATTGCTGCAGAAAGAATAAAACCCGGACCGAGATAACGAAGCCGGCCTGAAAAAGTTGAGGGTGGGTTAAGGATAGTGGCCATTGGCAATTAATTTATTCCAAAAGCCAAAAAACCTCTTGTATTACTTTAAAACCGGCCAATCATCAGGATTATTTAATGAAAATAGCTGATTTTTAGGATACCAATTTCCAGAAAAGCAGAAATCCTGACTGATTATTTCACCTTGTCAGGATTTCTATAATCATTTGATCACTCTGCCGAAACGATTTCCGTACTGGGCAGCCCGAATAAAGATTTTTCCTTGATAATCGCTGCAACGTTCTCTGGAACCAGCTTTTCCCAGCCGGGCTCCCCGCGTTTGATCTTATCCAGCACACTATCGGTTGTAATGTGCATGTGCTCCTTGTTGTAGTTAATAATGTCCTCAATTTTGTTATTGATGATCAGGTATTGAAACAAAGGACGCAGATGCTCGGGAATCTCGAAATTTGCACAGCTGTATACGGAACCGTCTGGTTGCAAAGTAGGATAAATGAATAACTTCACCTTTCGGCTGAAAAGCGTTGCAAAAGATTCGAGGATACCGCCGGGAAGGAATTCATAATGTTTTTCATCAAAGATATCCTGCAGGCTCGGGCTTCCCAGTAGCAGCCCGGCTTTCAACTTGGTGAGCCTCGACAGGTAAGCTACAAGGCGGTAGTACTCGTGGTGATTTGAGATCATCACCATGTGCCCCAGCGAACAGAGAATATCCACACGATCCAGAAAATCCTTTTCGTCAATATCTCGGGCACCGCCTTTCAGATTATGTAGTGTTAGTTCCGATACCAGCACCACCTTTGATTCGTCCACATCCGGCTCTGCCAGAAACTGTTTCTGCCCATTGCTGATCAGGTCAATGTGTACATTGGTAATGGGCCGCAGCCTTCCGCGCATCATCAGGATATGTTTTTTATACAACGCCTCTGATGGCTGTAACACCCCACCGTCTGCACCAAAAAGAGCGGCATCGGTAAACCCGTTCTTGACCAGTCTGAGGCTCATTAAACGGTTATCCACATCAGAAAAATCAGGCCCGCTGAAACGAACCATATCTATCTCTATCCGCTCGGGCGTCAGGTCATCCATTAAAGACAACAGCAGTGTTTCCGGCGACTTGTGGTAAAAGTAACAGCCATAGATGAGATTGACACCGATGATCCCCAAAGCCTGTTGCTGCAGAAGGTTTTCGTTGTCCCGCATTCGTACGTGTATGACAACGTAATTGGTTGGGCCCAGCGGAGACAATTGAAACTGAAGGCCAATCCACCCATGTGACTCATTGGTTTTCTGAAAGTTAAGGGCTACTACGGTATTGGCAAATGCAAAGAAAAGACTATCATTCCCCCTTTTTTCGGATAAACGCTTTTCCACCAGATTATATTCCCGGTTCAGCATTTTCATCAGCCGGGATTCTACCACATACCTGCCGCCTTCCTCCGTTCCATATATTGCATCACTGAAAGTCATATCATAGGCAGACATCGTTTTTGCGATCGTCCCCGAAGCACCTCCTGCCTTAAAAAAGAATGCGGCTGTTTCCTGCCCAGCTCCGATTTCCGCAAACGATCCGTATATTCCGCGATCAAGATTGACCCGCAATGCCTTTTGTTTGGTTCCCAGATTCTTTTCGTACATAATCATTAAAGAAAAAAGATGAAGCTCTATTCGTAAATATAAGAAAAATACCACTTTTAATGATATATATCAGCACAGCATTATATTGCAAAACAGAAAAATTCTATAAATTATTATTATTGACAGATATAATTAAACCTATCCGGCATGACAGTATCCGAGTCTTCTTTTCTGTTTACATACGGTACGTTGATGAAGGGATTTGACAATCCTTTCTCTGCACGATTACAGGAGTCATCTTACTTTCAGGGGCTTGGGAGGATTCCTGGGAAGCTTTACAGGGTCAGCTGGTACCCGGGTGCGGTGTATGAGCCACAGGCATCCGAAAAAGTATACGGTGAGGTTTATAAACCGCATAACCCAACTGATTTATTTATGGAGCTTGATGACTATGAAGATGTTTCAGAAGACGAAAAAGCAAGTCTTTACCTTCGGCGTGTTGTACCTGTTACCTTGTCCAATAATGAAATATTGCACTGCTGGGCATATCTCTACAATCAGCCTGTGGCTGGCCTGGAATTGATTAAGAATGGAAATTTCCGAAATATGGGCGGATAACTGTCAAGTTGGTCCGCTAACTCCTGTTCTCCTGAATACTCTCTCCAATAATCCGGAGTCCGTCCAGGGTCAATTTCCGGTCGATCTCCACAAACTCGTCCCGCAGGGTATCTATGATAGAAGATAAGCCGCCCGTAGCCACGGCAATGCAGTCGCCTCCCAGCTCGGTTCTTATTCTCTGGATCAGTGATTTCACAAGCCCTTCATAACCTAACAGGATACCTGCCTGGATAGCCTCTGTGGTGTTCTTCCCAATGGCCGATGCCGGAAGCTGAAGAGGCACTTCCGGAAGCTGAGCCGTATTTGCAAAAAGCGCCTTTACCGCGGTGACCAATCCGGGAAGTATTGCTACGCCCAGAATTTCACGGTTCTTCGAAACGGTGGTAAACGTGAGCGCGGTACCAAAATCAACGATCACACAATTTTGCTCATACCGGGACATCACCGCCACCGAATTGGCGATCAGATCCGCACCAATTTCATGCGGATGATCAATGGCGATGTTGAGCCCAGGGTAGATATCCGGTCCTACCAATATGATTTCATCCCCGAAAAGCGACCGGAGCATCCGCTGGATGACCGGTGTGAGAGCCGGTACCACACTGCTTAAAACTACCGTGGAGACATCTCCAAACCAAAGCCCTGCTTCCAAAAAATAAAGCCTTAGCCGCGATTCGTAATGGGAATCGCCCTCCTGTACAAGTGAGCGGGTTCTCCATACACTGCTCCATTCGCCGGACTGATAGAGTCCAAAAACGGTATCTGTATTCCCTACGTCAACAGCTAGTAACATCTTTTTTATTTTTTACCGGTTAATCCGGCTTTTGAGAAGATCGAATTATCTTACTATCCGGGTGGAAAGTTAAATGCATTGCTTAAATAAATCTTAATTTATGAATTTATTTAATAGGTGTTTCTTTGTCATTATATCTAATTTTGGGTTAAAATCAAGAAATTACCCTCAGCACACTCTAACATTTAAGAAGTCCAAAAAATATGATTGATTTTTACCAGATGCGGATCTCGCTGATCGTTCTTTGCACACTAACCGGCTTCTTTCCCTCTCTCGGACAGGTAATCCCCGAATGGCAGGATCCGGAGGTAACCAGTATCAATACTGAAAAGCCGAGAACCGATTTCATTCCCTATCCTGACGAAAAAAGTGCCCTGGCCTTTGAAAAGCAAACACCTTTTGTAAAATCGCTGAACGGGTCCTGGAAGTTTAAATGGGCGCAGCATCCATCCAAAGCCCCGTCCAACTTTTTTGAGCCTTCGCTGCCCGACAACAACTGGGATCATATTCCGGTACCTTCCAATTGGCAGGTAATTGGTGCAAGAGAAGGACGTAAGTACGACCGCCCCATTTTCACCAATATAAAACATCCTTTCAGGGCGAACCCGCCACGCATTGATGCGGATACGAATGCCGTCGGCCTGTACCGAACTACTTTTAGCGTAGATGAAAATCTAAAAAACAAAACCTTCTTTTTACATTTTGGAGGGGTGCAGTCCGCCTGTTATGTCTGGCTGAACGGTGAAGCCATAGGATACCATGAAGATGGAATGACCCCTTTTGAATTCAACGTTTCCGATGTTGTGAAACCGGGTATCAATCATCTGGCCGTGGAGGTCATCAACTGGTCGGATGGCAGTTACCTGGAAGACCAGGACTACTGGCGGCTGTCGGGGATCTTCAGGGACGTAAACCTGATCATACATCCCGAAGTAAGCCTGACCGATTTCTCCGTACGCACGCTTTTTGACGCCAGCTACCTCAATGCTACACTCAAATTGAGAGCATTTGTAAAAAACTACGGAACCGAAAATGCGTATGCACATCAGTTGGTTTTCACACTTACTGACGCTAACAAGCAAGTGGTACTGCCTCCCGTCAGCCAAACGATCAGCAGTATTTCCGCACTTCAGGAGTTTCCCGTCAGGCTTGATATCCCAATTGCCAATCCCGAAAAATGGAGTGCAGAAAATCCTTACCTGTATACATTGACCATCCAGCTGATGAACTCCGACGGAAAGGTACTGGAGGCTGCAAGTCAGCGTGTCGGATTTCGGGATGTAAAAATAAAAGGCGGCCAGCTTCTTGTAAACGGCAGGGCAATCACTTTAAAAGGTGTTAACCGGCACGAATTTGACCCCGAAACAGGCAGGGTAATCAGCAGGGAATCCATGATAAGGGATATTAAGCTGATGAAACAGCACAATATCAACGCCGTCAGGACATCGCACTACCCCAATGTTTCGGAGTGGTATGACCTGTGTGATCAGTATGGCCTTTACGTGATGGACGAGGCTAATATCGAAAGTCATGAACTTTGGAATAAAAACATCATTCTGGCCGACAATCCTAGGTGGAAATCCGCATTTCTGGCAAGGGCCAATGCTATGATCGAAAGAGATAAAAACCACCCGTGTGTGGTCATCTGGTCTCTGGGCAATGAATCAGGAATGGGACAGAATTTTGTGAGCATGGCCGATTTCATTCATCTGGCAGACCCCTCCCGCCCTATTCATTATGAAGGCAGAAAAGACTATTCCCCTACTTCTCTGAGCAGCTTTGACATCATTTCGGTCATGTATCCCTCCCTAAAGGATATGGCTGAACTTGTAAAAAAGGACCGCACCAGGCCTTTGATCGTCTGTGAATACGCCCACGGAATGGGCAACAGCATCGGCAATCTGAAGGAGTACTGGGATGTGATTGAAAGAAATCCAACCATGCAGGGTGGTTTCATCTGGGACTGGGTTGATCAGGGGCTTCGTCTGAAAAAAACGGACGGGTCAGCCTATTGGGATTACTTCAACTATATTGACGGTGCCAATGCCGGAGACGGGCTAGTGAACCCGGACCGAACCCCTCAGCCAGAACTCAGTGAAGTTAAAAAGGTATATCAATATATCAAATTTGATTCTCCTGACACCCTGAAAGCCGGACAGAAACTGATCACCATCCGGAATGCTTATGACTTCATTACGCTGGCGAATTATGAAGTCGTATGGACACTCCTCGAAAACGGAAAGATTATTGGAAAAGGGAATCTGCCACCACTTAACCTTGCTCCACAGCAAACACAGCAGATCAGTATCCCGTTTCAGCTTCCCGCCTCACCTAAACCGGGTGTCGAATACTTTCTTAATATCAGCTTTGTTCAGAAAGTTGCAGCGGACTGGGCTCCTAAAGGTCATGAAACCGCCTGGCAGCAGTTTGTTGTCCAGGTTCCTTCAGCTGCGAAGAGCACGATCAGTTTATCAAAAAATACCGGTCTGCGTATCAGTCACGTCAGCAGTACCCGCCTCCAGATCACCGGTCAGCTTTTTTCAGTATTGTTCGACAAAAAGCAAGGTGGCCTCGTCTCTTTTAAAAATAAACAAGAAGAAATGCTGCAAGGCCCGGTTTATCCGGATTTCTGGCGGGTTTCCACGGATAATGATGAGGGAGGCAAAAATGCCAGTTTTGCCGCACAATGGCGCAAAGCAGGCTTAGATACCCTGGAACTTATCTCCTCTGACCTTAAAACCGACCGGATTAATACCCATGCCCAAAGGGTAACCTTTACCAATATATACAAAATATCAGGAGGTGAGGTACAAATGAGCGCTGTATATACTGTTTATGCTACCGGAGATATACATGTCGATAACCGCTATAATTTTTCCGGGCAATGGCCCTTTCTTGCCAAAATAGGAAGCCGTTTCCAAATGCCTCATACGTTTAACAAAATACAATGGTACGGCAGAGGCCCTCATGAAACCTACGCCGACCGAAAAACGAGTGGCAGGGTCGGTATGTACAATGGCACAGTAGCAGATCAGCACTTTTCATATATATCGCCTCAGGAAAATGGCAATAAGACGGATGTAAGATGGGCTTTATTAACCAATAGTGACGGACTGGGAATATTGGCGGTAAGTGATTCCGTTTTTAATATCAATGTGCATGACTACAGTGCCAGAGAACTCCAGGCGGCCAAGGCCAGAGGAGCAGTACTTACACGGGGAAACAGTACGACGGTGAATATTGACCTTGCTCAAATGGGGCTTGGAGGAGACGATAGCTGGTCGCCCAGGGTGCACGACCAGTACCGGATACCTGCAAAAGCCTATCGTTATGCCTACCGTCTTCGGGCTGTTGACCATACCACCAAAATTGAAGATGTTATTTCAGGCACTTTGCCTTATTTGAATAATACTGGCGGCGAGCCATTGGAGAGCATTTCAGAAGACACTATTAACCAGGAGGATACCCCCGAAGAAACGGTTGCGCCGGCTAAAAGAACCGTTACCAAAAGAAAATATTCCTCAAAGAAGAGATCGACTTCCAAAAAACGGAGAAGGAGAAGATAATATTCACAAGCCGGGAACAAACCGTCCCGGCTTGTGATACCTATTTTTTATAGGGCACAAGCGTGTAATTGGCTTTCACCTTAATGACCTGTGCAATTTTCACGAATACAACCTGTGGTACTTCAATTTTGTGATCTTCCAGTGCTACTTCAAATTCAGAGGCGATAGAAATGGTACCACCCGTCACCTTCATCAGTCCTTTCAGCGTACGTTTCTTGGTAACTCCCCTTAAGGTAAAATTGCCCGTCGCCGAGATATCATATTGCCCGTCTTTGGAAAAATCCGGTGCGCTGTCTAACGTACCACTAAACGTTGCGACAGGAAATTTATCCGAATCCATATAATTTTCGTTAAAATGCTCTTGCATCAGTTTGTTCGGAAAAACAAATTCCCTGATGTTCATTCTTACAGCAATTTCATTTTTAACTGTATTCAGGATCACCTGCGTTTTTTTGTTTACGGCCAGGATATTCTCAAGAGGAGTATCCGATGAAAAGCGGGTTTCTCCCGAAGAAGTAGCAAAAAGGACACTGGAAGCCTGGCCAAAGCTCTTTCCGCAAGAACATACCAGCAGCAAGGAGATAAGGACTGAAATTGATTTCATCATACCTGAATTATTTGGAACCGACCCGAGATTTCTTGTCAAAACTGAATGTACGCGAGATATTGAATCCGTAATGGATATCTCCTTTACCCCAGCTCCCCGCAGTTTCCCCGATAAACTGCCTTTCTATCATACCCAGGGAATTGGTAAAATGCAGCTGAAACACGTGCCCGCCCGTTTCAATATCCACACCGAACGACATGGAGTCGTGGTAGGGTGCCGTAACAGTGTTTTTCTCCCGGGCCGTGTAAAAATATTCTCCATTAAGTGACACCCTTTTGCTGAGCTTAAACCTGCCGCCAATACCTACCGCAAGCAGCAATTTTTCGTCATCGTCGACCAAAACCTGGTTCCTGTACAACCATGTGGGTGAGAGTTGTAAAGAAAATCTTTCTCCGAATTTGCGGGCCACCAGTGCCTGGGCAACATAGGAAACCTTATCCTGAAATTCCAGTTCCTTATTGACCGTATAGATTGCTGTGCTTCCAAAAAGGCTGACGGATACAGGTATACTGCGAGCCCCGGAAGTCTGTTGCAGAAGCTTAAACTTCGCCATAAAATCGTAGGCCTTCTGGGAAGTACTCCGGCCCACACCAATCATAAACCTGTCGGTGATGCCATATTCCAGCCCCATACGCATAGTGGCCTGATCCAGCCCGAAAAACTGATATGCACCGGAGTTGAGCGTTCCGAAACGGTGCGAAATCCGAAAGTCCAGATGATTTTTTTTCATGGTTTCAATCGAATGACCGTTTACGATACGTGTCGATTTGAAAGTGGCTGTTACAGGGAACGTTTTGGCGCTATCCAATTGCTGCAATTGGTTCAACAAGTCGTCCTGTGCCCAAGCCGGCACAGATAACAGACTGAAAAGAAATAGCAAAGCGGAGTTTTTACGCATCTTTTCAGGCAGTGACGGTTAGTGTGTTGCCATCGGCAGAAAGTGTAATTTTATATACTTTCAAAGCTGTGATCGTATCTCCGGTACTAGGTCCCTTGTCAACAGCACCTGTAATTTTAAATACCGACTGATGATTACTGCAGAACAGATCATTGGTAGTGCTACGATACTGAAGCTCGGTTTGCTGATGGGTACAGGCCTTTGCCAGCGCCACGTATGCACTTCCGGAGGTGAACGCCACTAAAACATCTCCGATTATTTTGTATTCACCCGCCGTTTTCAGTTTGGCATAGGTTGAATTGGTAAGATCAACGGTAAAATTAACGGCACTTCCGGTAGTAGTACCCGTGAGGCCCGTTCCCGACCCGGTTCCGGGAGCCGGATCCGGATCATCGCTGCTTGATCCGCACGAGGTAAGTGTTGTGCCCATGCAATAAAATGCCATTAAAGTGGAAGTGCTCAGGCCGAGGCTGCGAAGGAATTCGCCTCTTTTCATTGTTTCTCTTGATGTGTTTTCCATGATGAATAATAAAAAAATAGTAATAATTGAACAATAAAAATCCTGCAGAAACCAATTGCATGGTACTGAAAATGGGAGACTTAACTCACGGATACCTTACAACCGATTCATTAAAAAACAGACGGTAAGTGCTTATTTATTTTTGAACGAAGGCACGTATCTTACAGAAATCCACATACCGGTGGTAAACAGATTTACCTTGCCATAACCCACCTTTTTCAGCGGAACTGTGGCATAAGGTTCTGCCAAAACCGATAATTTTTCGGACAACCGGTATTCATATCCAACGGAGGCATTCAGATGGCTCAACCAATACCAGCCCGTTTTACCTTCCCAGTTATACCATTTGATTCCTGGAACGTGTTTTTTATAATTATATTTATATTTTTCGTTTTGCATGTGATAAGAGGATACTCCCGTTGTGGCAAACCATCGCCGCCGATCGGTTGAACTGATATCATACCTAAAGTTGAAAGGCACCTCGATAATTCTGCAGGAACCATCAACATTATCCGGAAGAACTGATTGTTTCCAATCAGAAGGCCATGCATAATCGCCTTCTCCGGCCACATATTTTTTGACACTTCTGATTGCCCCGGTCTGCAGATAGAGATTCGGTAAAAAGGAGTACTCTCCCAACAGTGCCACAGCACTTCCTGCTTTCAGCCCATTCATAAACTTTACAGAGCTGAGGTCCGGCGAATATCCAAACCTGACCGCAAACCTGGGCGAAGGCGGTTTCACCACAGAAATGACCGCAGGGAGCTCTTCACCGGATGGTACTTTTACTGTCGGAAGCATTAGCTCCCTGAATGCCAAAGGTTTGGCGGCAAGCAGCGGAATCGCGGCCCTCCCTATCTCTTCGCCAGGTATTTGCTGCTCCTTCCCAGGTATCCCCGCCCGGCTGATCAAACCGGTGGCAGCGGGTGTATCCGTTTCAGAAACGGATGAAACCACAGAATTAAATTCCCTGACGGGCGACTGCTCCGTGTTTGGACGTAACACCGGTTCAGGGCTGTACAGACCTGCACTCTTTTGGTTTCTGCTATTATTCTTTACGGTTGAATTCGTTAAAAGTGCCCCGGATCCTCTCCGATTTCCTGAGCGGTTCGGCTCTAAGAACACTCCGCCTGCCTTAGATCCATTCCGGGGCAATATTTTTGAAAACTTAGTTTCAGGTGATGCCGGGCTTTTTTTATCCTGATACGCAGTTACGGTCGTTTCTGTTGCTTTTTCTTTGGGCTGTATTTTAATGTCCGCAACTTCTGGCGTTCCTTCATCTGCTGTCTTTACAGCAGTACCAGGTGCCTTGTTTTCTTTATTTTCTTTTTTGGCAAGATTCACCTGCTCCGGCTGCGTTTCAGCCGAAATACCTCCCGTATTCCTTTGCCAGGCATAGTAGCCGATGCTTCCACCCAAAAACAACAAACCAGCTAACAGTGCCAGCCACCACTTTTTCATCCATGCAAACATGGGAGTTCTTCCATCCTCCTGATTCAGGAGTTGTTCCATTTTACCCCAATCCTGGGGATCATAGGTAGGATCAAGCTCTTCGGATGACTTTCTGAAGAGCTTATCCAGTTCGTCATCTGGTAACTCTATCATAATTGTCAATATTTAATCTGGATAACATTTCTCGCAATTTTTCCCTGGCCCGCGACAAGTTGGACTTGGACGCGCCCACCGAAATACCTAAACGCTCTGCAATTTCTTCATGTGCAAAACCATCGATAACATACAAACTAAAAACGATCCGGTAAGAGGGCGTGAGCTGCTGTATGAAGTGCACAAGTTCTTCATGGGATAGTTTACTGATAATCGTCTCATCAACGGTAACCTGCTCGGCCGCTTCATACTCCACAAATATGTCATGCCTAACTTCCTGCCGGTAATGATCGAGGGCTGTATTAATCATGACCCTTCCCAGCCACGTCTTAAAAGACCGGGATACGTCAAAACTTTCTATTTTGGTAAACACTTTGAGAAAACCGTCATTGAGAATCTCCTTTGCCTCTTCCTTGTTCTTACAATATCTCATGCATATGCTCATGGCGTACCCATAAAACTGCTTATACAGCAGCTCCTGACTTCGGCGGTTTCTTTTCAAACAGCCGTCGAGTAGTTCTTGAAGAACGGCGGAGTTATACTCGGGCATGCTATTTTCCTTTTTTTACCTAATTACGTGAATAACCCCAGGGAGGTTGCGTGGCTTCTTTCATTTTACGAAAAAATTTCTGCTTCTGCAATTACTGCCTTACAGCAGGCTTTCTGTTATGTAACGCTTGCTTCGTACGGTATTGCCGTCCAAACGGGCTGCACTCCCATGGCTTTATCTATTGGCCATCACCTCCCGTTACTTCCCGCTTATAATAAGCGTCTTAACCCATCAGAATTCCATCCCGTTCTGTAAAAAATTTAACACACACACTATACCATCTGAACTTCCATGAAGAATTCTGCTATGATTCCGGAAAGATTACTTGAACTGGATGCACTGCGTGGGTTGGCTGCTTTTGGTGTTATGCTCTTTCACTTCACCTTTAACAAAAAAACGATTAATCCGTCACTGGAATTCCGGTACGGTGTAAGCGGAGTTGACCTCTTCTTTATGATCAGTGGTTTCGTTATTTTTATGTCTATCACCAAAATAAAAAACCGTAGTGAATTTATCATTTCCCGTTTTTCAAGGCTCTATCCTACCTTTTGGGCCTGTATCATTATCACTTCCTCCTTCATATTCGTTTTTGAAAATGAAAACTTCAACCTGCCACAAATATTCTTTAATTTGAGCATGTTTCCTGCCTTCTTCTCGGTTGAAGACCTGGACCCCTCCTATTGGACACTGGTTGTTGAGCTTACCTTTTATGCCTGGATATTTGCCGTATATATGATCCGAAAAACGGGTGAGATCGAAACAATTGGCCTGATCACGCTGGTCATTATCCTTCTATTTCACCAGGGGAGGCATTTTTATCCGGAACTTTACCGGTTCGTTCAACTGAAAATCCAGTTGATTAATCACTTTCCTCTTTTTTTATCCGGAATCCTATTTTATCAGTTGAAATTTAAAGGGGACACCTTTACACGTTACCTGTTTCTGCTATTCTGTTTTTTATCAGCATGTTATCTTCATGATAAAGGGGGGAGGACCATGTATATTATAGGATTTGGCCCGCACTGCTCATTAATGCTCTTCTATCATTTCATCTTTATTCTGTTTATTAACAAAAAACTCAAATTCCTCAGCCAGCCGTCTTTACTTTTTCTTGGAAATATATCGTATAGCCTCTATCTGCTGCATCAGTATGTGGGTAAAATAATCATGGATCTGGCTCTTCTCTATTTCTCCCCGAACATATATCTGGCGATTGCCATCGCCATTATATTCTGTATATTAATTGCCCATTTGGTAACACGTTTTTTTGAGAGGCCTGCTGTCACATTTATCAGATCTCTCAACAACAAATACCAACCTGCAAATCCGGCAGCGGCGTACTGAGGTATTTAGTAAGACCGTTAATCTTAATTATTAATTACTTTTGTATATAGCTGCCTGAGTGTTTTTCAGGGACCGCTACGATACCGGTCCGTAAATCAGCAGAAGTATTTATCTTAGTGTACCAATATGTCGGACCAAAAATCAAGCGAAGAAGAGTTATCCCCTTTTGCCATCAAAAAAATAAGCTGGCAGGGGCTTAAAATAACCATCAAACTTCTTGAGTATCTAAAACCTTATCAATATACCTTTTTTACGGGTCTTCTCTTTCTGCTTTTATCCACGCTGACTTCCCTGGCATTTCCAAGATTAATAGGCAACATCATAGAAGTGATCGACGGGAAGTCGGAGTATACCATCAATCAGCTCACGGGTTTTCTGTTTGTAGTTTTGATCGCTCAGTCTGTCTTTTCATTTTTCAGAATTTATCTGTTTACCAAGGTCAGTGAGTGGTCCATGACCGATATCCGGAGTGACGTGTTTAGCAAAATCATTACACTCCCACTCCAGTTTCTTGAACAGCGCAGGGTAGGCGAGCTCACCAGCCGGATCACCTCGGATGTAGGACAATTGCAGGGGCTCCTCTCGTTCACAATTGCCGAGCTTTTCCGCCAAATCGCTACCCTGGTGATTGGTATCGGGATGTTGTTATACATTTCCTGGAAGCTTACTTTATTCATGCTTGCCACCTTCCCGATCCTCGTGATCGCATCTGTTTTTTTTGGCCGGTACATGCGGAGGTTATCGAAAAAAGCACAGGACGCCCTGGCAGCGGCGAATGTGGTCGCAGAAGAAACGCTGCAGTCTGTCAATGTTGTAAAAGCCTTTACCAACGAAAATCTGGAAGCGGCCCGGTACAAAACCATTCTGAACCGCGTGGTAGACCTCTCTTTGATTGCAGCGCGTTTTAGAGGCGGCTTTGTCTCTTTTACTATTTTCGCTCTTTTCGGTGCCATCGTAGGGGTGATCTGGTATGGAGCAGGGCTGGTGGAAGCAGGGGAGTTCGGGCTTTCGGACCTTTTCACTTTTATTCTTTACACCACTTTTATTGGCGGTTCCATTAACGGTATGGGAGATTTATATGCGCAGATCAACAAAACCGTGGGAGCTTCCGAAAGGCTTTTTGAAATACTGGAAGAACCTGCGGAAGTGCAGATAAGCGAAACACCTGTCGAGGCTCGTGTGGTAAAAGGAAACATATCTTTCCAGGATGTTCATTTTTCCTATCCTTCCCGCGCGGACCTTCCCGTTCTGAAGGGGATATCACTGGACATAAAAGAGGGAGAAAAAATCGCGCTGGTGGGTTACAGCGGCGCCGGAAAATCAACCATCGTTCAGTTACTAATGCGTTTTTACAATTATCAGGAAGGCAAGATCAGTATCGACGGTATTCCGGTAACGGATTTTCATATAACACAGTTAAGAAAAAACATTGCCATTGTACCGCAGGAAGTCATGCTTTTTGGAGGTACTATCTTTGAAAATATCACTTACGGAAAACCCGGGGCTTCAAAGGAAGAAGTCTATGAAGCGGCCAGGAAGGCGCATGCCCTGGAATTTATTGAAACCTTCCCCGAACAATTTGAAACGATTGTCGGTGAAAGGGGAATAAAGTTATCGGGAGGGCAGCGCCAGCGGATTGCCATTGCACGGGCTATTTTAAAAGATCCCAAAATATTAATTCTGGATGAAGCCACCAGTTCATTGGATGCAGAGTCCGAAAAATTAGTGCAAATTGCACTGGATGAGCTCATGGCTAACCGCACCACCATCGTGATTGCACACCGGCTGGCCACCATCCGAAAAGTAGATACCATTTACGTAATCAACAAGGGGCAGATCGTTGAATCCGGCTCACACCGCCAACTGTCCCTGATTGAAGACGGACTATATGCCAACTTAATAAAATTGCAGTTTGAAGCTGCCGTAAGCCATTGATGAATAAAATAAACCGTTCGGAGCATCCTGAAATCTATTTTAAAGAAGCACTTTTAAAGGCGCAGGAAGAAGAAAAAAAAGCGCAAAAAACATTTAACCTGCTTGCCATTTTACGCCTGTTGTCCTTTCTGTCCATAGTTGCTTTTGCCTGGCTATGGAATAACACGGGTGCAGGTACCTGGGGCCTCGTATTGGCCGCACTGGTACTTGTATTTTTCTATCTGATGCGTCGCCAACAGATTTTCAGACGGCTGAGGGACTATCAACGGAACATTCAGATTATCAATGAAGACGAACTGCAACGGCTTTCTTTTAGGTTTACAAGAAAGGAAAACGGGAGTGAGTATCAGAAGAAGGATCACCCTTATGCGTCCGACCTGGACATCTTTGGCGACTACTCCCTGTACAAATTATTGAACCGCACCCGAACCGCGGCAGGTAGCCGGCGCCTTTCCGGATGGCTTAAAGCACCTGCCGCACTGGAAGAAATCCTGATGAGGCAGGAAGCCTCAGCCGAATTTTCCACCCGTCCCGATTGGAGACAAAACTGGGAAGCAATAGCGCTTTTACACAAAAACGCCGACCAGCAAATTGGCGCCTTTCAGGTTTGGCTCCATGAAACTTTGCCTCAGGAGTTGGTATCTTCCCTGAAATGGAGATTCTGGCCCGTCGTAACGCTGGTGCTCGCGATACTGGCCGGGTTTAACCTATTACCTGTCTGGCCGCTTGCGCTCAGCCTGCTTTGGCATCTGCTTATTCTGAAACGTTACCAACTGCTTATCCAGACATTGACAAGCAAAACCACGGCACTGGGACAGACACTGGTAGCATACGCTGAACTCCTTGAACAAGCAGATGGAGCCCCCTGCAACTCGCGCTGGTGGAAAGAACGAAAGTCAAAAATTTCAGGATCGCATGATGCGCTGCTGAAAGCAGGGAAGCTTTTCGACAAGCTGGATTTCAGGAACAACCCTTACTTTGCCATTTTTGTAGGTATACCCACCCTTTGGGATCTTCATTGCCTGGCTGGTCTGGAAAGCTGGAAAACCACACATGCAGCTCATCTGCAGCAATGGCTGGATGTACTTGCCGACACCGAAGCAATGAACAGTATAGCCGGTTTCAGGTTTGCCAATCCGGCCTATACCATCCCGCAGATTACCTGGGACAATGGGATTAGCATCGAGACAAAAGATCTGGGACACCCGCTGATCAGGCCCGAAAAAAGGATCAGCAACACATTTCAGATGAATGGGCTGGGACAAACCGTATTGATCACCGGCTCTAATATGTCGGGTAAAAGTACCTTTCTGAGGACCGTCGGACTGAACATCGTCCTGGCTCAGACCGGGGCCGTGGTTTGTGCCTCCTCCTTTTCATGCTCACCGGCAAGGGTTTTCAGCAGTATGAGAACACAGGATTCGCTGGAAGAAAGTACTTCCTCCTTTTACGCAGAGTTAAAAAGGCTGCGCCAGCTTCTGGAACTCTCCGATGAAAACGAAAAACTCCCTGTTTTCTATTTACTCGACGAAATTCTGAAAGGCACTAACTCTGCGGACAGACATCGCGGTGCGGAAGCACTGATCCGACAACTGCATTCCAAAAGATCAGCCGGCATGGTTTCCACACATGACCTTGAGCTGGGAGAGTGGGGAGCCCATGCGGATTTTGTACATAATTTCCATTTCCGGTCGGATGTTGAAGACGGCCAGCTCAAATTTGACTATAAACTTTATGATGGCATCTGCCGGAGTTTTAACGCCTCCGAACTGATGCGGATGATGGGAATTGATATCGACATGCAAAACAAATGAGCTATTGTATGCAATTCGTACACATTTCTGATCTTATCGGGGGTTTTACGTAACTTTACCCTTTACATTTACGTTGATGTGTCTGTCAGATAATTTCAACGAAACCGGTATCAACCGACTCCCGGCCCCCTGAGCAGTAAAAAGTGGGCGGAGCGCAAACTCACTTTGAGCAGTTGGTCTAGTTTGACACCGCAATGTAAATGAAGTCTGTTTCTCATTTTTTGAACCTATAACGATTACAAATAAGCTGAATGGAAGTATTAATTATGGCCGGACAACTCCTATTGGGTTTGTCCATTTTGGTAGGATTGCACGAGTGGGGACACATGGCAGCGGCAAAACTGTTTGGAATGCGTGTGGAGAAATATTTTATCGGTTTCCCACCGAAAGTATTCAGTTTCAAAAAAGGAGAGACTGAATATGGTATAGGAGCCATACCACTGGGAGGATTTGTGAAAATATCAGGGATGATAGATGAATCCATGGATACCGAGGCCATGAGCCAGGAACCGCAGCCATGGGAGTTCCGTTCCAAGCCCGCCTGGCAGCGTTTAATTGTTATGCTGGGAGGAATTATCGTGAATATCATTGTTGGCATTGTTATTTTCATCGTAATCGCCTACAACCAGGGCGAAAAATTTCTGTCCGGTGCAGAGGTCAACAAATATGGTATCGTAGCCAGTGAACTCGCTCAGGAGATCGGGCTGAAAACTGGTGATAAAATTGTAGAAATCAACGGTAAACCTTATCAGAATTTCAACGATATCATGAGCCCAGATGTATACCTAGGCTCCAACAGCTCTTACACGGTTGACCGCAACGGCGAAAAAGTGCAGATCGACATTCCCAATAACCTGATAGAAAAACTATCGGAGCCGGAGCAGAAAGGCAGTTTCATCAAACCGCTTGAACCTTTCGAGGTAGGTGAAATAGTGGTAGGATCTCCCGCAGCCAAAGGCGGACTACAGGCTGGTGACAAAATCATTGCCGTAAACGGATCGGATATCAGGTATTTCAACCAGTTGCAGGATGTACTTCAGAAATTAAAAGATAAGCAGGCATCTTTCACTGTGCAACGGGCGGGCAAACAGTTGCCGCTTTCCATACAGGTAGCCCCGGAAGGCACCATCGGTTTTTATCCAAAAAGTCTTCTGCATTTCACCATTGTGGAATATACCCTGGCACAAGCCATAGCCGTCGGTACACAGGATGCCTTTACGATTGTTTACACCTATGTCAAAGGATTCGGTAAAATTTTCCGTGGTGAAGTTTCCGCATCAAAAGCCCTCAGCGGACCTATTGGCATAGCCCGGATGTTTGGTGGAATATGGGATTGGGGACGGTTCTGGTATCTGACAGGCCTGCTGTCAATGGTACTGGCCTTTACCAATGCACTTCCGATTCCGGCTTTGGACGGCGGACATGCCGTCATACTGTCCTATGAAATCATTTCAGGGCGTAAGCCATCCGATAAATTCCTTGAAAACGCACAGAAAGTGGGTATGGTACTACTGCTTAGCCTGATGGCCTTTGCCATTTTCAACGATGTTTGGAAAGTGATGTTCTGATCATGCTGTATAGAGGACAACGCCGGGCAGAAAAAGTAATTTCCATGCTTCTGCAATTCGTTTCAGAAAAAGGGAGGTTATTTTTTCTGCCTTTGTGCTTTTTGCTGACTGCCTCTATCCCCGCGCATGAATACCATGTGAGTGTAACGCACATGCAATACAACCCGGCTGAAAAGCTGATCGAGGTAAGCATCCGCATTTTTACAGACGACCTGGAAAGGGCATTGTCAGAAAATAATGGAAAGCGACGATTTGTCATTGGTAATAACGATCAAAATAATTCTTTTATCGAAAGTTATATCCGAAAGAATTTCGTCTTTTTTGATTCAGGAAAAAAAAATGTTCCGGTACATTTTTTGGGGAAAGAACAGGAAGAAGATGCCACCTGGATTTATATGGAAATACCTTACAGCGCTTCTCTCACAGCCTGCTCACTGCAAAATAGTACCCTAATGGACACATTTGCCGACCAGGTAAATATGACCAATGTTAAATACGGCAACGAAAAAAGAACTTACCTGTTTAAAAAAGGGCAACCGATTCATATCTTGTAGCGTTTATTGCGTTTAAGGTCTGACATAATTTCACGTGGCATACCTATTTTGTTGTTATTGTCCCTTTCTTTTGAAAGTCTTTATTTATATATTGTGATAAGATTATCTGTCACAATGACAGAATGCCTATGAAATTTGAACCTTCTGACTTATATAGTCGGCTGCTTGTATCCGATTCGGATCTGGACAGCCTAGAAATTGTACCTCTTGGTGGACCCGAAGGAGCTGATGAACCTCTTGAACTTCCCAATGAACTTGCTATCCTCCCCATAAGGCAAACCGTGCTTTTCCCGGGAATGGTGATACCTGTGACTGTTGTCCGGCAAAAAGCGATACGCCTTGTCAAAAAAATATACCGCAATTCGGATATCAATTTACGAATACTCGGCGCTGTAACCCAGGCGAAGCCCAACAAGGAAGACCCCACTGCCGACGACCTCTATAATATCGGTACGGTTGCCCAAATCCTGAAAATGATTACCCTGCCGGATGGTAACGTGACCATCATTGTGCAGGGAAGGCAGCGGTTTGAGATAAAAGCCATCATTCATGAAGAACCTTACCTGACGGCCTCTGTCCAGGCTATTGAAGATAACTTCCCCGGACAAACCAAAAAGGAGTCGAAAGCGTTGCTGCAATCACTCCGCGACGGGGCACACAAGATCATGAAACTGAATCCGGAGATACCTCAGGAGGCACGTATCGCACTGGATAATATAGAAAGCCCTATTTTCCTGATCCACTTTCTTTCTTCCAATATCAATGTTGAGGTTGCCGACAAGCAGAAACTGCTCGAGGAAAAGATAAGCCATAAACAGGCCAATCTGTTGCTTCAGTACATGATGAGGGAAATTGAAATGCTGGAACTGAAACGGGAAATCCAGAGCAAGGCGAGCTCGGATATTGATCAGCAGCAAAGGGATTATTTCCTTCGCCAGCAAATAAAAGTACTGCATGATGAGCTGGGAATGGACAGCCCGGAGAGAGACCTGGACGAAATCCGCCTGAAAGCCTCTCAGAAAAAATGGCCCGCAAATGTGCGCAGTCATTTTGATAAAGAGTTATCCAAGCTGCAGCGAATTAATCCTATGGCGCCCGAGTATCCGGTAACAATGAATTACCTGGAAACACTGGTGGATCTGCCCTGGGGCGAATATACAAAAGACAATTTTGACCTGTTACGTGCGCAAAAAATTCTGGATGCAGACCACTTTGGCCTTGAAAAGGTGAAAGAACGCATTATTGAGTACCTGGCCGTGCTGAAGCTAAAAGGGAACCTGAAGGCGCCAATCCTCTGCCTGTATGGCCCTCCCGGCGTAGGTAAAACTTCTCTGGGAAAGTCCATCGCCAAGGCACTGAACAGGGAATATATCCGTATGGCACTCGGCGGTGTACACGATGAGGCGGAAATCCGCGGGCACCGGAAAACCTACATTGGCGCTATGCCTGGAAAAATTGTTCAGAACATCAAGAAAGCAGGTTCGGCTAATCCGGTGTTTATCCTGGACGAGATAGATAAGGTAAGTTCTGATTATAGAGGGGATCCTTCCTCGGCTTTGCTTGAGGTACTGGATCCTGAGCAAAACTCTTCATTTACAGACAATTACCTGGAAGTAGAATATGATCTTTCCAGAGTACTCTTTGTAGCCACTGCCAACGCACTTGATACCATCCACCCTGCTTTGAGAGACCGGATGGAGATTATTGAGATGACGGGTTATACTATTGAAGAAAAACTCCAGATCGCAAAAAGATACCTGGTACCCAAACAAAGGAAAGATCACGGCCTGAAAGCTACGGATATCAAAATTGACGATGCTTCTCTTCTGAAGATCATCGAAGGATATACGCGGGAATCGGGTGTAAGGAACCTGGAACAAAAAGTGGGAACGGTGATTCGTAAAATTGCCAAATCCATTGCCATGGATCAGGAATATCCGAAAACCATTAAGGCTGAACAAATTGAGAAATACCTGGGTGCGGAAATCTTCGACAAAGATCTGTATCAGGATAATGATTTTGCCGGTGTGGTAACAGGCCTGGCATGGACCTCCGTCGGTGGCGAAATTCTGTTCATAGAAACAAGCCTGAGCCGGGGAAAGGGCGGACTTACACTCTCAGGACAGCTGGGTGATGTAATGAAGGAATCGGCCGTAGCGGCGCTATCCTATCTGAAAGCCAATGCAGACAGGCTGGGTATTGATTACCGGATTTTTAATCATTATGACCTGCACGTACACGTGCCTGCCGGTGCAGTTCCAAAGGATGGCCCGTCCGCGGGTGTGACGATGGTAACGTCCATGGCCAGCATTTTCACGCAGCGGAGGGTAAAACCTTACCTCGCAATGACCGGCGAAATAACCCTCAGAGGCAAAGTGCTGCCGGTTGGCGGAGTAAAAGAAAAGATACTCGCTGCCAGAAGGGCCGGTGTTCGGGAAATTATTCTTTGTGTCAAAAACCGCAAAGATGTGGAGGAAGTACCTGCCAATTATATTAAAGATCTTACATTCCATTACGTGGATCAGATCGATGAAGTACTGGCCATTGCTTTACTTCCCGAGAAGGTAAATAATCCAACCCACTTTGTTTTTCCGGAAGAAAAGAGAGAAAAAGAAGAGAGCGGTTATGTTACGCTCAACGCCTGATACTTATTTCTTTAACATCACAAAGAGGCACTCTACCAGGTGCCTCTTTGTTTTTTTAGGGGTTATCCGCTGTTTGTAGCGTCATATTACCGTATCCGAAATTTATTAAAATGTCTTTACCTCAGCTTTCCCCCGCACTGCTTTCGCAGCAGCCGGAAATATTACCGGCATATGAAACCCTGCTTTCTATGCCTGAAAAAATCATTCAGTTTGGAACCGGAGTACTTCTTCGGGGCCTTCCCGATTACTTCGTTAACAAAGCGAATCAGCAGGGTATCTTCAACGGCAGAATTGTCGTGGTAAAATCAACGTCCGGTGGTGGAACGGATGCTTTTCAGGAACAATCCAGCCTGTTTTCTCACACCATCAGAGGGATTGAAAATGGCGAACAGATTGATCAGACGATCATTAACAGTGCCATCAGCCGGACCTTATCAGCCAGTAAAGACTGGGCTCAAATCCTGGAATGCGCTGCCAATCCAGCTATGCAGATTGTTTTTTCAAATACAACGGAAGTCGGCATACAGCTGACCAACGATGATATATTCGCTAATCCCCCGTTATCATTTCCAGGAAAATTAACGGCTTTTTTATATCGTCGTTATCAGACTTTTAATGGTTCACAAGACTCCGGGATGGTGATCGTCCCAACGGAACTGATCATCGGAAATGGTGAAAAATTAAAAGAAATTGTACTGGAACAGGCCCTGCGCCACCAGCTCGACAAAGCTTTTTTACGTTGGGTTGAAGAAAGCAACTATTTCTGCAACTCCCTTGTAGACCGTATCGTTCCCGGCAAGCCAGACCAGGAAACGATTGAAACACTTTCAGAAAAAAACGGGTTTCAAGACGGGCTGCTCATTGTGTCGGAGGTGTACCGGCTATGGGCTATTGAAGCCTCCAGTGAAAAAGTCAAACAAATTCTGAGCTTTGCAGAAGCAGACAGCGGAGTTGTTATCGCTCCCAATATTGATCTTTTCCGGGAACTCAAACTCAGGCTGCTTAATGGTACCCATACACTTGCTTCGGGGCTCTGTTATCTGAGCGGGCTTACTACGGTCCGCGAAAGTATGGAAAATGCTGCAACATCGGCTTTCATCCGGGACCTGATGCTGGAAGAGCTGGCTCCGGCAATTCCGTATCAGCTGCCTCTGCAACAGGCGCAGGATTTTGGAAACCAGGTACTGGACCGTTTCAGAAATCCGTTCATCCGGCATCAGCTGATAGATATTACCGTTCAGTATACCGCTAAGATGAAAATGCGCAACATCCCTACCCTGCTGAATCACTACAGAAAAACGGACACAGTTCCCGTGCTTTTTGCAAAAGGATTTGCTGCCTTTCTGCAATTTATGAAAGTGGTGAGTCAAAAGGATGGCATTTTTTACGGGGAGCGGGACGGGCAGTTATATCCTGTTAAATGTGATTCTGCCGAATATTTTTACAAAATATGGAAAGACAGCAGCTCACCCGAAAGTGTGGCAGACAAAGTTCTGGCTGACCAGGCGCTCTGGGGAACGGATCTTTCCAGGCTGGAAGGTTTTGCGAATGCAGTCAAAGAAAATCTGGCTGCCTTTAAACAGAAGCAGGCTATCGCAGAGTAATCATTCCCGAATATCAAAAAACTCAGGAACGATGGCAGCCATCGTTCCTGAGTTTTTTTTGAACCGAGCGTTCTCTACAAACCGATTTTCAGGCTCTGGAATGCAGGATACGTCCATTTACGTCCACGATGGCAAATCCTTTTTTACCCTTGTTTTTAAAACTTACATGGTAGGTTTCCACTTTTGAGCGCAGTCCCTTTTTGATAGACTCACTATCCTTCATCAGCACGGCATCAGGATATTTTATTTTGATGGCGTCAATAACTGCTAAGGGTAAAATCTCGTTTGCTATTTTTTCTTTGTAGTGTATCAGATTGCCATTTTTGTCATAAACAGCATCCCCCTTGTATCCTTTGCCCGAAATGGTTAAGTAATAGAACTCCGGTTTTGCTCCGTCGAGGTTATTTTCATTGTAAGTGATCCGATAGCCATCTGCATATAATTTTGCAGGAACGGTACCAAAATTAAGTTTTTCTCCACCGGGAAAATCTTTATCTGCTGCTGTCCTGATGTTAAGGGGTACGGTGGCTTTATCCACTTTTGTGATTACCAGTGTAGCAGTCTGTGCGAAGGAGCCTCCTGCGGCGCATGCCACGAGGATGAAGGCCAGCATCAATTTTTTCATCGTTTTGCAGATTTAAATGTTTAAAACTTAAGACATCGGAAACCTACAAGCACATTCTGGAGAGATTCTGAATTTTTATTTTAAGTTAACCATATCGAAGTTCATGCTGGTTTTTCCTTGCCAAAATGGATGAAGAAGGTGTGTAAACCTCCCTGAAACAGATATTCAACATGGTAACCATATAAATCACATATCTTCTTCACAATTGCAAGACCCAGCCCGGTACTCTGGCGGCTTTTCCCAGCTTTGTAAAATCTTTCAAATACCTTTTCAGATGGTAGCGGGTCAGGTATCCCGGTGTTACTGACAGCAAGCACCTTCTCTGTTACCGAAATATTAATTTTCCCATTGTCATGGTTATACCTGATCGCATTGCTTATGAGGTTGATCATCATTGTTTCTATCAAAGCCTTGTTCGCCGTCACATGAATTTCATTCCGAAAATCCTCTTCAATCTGAACACCTTTCTCTTCAGCCTGAAAACCGATTTGTCTTACAAGCCGCCTGGCAAGCTGGGCAATTTCCAGATCCTCCGTGTCCGGGTACTGATTGTTCTCAATTTTTGTTAGCAGCACCAGCGACTTGTTTAACTGCGCCAGACGCTGGCTTGCATCATCCAGATCGCCTATCAGCTGTGCCTGCTGCCCGGTCAAGGGCTCTGTTTGCATTAACAGCTCAAGTTTGCTGCGAAATATGGCCAGCGGCGTCTGCGTTTCGTGTGAGGCATTTTCGGTAAATTCCTTCTGTGCCTGGTACACATCATGGTTTTTCTGGATCAGGTGCTGAACGGTTTCGCCCAAAATCCTGAACTCGTCAATATCCGTAGGTGAGGTACGGATAGGGTGATGTTTTCCCAGATCATAGTTCTGCAGCTGCCGGAGCGTTCCATAAAAAGGCAGCCAAAGTTTTCTGGAACTCACCTGGTTGATCAGGATGAGCCCGGCCAGTAAAAGAATCAGCAGAAAAAGCTGAACCGACACAATACTTTTGATGAGATCCTTGCTGTCGTCCAGCGACTTATGGATCGTCATTTTATAAGATTTGTCGCCCAGACTCACCGGTGTTACAAGGTGCCTGTAATCTTTTGATTTATTCCCGGTAGCAGAAAACCCAGCTGTGTACAGTGAGTCCGACACCTTATAGTCGACTCCGACGATCTCCACATTCCCATCCACTTTTTTAAACGCCATTAACTGCTCTTCGGTCATCACCAGCTTTATTTCGCTCATCAGCTGTTCCTTTTCATTCATCAGAGCTTTATCCACTGTACGGAGAATGATCCGGTGCATCACCAGGTAGAAAGCCGGTATAGAAATCAGCAGGATAACAACGGAATAAGCGATGTACGAGCGGACGGTGTAGTTAAGCAGTTTCATGCTTGAATTTCATATTTATATCCCATACCATAAATGGATTTGATATAGTCTTCTCCTCCGGCTGCCTGGATTTTCCGCTTAAGGTTTTTCAGGTGGGAGTATATCACATCGTAATTGTTGTAGAAATCCGCTTCCTCTCCTGCCAGGTGTTCGGCAATCGCATTTTTGGAAATAACCCGGTTTTTATTGGAAATAAGATAAAGCAGCAGATCGTACTCTTTTCGGGTCAGGTCAAGCGGTTTGTTGTGCACAGAAATTGTTTTGGCGTTCAGGTCAACCGTAACTTCCCGTAAAACGATGTTTTTTTGTCCTCCAAAATTTCTCCGCCTGATCACCGCCGCAATCCTTGCGCTGAGTTCGGACAGGTGGAATGGCTTACTCAGGTAATCGTCTGCTCCCAGGTTCAGGCCTGCAATACGGTCGTCAATCGAATTTCTGGCCGAAATAATGATGACGCCATCAGCCTTGTTTTCAGCCTTAAGTTCTTCCAGTATCTTTAAACCATTTCCATCCGGAAGGGATATATCCAGTAATATACAATCGTAATCAAAGGATTCCACCATGTAAAGCCCGGTCCGGAAATCCGGGGCAATCTCGCAGAGATAGTTTTCCTCTTTAAGATAAGCCCGGATACTTTGGGAGAGCTCTTTTTCGTCTTCAATGATGAGGATTTTCACAGCTTACCGAGGATTAATTTTCAACCTTAAATACCTGTAAAATTGTACCCGAATTCTGTATAAATACTGAATTCTCGCCTATTGTTTTATTTTTTCAGCGTTCTTGTCACCCTTGTTGCGTTCACGTATTTGTAATTTCCTAAAATAGTCTGCTCAAGCTGTAACTCGTATTTCCCCCAGTCGTAATTTACACTTGTTTTAATCCAACGCTTTTTCCCCTCTTTTTTTGTACCCGATTTATCGGTTCTAAGAAATTCGGTAATGGCCCTTCCGTCCATCGATGCAGGTTTTGGAAGATGATATACCGACAGGATCGTTGGTGTTATGTCAACATTGGAAGTAGGCAGCTCATTACTTAATCCTTCCTTAAAGTCTGGCCCGGCAACAAACATGGCAATATTAATCTCATAGGGGCTCGATCCGCCATGCCCGGCCACGCCTCCGGAATAATCCGTACCGGCAAACCCCTTCTCATTTCTCCGGTCGTCCCAATTCATAGCCACCAGTATGTCCCCTGACCTCTCTGGATGATGATAGTGGATCGCATCAAAGGAAATAGTACCCGGCACCCATCCTTTGTCGTTTCCGGGTTTGGCAGATTTGGTAAAAACCGCGCCGATCCATTCTTCTGCCTGAAGTGCAGATACGATTTTCTGAATAACCTCTCTATCGTGATTTTTCACATAAAGGGCTCCTTCGGCAATCACAACGTCATCGGATTCCTTGTCCTTTTTAAAACCTTTTTTAATCAAAAAATCGGTCACGCTTTGTTTGCCTACATGCGTTACGAAACCATGGTCGGTAGAGATAATTATATTAAATTTATCTTCCAGACCTTTGTTTTTCAAGCTTTCCAGAATCCTCCCAAACTGGCCGTCTACATATCTGATCGATTTAACGGCCTCATCTGAACCCATTCCATGCTCATGTGCGGCACCGTCCGGGTCCGAATACCAAATCGCGCTCACCAACGGGCCATTGTCGTCCAGGGTATATTTCAAAAGCGCATCCGTAATCCATCGATGCCGTAAATGGCCGTGGGTTTCATCGTCCGCCGGTATAGGCCCCGCTTCCCGGATAATCTCTGCTTTTAAGGTTTCCGGCAATACCAGGTCGGGATTGATGATAGCTCCTTTGCCTACTTTATGATTCTGGAGAAATGCCTGTCCCGTGGTTCCCGAGCTGTACACAAACATGCGCTCTCCGGCCGTTTGCAGCACTTCCCCCAGTGAAACCGCAGTCAGCAACTTTCCCGATGTACTATTGGAGATTTTCGTGAGGTCACCAATCCCAGTGCCTATCGCTTTGTTGGAAACAATCTGCGGGAAGTATACCGAATTGCCCAGCAGCCCATGTGTGCCAGGATAAGAGCCCGTGGCATAAGAGGCAGAATTTACGCGGGTTACGGTCGGGAAAACGCTGTGATGATGATTTCCTCTGCTGGCCTTTTTACTGAATCCGAAGAGGTTGGGCATTTGTTCGGCGGTAATATAGTCGGGTCTGAGGCCATCGAAAAAGACAATGAGCGTTTTGTTTTTTGCTTGCCCGAAACCGGGATGGACAGCAACCGCTAGAAGCCATAAGGAGAAGTACAGGTATCTTAAGTTTATCATTTCAAAAGGTTTAGCAGGTAAAAAGCAGCAAATTCAACGGGGATTCTCCCCTTCGATTTCGGAAACGGTGACGGTGTTCTGCGCCCGGTTAATCCCGTACAGGATTGTTTTTCCTTTTACCGAAACATCTATGGCAATTCCCTGGCCCTGTATTGGCGCAGGTATTGTCCTGATATACTCCAGGGTATAACCCGATCTGGGAATTTTCAGGGCATATACCTCTTCTCTGTCGTGCCCGGTACAGTAAAGCACATTATCCGCTCCCCATGCACCGCCCGAATTACTTTTGGGAGTGAAAAGTTCGATGATCTTCCTTGGAAATACCCATGCTTCCTGCTGCTGCCAGTCCAGGTTGTATTTCACCAAGGTTGTCCACCGCACATCCTTTCCCTCGCTGGATTCCTTGCCAGCGTAATGCGCAAAACCGATGTACCAGAAACCGTCCTTCTGATCGATCCAGGTAAGTGAGCCATGCTGCGCAATACCAAAACTGTGATTCCCAATGTGATTCATGGATTGCACATCAAAAATCTCAACGGCACTTGTCATTGGAATTTCGGGATAGTTGGAGTTTGCACAATACAGCCTGCCGCGGATCACCACTCCGCTGTTCAGGTGTTTAATACCTTCCGAAGTTCCATCCCACTCCGCAACAAGTTTGCCCGAAACTTTCTCATACTTACGGATGGTACTGTTGTTGATTACGTAGAAATGAGTCTTATCTACGGCCACGGCCTGTTTTGCTTCCTTAACCTGAAAAGTATTGAGCAGCTTTGCCTCCTGGCCAGCTGCTTTTTGAGGAATAAAGCTTTGAAAAAGAATAAGCAGAAGCAGTGAGGCGGCTCGCATGTGCATGAAAGGTTTGGTACCAAAAGGATACTAAAAATACCAATTACTTACCTTTCCACTGTATTATTTTATTGTAAAGCGCAGGCATATCAAGCTTGTCGGAGTTATAATAAATATCTCCCGAGCTGGTTTTCAGCAAAATAGAAGGGCTTATCTTTTTATTGACATACAGTTTTACCGTTCTGCGGTCTTTGGTACGGAAGTCCCCTTTTGCATAATCCCCCGCCGCAAAGCCGTATGTCTTGTAAGAAATAGTCGGCAATGCAGGTACCAACAGAACGGAATCAATTTTTTCCCGAGGTACACTTGTTCCAAAGGTGCCTTCAATCTCCAGTCTATCAGTGGTTATCACAAGTTCGCTGCTTTTAAAATCAGCAAATGAAACACCAATGACAGCAGCTACAATCAGTAAAACGAATACGCCCACGTAAGTACCCGCTTTGTTCCTGCCAGCATAAAGTACCTTGCTTTTGACAACCAGATATATATAGGCCAGCACCGGATAAGTGACCATGAACATACTGGCGATATTATTGTTTATCACTGTCAGTGCGGCAGTAACAGCAAATAAGGATATGCCGAGAAAAATATGAAACCTGCGAAAAAGCCGAAGATAGAATGTTATATCAACCTTTGCCCGTTCCGTCTCCGACATGGTATTGTATCCGGATAATATATATCTCGCATTTTTCGGAGTAATAATGAAGCCAACCGAAATAAAAATAACCGAAAGAAAAGCTGCAATGTATAACATAACGCTATCGGGTGTGAATGGTAATCCAGGATGTGATTTCTTTTAAAGCAATGGGTGAAAAGGTTTGTTCAATGATGCCATATTCGGAAGGCAGCCCCGTGCCCGCTTCCTGAAAAAGATGGTTCAGGCCGGGTAGTTCTTTAACTTCAAAATCCTTGTTTCCTGCTTTTAGCAGCGCAGTTTTAATAGCCGGAAGATTTTCCTTTGGAGGCACCTGCACATCTTTCTCTCCGTTCAGAGCCAGCACCGGACATTTTACATTTTCGAGCGCAGGCACCGGATCATATTGTATAAAGAAATTCATCCAGGGCGAAGTCAGCAGTATCACCTGCTGATTGATATATGCCGCCTTCTGGCTGGCATCTGCAAATTGTTTTGAGTGAAAAAAGAATTCTTCAAAGTGCACTTTTAACGGGGCCTTTCCTGGCTCAGGTTCCTGATTCTGTTTCACGATATCATACGCTTTCCGGTATAACTTGCCGGCACTTTCCAGCTGTTCGGTACCAACACCAGCGGTCTTGCCCATCACCCGCGACTGAAGTAACAACAGCTCATCCCCTGGTAAACCAGGCCCCGCGAGCAAAACGATAAATGCAATATCCCTGGATTTTGACGCCAGCATGGGTGCGATGAGCCCTCCTTCGCTGTGCCCTATCAGCCCGATTTTATCGGTATTAATTTCTTTTCTGGTTTGCAGATAAGCCAGTGCAGCCCTTACGTCTGACGCAAAATCCTTGGAAGTAGCAAGGCTGATATCCCCGGTGGAAGCCCCCACGCCCCTGTCGTCATACCTAAGGACTGCTATGCCGTTTTGCGTCAGGTGATCCGCCAGGACCAGAAAAGGTTTGTGTTCAAAAATCTCCTCGTCACGGTTTTGTGCGCCGCTCCCCGAAATTAAAATAACGGCTGGGAATTTGCCTTCACCCTTAGGGATAGTAAGGGTACCTGCCAGGCTGTTGCCCGCTGTTTTATTGTCAAACCTCACCTGCTCGCTCAGGTAAGGAAACGGAGGGAAAGGTGTTTGCGGCCTGCGTGGCTTGTCCTTTTCTGCCGATCCGCGCGTAAGGTCCAGTGGGAAAGGCTGTCCGCCCTGACTGAAAGTTCCTACAAAAACATGGTCCTTCCCAAGCTTGCCTGTATAACTTGCACCGATGTTACTGATGGAAAAAGTAAGCACCGAATCCTTACAGGAAATAGAGGAAACCGGGAAACCTTTGGCGTTCTGGTCCGGGCTGTCCATAGTTGCTGAATAACCATCACCTTCCCCCGTGATGTGTATGACCAGCCTCAGCTGGCCGCCGGGTACTTTAAGTATTCCCTGCCAGTCGCCGGAAATATTCTGGGCAAAAAGGGTAAGTGATCCCAAAAACGCAATAACGCTGAATAGTATTTTTTTCATGACAGGTATAGAATGATCAGATAACCGATCAATACTTTGGACAAAATTTCAGCAGCCAGCAGCCCGCCGATAAATCCGAATACGGCCCGGTTCCCTTTCAGGTTGGCAGAAATTGTGAAGGCATGGTACATCAGGGTGACCAGCCAGATCACCGGTATCAGAATCAGGAAAGAGCAGGCAATGGCCAGTGTGCTGATCTGCCCGCCTGGTAATCCCTGCAAGGGAGGCAAAAACGCAATAACAACTCCGAAAAACATCGGGAGCCTGGCCAGTGCCATGGTTCCGGCAATGTCTATCAGCCGTATTTTTGATTTGGATAGTACCAGGCTCAAAGGATAAAAAACAACCACAACCGCCGCCCAGTCCATCATGCTTTCGGCCGCGAAAACCCAATAAGAAGACGGTGTTCCAATATGCAGATCCAGCACACCGTCTAAGTGCGCATGGCTGAAATATGCCACAACAGAAGTGATAAACATCCCGAAAATTCCCGTCAGAAGGGCGATTTCTCCACCCAGGTATATGAAAGGATTAAATAACCAGCGGGTCCGGTTGATGGGTTGGGTATTATTCATTCGTGTTTAATTTTATGATGATATCATCGAGTAAATTCCGCACAGTAGGATAACTGAGCCCCAGCTTTTGAGCCATTTCTTTTAAACTTCCGCTACTTCGTACAAAATCCAGGATAAACTCCTGTTCATTTCGGGTGAGCTGGGCAAGCTGTGGGAGTTCAAACCTGCCTGACACAACGGTTTCGCAAACCTCGCAGGTGAGTGCTGAAACCTTTAATCTTGCTTCACAGCTCGGACATTTATGCGGCAGGTTTCTTATCATTTTCGATTATTATTTCAACAATATTAAACAATTATTGAATTTTATGAAACAAAAATTCAATAAAAAAACAATAACGTGCCCGCATTGGTATATACAAAATGCGGTGACACCCTCCAGATATCCGGACTTAATGAGTGGTTAGATTGAGAAAAAATCTAATTTTATAGTACCTTTTGAATACCCTAAGGAGACACGGCCATGATACCTAACACCACACTAGCACTAGCTGCCGAATTTGTACATTTCACCAACAAGAATATTTTCCTGACCGGTAAGGCGGGAACGGGCAAAACAACGTTTCTGCATAATCTAAAAAAAACACTCCACAAACGCATGGCGATTGTAGCCCCAACAGGCGTTGCCGCAATCAATGCCGGAGGGGTCACCATCCATTCCTTTTTCCAGCTGCCCTTCGGGCCGCACATTCCGGGCAGCTTTTTGTCTGCCCAGCAATACCAGAAATTCAGCCGCGAAAAGATTAACCTGATCAAAAGCCTGGATCTGCTGGTGATTGATGAGATCAGTATGGTGAGAGCTGATATGCTGGATGGAATCGATGAGGTACTCCGACGATACAAAGACCGTGAAAAGCCCTTTGGCGGGGTACAGTTGCTGATGATCGGGGATCTGCACCAGTTGTCGCCGGTTATTAAGGACGAGGAATGGAGCATGCTGAAAGAACATTACGATACGATTTTCTTTTTCAGCAGCCATGCCCTGCAAAAGTCCGATCCTGTCAGGATAGAACTCACGCATATCTACCGCCAGTCGGACGACAGGTTTATCGATCTGCTCAACCATATCCGCGAGAACCGGCTGGATGCGGATACCCTGGCCTATCTGAACCAGAGATACCTTCCGGATTTTGTCCCCGCGGATGATGAAGGTTACATCACGCTGACGACGCACAACTCCACCGCGCAGGAAATAAACCATACCAAATTAAAAACACTACCCGGTGAACCTGAGTATTTCGAAGCAAAAACCGATGGTGATTTCCCTGAATACAGCTACCCTACCAATTATGATCTGAGCCTGAAAACCGGAGCACAGGTCATGTTTGTCAAAAATGACTCATCGAGAGACAAGCTTTTTTATAATGGTAAAATTGGTTTCGTATCAAGAATAGATAGCGGCACCATTTATGTAAAATGTAAAGGTGAATACGCTGAGATACCCGTAAAACCGGAAGAATGGACGAATGTAAAATATGTACTGAACCAGGAGACAAAGGAAATTGACGAGCAGGTCATAGGCAGTTTTACACAGTTTCCGCTGAAACTTGCCTGGGCAATCACGATTCATAAAAGCCAGGGACTTACATTTGAAAAAGCAATTATCGACGCAAAACTTTCCTTTGCTCACGGACAGGTTTATGTAGCACTCAGCCGCTGCAAAAGTTATGAAGGTATGGTACTGAGAAGTCCGATCGGGGAGAGAAGTGTGATTACAGACGGCGCCATATCTGTTTATACCAAAGAAGTAAGCAAAAATCAACCGGACAGTCAACGGCTTGAAAGTGAAAAAATCAGCTTTCAACAATCCCTTATTTATGAGCTTTTCGACTTTTCCGCTCTTCACCGAAACCTGTTTCAGCTGGACAGGGTTCTCTCAGGCAATACCGGCATTCTGGATGCCGAAACCATCAGGGTATCCAAGCAACTCCTGGAAATAAGCCAGACTTCCATTCAGACGGTAGCTCAAAAATTCAGGTCCCAGTTATCACAGCTGTTTCTCTCAGGAGGGTTGCCTGAAGAAAACAGTGATGCCCAGGTACGGATTCAAAAAGCAAGTGCCTACTTTCTTGAAAAAACGGATCTGCTTACCTCACTCGCAACAGAAATGAATCTGGATACCGACAACCAGGCGGTCAGGAAACTTATTCTTGAAGCATTTGAAAACTTTCAGAAAAGTGTTTTTCTGAAACATGAAACGCTGATTACCGCTAAGGAAAATTTTAATACTGCCCAATACCTGCGCGTGAAAGCCAACGCCGATATTGAATTTAAACTGAAAGTTAAAACCTCGCAAAAAGCACCCACAACTACCGGCAAAGGCTTACTTCACAACGATTTATATAAAACCATCAAAGAGTGGAGAGACCAGGTAGCCGATCAGAAAAATGTGCCGGTGTACATCGTCATGCCCCAGAAAGCCATTAAGGAACTGACCGAGAAACTGCCCTCTACCCCCGCAGAACTGGAAAGTATCAAAGGCATTGGCAAGACAAAAGTACGTCAGTATGGCAGCCAGGTGCTGGATATGATTAATACTTATTGTGAAGAAAATGGTATAGAACGACAGCAAACGGTGATTGCCCCGGTGAAAAAAGCAAAACCTGATACCAAAGCCGTGAGCCTTGAGATGTTCAGAGAGGGAGTTCCGCTGGAAAAAATCGCAGAAGACCGCGGATTAAGTGTCTCCACGATCGAATCGCACCTGCATCATTATATCGCCATCGATGAGCTGGACATTCGTGAGCTGTATCCTGCCGAAAAAGTCAGCCAGATCACCGATTTCTTTACTACCGGCCGCAGCATTTCTTTGAGTGAAGCAAAGACTGCTCTGGGCGACGATTTTTCCTATTCCGAAATCAGAGGTGTATTATTACATCTCCGGAAAGGGCAGGATTAAAAAAGAAGTAAAACACTCGCAGACGAAGATTTAACCGCAGCACCCCTATCCTGCCAATTACTTAATATTGAGCAAATTCGATCTTTTCAGGGCAAAAATATTTATGTTATCAATCGTTTTGAAATATGCAAAAGGAAGCCTTAACTTCCTTAACGATTAGCATAAAAAACCTAAAACTCAATGTTATGATTTCTAAAACTGTTCAGGAACTTGCACTGCCCGTTGGCGTTACGCTCGACCGATTCATCATGGGAAACCAAAGTACATTCCCGTATGCTACGGGAGAGCTTTCCCAGTTGCTCAGGGATATAGCACTGGCCGGTAAAATCATTAACAGGGAAATTAACCGAGCGGGCCTGGTGGATATCGCCGGAGGAAACGGGACTGAAAATGTACAGGGCGAAAACCAGCAGAAACTGGATATCATTGCCAACATACGTTTTATACGTGCACTCAAAAACGGTGGTGAGGCCTGTGCTATTTTATCAGAAGAAGAGGAAGAAATTATTCATACAGGCAATAACCAAGGTAAGTATGTAGTAGCCATGGATCCGCTGGACGGTTCTTCCAATATAGATGTGGGGGTATCCATCGGTACCATCTTTTCCATTTACCGCCGGGTTTCTCCCATGGGCGCACCGGCTACCCGCGAAGATTTCCTGCAAGGTGGCCGTAAACAGGTGGCGGCCGGTTATATCTTGTACGGCTCTTCCACTATGCTGGTGTACTCTACCGGCAACGGTGTGAACGGCTTTACCCTGGACCAGTCTCTCGGAGAATTTATACTATCACATAAAAACATTTGCTCACCCGCCAACGGAACCACTTTTTCCGTAAACGAGGGACATTATAACAGTTACCTCCAATCCGTTCAGGACTATATTGTCCACTGCAAGAAAAACGAGTTCAGCGCAAGGTACATCGGCTCCCTGGTGAGCGATTTTCATAGAAATCTGCTCAAAGGGGGTATATATCTTTACCCTTCCACCAAAAAAGACCTCAGGGGAAAACTCAGGCTGATCTACGAATGTTATCCTCTCGCCTTTATTTCAGAACAATCGGGCGGAGGAGCGAGCGACGGGTTTGGCAGCATTCTTGACATTGTTCCAACAACATTCCACCAACGGTCACCTCTATTTATAGGCTCCCGGCTTATGGTTCAGGAGGCTGTAAAAGCATAATGGATACCGACTGATTTAGTTTTCGTACCTTTGCAGGATGCAAGAGACGTTGAACTCCTTCGAACAATTTAAACTTAACCGGCAATTACTCAATGCGATTGAGGATGCCGGTTACACCCAGCCAACCCCTGTACAGGAACAAGCCATACCCATGGCCATGGCAGGCCACGATGTACTCGGAATAGCACAAACAGGAACCGGTAAAACAGCCGCGTATGTATTGCCTATTCTGATGAAGATAAAATATGCCCAGGGCCAGCATGCAAGGGCACTGATACTGGCCCCCACCCGGGAGCTGGTGATGCAGATTGCCGGCTCCATTAACCAGCTTAGCAAATATACCGACCTGCGAACCGTTGCTCTTTACGGTGGCCTGGGGCCCAAATCCCAGATCGAAGCCATCCATCAAGGTGTGGATATCATAGTGGCCACGCCTGGCAGGCTGATGGACCTGTACCTCAAAGAGGACGTGATTCTAAAACAACTGACTACCCTGGTGCTGGATGAAGCTGACAAAATGATGGACATGGGTTTCATGCCGCAGATACGCCGGCTTTTGGAGGTATTGCCCCGAAAACGTCAGAATTTACTTTTTTCGGCCACTTTTGCAGATAAAGTAGAGAGGCTTTCCTACGAATTCCTTGAATTCCCTACCCGGGTGGAAGTAACCCAGCAGGCCACAACTGCCGAGATGGTGGAACAGGTGTTATACGAACTTCCTAATTTCAGGACCAAGGTGAACCTGCTGACCCTACTGCTGGAAGATACGGAAGTTTTCAGACGTGTGCTGATCTTCACCAGAAGCAGGGAAGTAGCCGGGAACGTATACAAATATCTGCTCCGAAAAGTAGTTCCTGAGGAAGAGATACGCGTGATTCATGCCAACAAGGGACAAAATACCCGTACAAATGCCATGGATGCCTTTCGGGAGGGTTCAGTGAGAGTGATGGTGGCAACCGACGTTGCCTCACGGGGCATTGATGTTACCGAGGTAAGTCATGTCATTAATTTCGATGTGCCGCTGATCTACGAAGACTATGTGCACCGGATCGGAAGGACCGGGCGTGCAAACCACGTCGGGCAGGCTATTACCTTCATGACCATGGCCGATGAATATCACATCCGGAAGATTGAGAAGATCATCAGGATGGAAATTCCCCGGACCGACCTTCCCGAAGAACTGGAAATCCTTCCCACTCCCAAAGAAGAACAACAGGAAATGCTCCGCGAAATAGATAACCAGCGACGAAGAGAAGATCCTACATTTTTGGGGGCTTTTCATGAAAAGAAAAAGACTTTCAGGCCGCCTGTAAAATCCTCCGTAAAAGCACAACACTCTAAAAGAAACAGCTCCGGACGAAGTAAAAGAAGATAATACAATACATTTTCAATAATTCCGTTTAATTTGGACAATAGAAACCTGTTCTCTATTTGAGTATTTTATGAAAAAATCTGTTGTTATCTGGTTCACTACTTTAATGCCTGTTTTGAGCTTAGCACAAAACACTCATTTAGCAAGTGCCGGACCTGCCTCTGACACTAATATTTCGCAAAAACGCCCTCTTGAGCTTAAAGAAAAACGCATTTTACCCCTTTATGGAGAAGGCAGTAAGAGTTCCGAGCAAATTGATGAAGAAATCCGTTTCCTGAGTGAATGTGACAAATCGTTCTCGTCCCGGGAGGAAGCGAGCAATTTTTTCACCGCAAGAGCATGGGAATATCTGCAGGAAGGATCTTTGGACACCGCATGTTACCGTTTTAACCTGGCCCATTTGCTGAACGACAAAAATGTTGATGCTTACTGGGGCCTGGGTGTAGTATCTTATCAGCGGGAAGATTGGGTACAGGCAAAGGATATGCTGAGCAGAGGTCTTAATATACAGGGAAACAATGTACCGCTGCTCGTGGATTTGTCTACGGTGGATCTTAAACTTTTTGCCATTACCAACCGTCCCGAAGAACTGGAAGAAGCAAAAACGTTATTGACTCGTGCCATTACCCAGGATTCTACATACGCCCTTGGCCAGTATAACCTGGCTTTGTTACATTTTAATCTGAATGAATTTGAAAAGTCCTGGGAACATTTACACAAAGGCCGTTCTCTGGATTTTGCTCAGCTGAACTTTGAGTTTGTAGAGCTTCTCAAATCAAAAATGCCTGACCCCCAGGGTTTCTTTAAATAGGAAGAGCATAAAATATCATAAAAAAATGGGCTTCGAGGCCCATTTTTTTATGATCAGTATTGGAATTTATTCCGCTTCCTATTTGAAGAAAAATCCGGTTGGAGCAATACCCACTTTGATGGAATCAACCACAGAACCGTCTGTCCGGTAACGAACTGCATATCCCGCCTGCGCATAAGATGGCGTAACGCCCGCATAAATCAGCCCCTGCGAAGGATCTACAGCAAGACCGGTAAAAACACGTTTGATCAAAGGTGTAGTGAGGCTGATCTTCGTATCCGCAATTCCGAATTTATATGTTTCGCCATGCGTTACATAGTTAGCATCATAATAAGAAAGAACAAAGAAAATCGTCTTCTTGTCAGTTCCAAACACAAAATTACCGGCAGATTTTGTCGCATTCTCTCCTATCTTTAAAGTAGTTTCCACAGCATAGGTAACCGGGTCAATTTTGCTGGCCTCAATTCCTGCCCCAACCCATAACTTCCCGTTAGCGTCAATCCCGATGGGTGACGGCGCTCCACCTGGAGTGGATATGGTTTTCACGATCTGATCCGAACTGGTATTGATTACGTTAAGTGCCTTACCTCCGCCATAAGAAACTGTTCCTACAAAAACTTTACCCTCGTGAAGTACCATATTTTCGGGACCGCCCAGAATATCAATTTTTTTAATAACCTTGTTGGTAGCTAAATCAATCACAGCCACATATCCCGTACGATAGGTATAATCGGCATTTGTTCCCCAGCATGATACATATGCCTTGGCACTGCTGATTGCTATTACTCTGCGGGGATTTTCTATATCCGGTGTTCCTATTGTAGCCACTTTTTTAAACGTATTAGCCTCCACAATTTCCACTTTGTCCAAACCTGCCGCCGAGTTGTCAACCAGAATGAGCCCATTATTGCCTGCCACGGCATAACCCTGAACACCTCCTTTTAATTCCAAACCGTTAACTGCCTTAAAAATATCGTCATCTGCCGGCCCCCCTTCTCTTGAGAAATAAGAAATACTGCCGTTGTTTTGGGTAAAATTACCTTCATTTATCACAAACACCCCCTGAGCATAGTCCCCCTTGGGCGCTGGATCACTTTGGTTACATGACCACACTGTAAGAGATACCGCTGTTGCTGTTAAAATCCTGAATAATTGTTTTTTCATTGTTCTTAAAAGATTGGTAAAATTGTAAAGCCAGCACGATCTCCGGCGCATTAATCATATTTTTTTGACTGCATTTCCTTTAAATGACACCACGAGGCTCAGGGCAAAACTTCTTCCGGGCATGGCATTGTTACGGACATTAAGATAAAACGTATCCAGAAGATTATTAACCTGCCCTTGTACCATAAAATGTATTTGCCTGGTTGTAAAAGTAGTTTCTGCTGAAAGATTCACCAAGCCATAACCATCCAGTGACCTCAAATGATCAAAAGTAGTGTACCGCCTGCTGATAGCCTGCAACTGACCGGTAATTTTCGTCTTTTTGTACTGTACGGACGCGCTTAAATTTCCGTTATGCATCGGCACAAATACCAGCTGCTTTCCAATGACGTCAGCAGAATAAGCATCATATGCCTTTTCCTGGGTACTTTTGGTGTATGCGTAACCCATCTGCAAGCTTGTTCTCCATGCCACCGCCTGCAAAGTCCAGCTGGCCTGTGCTTCAATACCCCGTGCCAGAACCTGCTGCAGATTCTCAACACGGTAATTTTTTGCCGGATTCCAGTAAGTCCAGTTGCTGACGCGGTTATGGTAAACAGTCAGGGAGGTAGTCAAAATATTGCGGTCATTGATGAGATACCTGTCGTCAAGTCCTACTTCCTTGTTCCAGCCGGTTTCTGGACGGATGTCGGGATTCCCCAGCGCTTTCCAGTACCGTTCATTTAAGGTAGGTACACGGTAACTTCTGGAAACGGTACCCCTCGCTTTCAGGGTATAATCTGCCAGTTTTATTAATAAAAAATCTCCTCCGAAGGACGGAGTAATCGGCGGACTGTATTTAGTGATGAAAGCCTGCCGAAGGTTTACTGCCACCGCCAACCTGGAAGACGCCTGCAAACGGGTCAGCAAAAATACGTCACCGCGGTTCTCAGAAACGGACGGCCTTTCGTATCCGGCGATCCGCGCAAGGTAATGGGTGAATTCACCTCCGGCACGTACGTTCACATAATTACCGGAATCACCAATATTCCGTCTGAATTCATACTCTCCCCTGCCAGCAAGCCTGTCGGTAACCGCGTGATCAAGCAACGCATAATTCCCTTTTCCATAATCAATAACATCCCGCACCCAGGAGGTACGGAACGAAAAATCTCCGGTGTGGTATCTGATCATGGCTCGGTAAGCTGTTGTCCGTGTCAGCTCACGACCGGCGGTATCTCCGGGCGTCAGGGTAAGCTTGTTGTCGGTAAGCCAGATATGTGCCGATAACTCATGATCCTTTTCTGATTTAAAAATCAGGTCCTGTACAATACCTTTTTGAAAAGTTTCGGAATGTAAAACCGGTATACTTTGCCTTTCTGAATAAGGAAAACGATTCATCATACGATAATTGTATGCAGCTGTTTTCCCCGCAAAAGTCCATCCCCTTTTCAAATGTGAAAAATAATGGCCTGATAACTGGGTCTGATTGTTCCGGAAACTCTCGTGCCGGCGCCCAACCGAAAAACCATAGGATAAAGGAGCAGGGCCACTTTCAAGCAGGATGCTCCCTCCCACGGCATCTGAGCCAACCAGGCTCGCCGCCGAACCATACAGAACGGATAGCTGTTCAAAACCGGCCACCGGTATGGTCGAAAAATCTGTCTGCCCCAGGCTGGCGGAATTAATGTTGACGCCATTCCAGAGTACCGCGGTGTGATTCGAAGATGTTCCTCTGAAGGCAACGGTACTCAACTGTCCGGGCCCGTAGTTCCTGAAAGCGAGGGAGCTATTTTGTAAAAGCAATTCTGTAATATTCTGAAACCTGAACCGCTGAATAATGGATGAATCGATTTTCTGCACCCTCAGCCCCGCCATATATTTGTGGGGAGTAAAACCTTTCACTGTCACAGGATCCAGAAAAACAGTATCTTTTTGTGCCATTAATCCAAAGGCCGGAAACAGGAAAACCAACGTACAAAGAAAAGTACGCCGAACCCGACCAAACCCGCAATAAAACACCGACTGAACCATAACACAACTGTTAATCAATGCCTTTCCACCGAAAGCAGTGCAACAAAATGATTGGCAGGTCTCCTGGCTCGTCGTATTGATTTTGCGCCTTCCCATCCATGCCGGACAGTGGCCTGAAGTTTAAAATCAACCTTTTAAGACTTACAGTTGCGGGGACAGCTCCCGGATCTACGGGATTCCCTATTAAGCCATTGGACTGTACATCACAGCCTCAGGCACCAAAACGGCACAAAGGTAATTAATTTGGAATCGTTTCTGCATGGCATTTGCAAAACTGCATCATTTTAAAATAATATCTTTGTATAAAAATCCTTGCTTTGATTTCCACAGTAACAAATCGTTTCGCAATACCTGCCTCGCAAAAAGGAATATTTCTGATGCTTGGCGCCGCTTTTTTCTTCTCGCTTACCTCAGCTCTTTCCAAATGGCTCGGAAAAGATTTCCATACTGTTCAGCTTGTTTTTTTCAGAAATATAGTCGGTGTGGTGTTCGTATATGCAAGTATCAGGAAACGTCCGTTTGAACAAAAAGGTGGCGGAAAATTGGGATTGCTGGTATTCAGGGGAATTGTGGGTACATTATCGTTATACATGCTCTTTTATGCGATCCAGGTATTAGGGCTGGGCAGAGCTTCTACCTACCAGTATACCTATCCTATTTTCCTTGCATTGTTTTCATGGCTGTTAATAGGAGAAAAACTAACACCCAAGGAATGGAGCGCTATTTTTATTGGTTTTGTAGGAATTCTTTTTGTTTTCCGGCCCGACCTTTCGGTTTCTCTTAAAGACAATGCCCTCGGACTGGGCAATGCCTTACTCACAGCCGTTTCCTATCTTTCCATTCGTCAGCTTGGCCAGGTTTACGATACCCGCGCCATCATCCTGTCATTCATGCTGAGCGGGATATTGATGCCCATACTATCGATGGTTGCAGGTACCTATTTTCCAATACCCGCTCTTAATTTCCTGTTGGGCACTTTTCGCTGGCCGGTTGAGACGTCCCAATGGGCTGGTTTTCTGGCCCTGGGTTTAGCCGCGCTGATCGGCCAAAGAATGCTTACTCAGTCTTTCACGTATGACAAGGCGGGCAGAGTAGCCGCTGTGGGATATTCCAACATCCTTTTTTCTTCAATCCTCGGATTTATAATGGGCGAAGCCATTCCCTCCCTGTCCATGCTCACCGGTATGGTGCTGATCATTGTCGGCGGAATACTGATATCCGCGGCTAAAAATAAAACTGAAAAAGCAGAACCTACGCTTTAATTCCGGATACCTGGTTCGCTGTCATTTTTCTGTATTAAAATTGATAAGGTATGCCGTTATTGATTCCGAAACTAATACGCCATATAAACTTGTTCAGAAAGAAATTCATTTCGGTATGAAGAAACTAATTTTCCCGGCATTTCTTTTTGCTTCCTGTATGCTGGCATTAACAGGCTTCCGGTCTGATGCAGATGTTCCGAAAAATGCAGCTATCCAATGGCTGACAATAGAGCAGGCTTATGCAAAAATGCAGCTGGAACCGCGCAAAATTTTGATTGATGTATATACCGACTGGTGTGGCTGGTGCAAGGTAATGGACCGCGAAACTTTTAAAAATCCGAAAGTGGCCCAATATATAAACGAAAAATTTTACGCCGTCAAGTTCAATGCGGAGCAAACCAAGCCCGTCATTCTGGGGAACCTAAAATTTGAATACCTTCCCGAAAACAGGGTTCACCAGCTTGCTTTGTCTCTGACGAACAATCAGCCCAGCTACCCTACCACAGTTTTCCTGGACGATCAATTTCAGATGATCCAGCCCTTACCCGGTTATATGAAGGCAAGAGAATTTCATGAAGTGATTACTTTCTTCGGAGAAAATTATCATAAAAAAGAAGCTTTCGAAGATTATAAAACGAAAATTTACCCAACTCTTTTTGCTGTGAGATAGCTGTATGGAAAAGAGAGAGGCGGTCTTTTAATTTTTGGTGGTTTTGTAAAAACCCCTTTAAACGTCAACAATGGCTTTAATGAAATAAATGTATTTTTCGCTGGCATTATATTACAGTGCCTAAATAGCGCCCAGTAAACTCTTATCAGGTCATTTTTTTATTGAAATAAAAATCCCTCATGTGCATACAACTGGACACTCCAAGTTTATTTTTCGGCTATATCCAGACTATTTCCAGGGCATCATTTAATTTCTCATTGACTTTTTGCACTACATTTGTACTTTCTCTGTTCTGATAGAAAAAAGGTAATTTCTCATGAGTAAGCTAACCAAATACGAAAGCCTCGAACAGCTGAAAGCCAACGCAAAAACCAATACGGTTAGCGCTGACGTATTAAGGGATCTTCAGGAAAAATTCGAGGGCCTTGTCTATTTTCTTAGGGGTGACGATGTAAAAGGAAAATCCCTTGCTACAAACAAAAGCCATTCGTTAAGGTAGTGTCTCAGCATGAATATCTATGAGACCCTGGTTAATATCGCTACCGCATTAAAAAAACACGATGTCCGATAGTCGGCGGACTAGCTGTGGGTTATCACGGGTATTTCAGGCAAACGATAGGAAGAAATGGCGAATATGTAGATAAGCCCGATATAGATATCTGATACAGCCCATCTTACGATAACTACTTCCATTTGCTTGATGCCTTAGAAGATCTTCAAATTGACGTAAAAAAGCATAAGGCCGAAAATCCCCCAAAGCCCGAATTCTTCCAGTATGATCTGCAGGACTGTACGTTCGACCTTCTGCCAAAACTAAACACTCCGGCAAAATTCATCGAGGCCTACATGAGAAGGGAAGTATTTACCAGAAACGGGGTTGAAATTTCGGTGATAGGCTACAACGACCTGATCAAACACAAGCTGGCGCTTGGTAGACCAAAGGATTTGGAAGATATTGAGAATTTAAAAAGGATTAAACCTCCCGGTATATCATAAAAAAGCGTGACTTTCGCCACGCCTAATATGAATTAGCCAAGACTTGATTTGTCTTATAAATATTTTTGAAACTTACACAGTCTCTCCCTCCTGCATACGCTCCGCGTTTTCGGCGATACGCAGTTGCTCTATAAAATCTCCGATGTCTCCTTCCATCACCGCAGGAAGATTGTAAACGGTGTAACCAATACGATGATCCGTGATGCGGCTCTGAGGGTAGTTGTAGGTCCTGATCTTGTCCGAACGGTCACCGCTTCCTACCATAGATTTACGCTGCGAGCTGATGGCATCGTTGTGTTTCTTCAGTTCAATTTCATAAAGGCGTGACCGCAACACACTCAAAGCCCGGTCTTTGTTTTTCAGCTGCGACCGCTCATCCTGGCAGCTCACAACAAGCCCGGAAGGAATGTGGGTGAGCCTCACGGCGGAGTATGTGGTGTTAACAGACTGTCCGCCAGCACCTGACGACTGGAAGGTATCAACCCTTACATCATTCATGTTGATCTGCACATCCACCTCTTCCGCTTCAGGCAACACCGCCACCGACGCGGCCGAGGTATGTATACGCCCCTGAGATTCGGTCTGCGGAACACGCTGAACGCGGTGTACGCCTGATTCAAATTTCATCTTACCATATACGTCCTCTCCCTCCACTTTACAGATAATTTCCTTATACCCGCCGTTGGTACCTTCCGTAAAATCCATGATAGACGACCGCCAGCCCATTTTTTCAAAAAAACGCTGGTACATCCTGAAAAGGTCACCGGCAAAAATAGCGGCTTCATCGCCACCAGTTCCTCCTCTTACCTCCAGGATTATATTCCGGCTATCATTAGGATCTTTGGGGATCAGCAGTTCTTTGATCGTCTGTTCCAGTTCTTCCAGTTTCGGGTTAAGATCATCCAGCTCTTCTTTTGCCATTTCACGCAGTTCCTCATCCTTTTCAGTAGCAATGAGCTCCTTGGTGCCTGCTATATCTTTCTGTAACTTCTGTAATTTCTCATACTGCTCCACAATACGGCCTAGCTCCTTGTACTCCTTGCTGATCTTGGAATATCTACTGGAGTCAGAAACAATTTCTGGCTGTATAATCTGCTGGGAAACTTCTTCAAACCGCTCTTTTATGGCTTCTAACTTATCTTTCATGATGCACTGGTATCTATTACCCAACTTGTTCGGGGCACAAAGATACGGAATATTCGGTTGCTATGTCAATGCGCACGATTGTTCCACTTTGGGCTTCCTGCTGACATTTCCGCCAATGTTTAAGCCCGAAAAAAATTGATTAATCAATTTCCGTTTGTTGCTTTGCATATCCATTTCCAATGCTGTACCGATCTTGTTATGAAAAACCTTATCCTCCTACTGACTTTTTCTACTGTCTTTTTAAGCTGTAATTCCAAACGGCTCGACAATACCAAAGAGCTTTCAAAGGAAATAAAGGCAAGCCAGATCAAACGTGTAACCAATACCCAGCTGATCTACACGGTGGATGAATGGGGTAAAAAAATATCCCAGATCGCCCAAAAAGCGCTTGAGAAGGAAATTACGGCCTTTCCGGACAAAGCAGGTGAAGTTTGCAAAAACCCGGAAACAATCCCCGTGCTGGCCGCTCTGCGAAAAGAATACGGCGTGGCGATACACCTGCTCACCGAGGCAGATACTGCCAGTAAAATACTATTCCCCAAAGAAAAGGAGCTCTTGCAGGCATACCTTTACAGCGCCAAAAACAACCCGACAAGTAAAGATAATATCCAGCAGCTTAACGATTCGCTGCTGGTATACAACACTCCCGTACCAGGAGACAATGTCATTTGCAAGGCCTGCGCGGTATCTCAAAAAACCGGCTTCGCGCTCTGGAGACTACTGTTTGACAAAAAACAGATTATCCGGAAACTGGATGCAAAGCAGCTGAAAGAATAAATCCTGACAACGGTTATCTCACGGCAAACTGGTAGATCTCATACCAGTCCTGACGTTCCAGTTTAATGTCTGATGCGCTCGCTGCATTGCGGATCCGGCTTTCCGCCATGGAACCAATGATGGGTAATGTCCCTAGTTTCATAAGCCAGGCAACCGCCATTTGCTCAATGTTAGCATTATATTTCTTACCGATGCTTTCAAGTTTGGCCCTCAGCAGCACAATTTTTTCGTCTGTCCCATTCAGGATTTTCCCTCCTGCAAGTGGTGCCCAGGCCAGTGGTTTGCTATAGCTCTGCTTGATGAAGTCGATCCGGCCGTCTTCGATAGCTGACGTATTCATCAGATTCAGTTCGATATGGTTGGTCACGATCGGCAACCTCAGGTAGGACGCCAGTAACTGGTGCTGAAAAACCGAAAAATTGGTGACCCCGATATGCCGTGCCTTGCCCGACTTCACGATTTCCGCCAGTGCACCGGCGGTTTCCTCGGGATCGGCCAGGAAATCACTTTGTTGTAACAGAAAAATATCCAGATAATCGGTTTTCAGCCTCTTCAACGAACCGTCAATGCTGTTAACAATGTGGTCCCTGGAAGTGTCAAAATAATTAAAATGCCCGTTTTCCGATTTCCTTATCCCGCATTTACTGAACAATACAAGATCCTGCCGATTGAACGATTTACGTTGAATGAGCTTACCGAAATGCTCTTCCACTGCAAAATTTCCGTAAACATCTGCGTGGTCAAAAGTATTAATACCCAGTTCCAGACACAGATTAACCGTTTTTTCAATTTTGGCGGTGGTTTCCGATCCTTCGTCCGTCCATCTCCAGAAACCATATATTGCTTCCGAAACTTTGGGACCGGAATCGCTCAGACTAACTCTTTTCATCACGTGGTTGTTTGTATTGAAATGCAAAAATACTTTTATTTTAAAAACGGCAATGTACTGATCTGTTTTACCTGTGGCAATTAGCTATCAGCCTTGCCGTAATCCTTGGAGCCGGACAGCTGTTTTTCCAGCCTGTTATCTTTTACGATCAGGTAAAAGTCGTTTTCAAGTTCGAGATAGCCGTAGTCGTAAACAAAATGATAAATACTTCCCTTCTGCGTGGGACGCACGCTGGTGAGGAGGTTAAAGTCAAATCCTTTGGTGATCAAAAAACTCTTGCTGGTACGGGCCTTTTCCTCCGGGCATAACTCTTCCAGAATTCTGCGATTTCTGCGGAGCTGGTTATTGATATTCCTGATAAGATTATGTGAATCGGAATTGAGCCGGTTGTTATAGCTGTTCCGGCACATGTCAGAACAGAATTTCTTGTCGACCCGCCCCATCAGCGGCTTATCGCATTCCAGACAATTCTTCATAAGTGTTTCATTTTTAGTTTCGGAAGTGTAAATCCATGCAATATAATCAATTCCCTCCTTGGTTGATAGCCCTTCCATTTACCATTTGTAAACGCTTACAAATGCTTATAGGTGACTGTAAATGATTATTAACCGAGGAATGCAAATCAAACCTTTCACCTTTGTCAGGCCGGTTTGCATCGGACTTATCAACATTCACCTATAAACAAAAACGGACATGAACGCAGTTAAATTAATCGGAAACGTGGGACGCGAAATTAATGTGAAAGATTTCGGTACCGGTAAAGTGGCAACCTTTTCTCTGGCCACCAATGAAACCTATTTAAACAAAAACAAAGAAGAGGTAAAAAACACAGCCTGGCACAATATCGTAGCCTGGGGCCAGCTGGCCGAACGCTGCGAAAAGTTTCTTGAGAGAGGGAAAATGGTATCTGTTGAAGGGAGGCTCAGCTACAGGCAGTATCAGAACAAAGAGAATCAGACGGTGCGTATGGTCGAAATCGTAGCCTTCAAAGTGGAGGAAGCAAAAAAAACGCAGGATTCAAAAGCATGAGTGCTGATCTTGTATACCAGAGAAGCCGTTAAGTGTTGTTTTCAAAACTTAACGGCTTCATATCTTGCTATTCGGGCATTGCAGCTTTCCAGTCGGCATAAGCATTACGGGTAGCGTCAATCAGCTGTGTGTCCGGCTCAATGGTTTTAACGGCGGACAGGCCTACAAACGCCTCTTCCCTGGTTTTATAATAGCCGAGTCCAAAACCGGCCGCCCTGGCCGCACCCTGCGCGCCATCGGTATTGTATAACTCTACACTGGCCCCCGAAACATTGGCAAATGTTTCCCTGAAAACCGGGCTTAAAAACATATTGGCTTCCCCGGCACGGATATTTTTGAGAGATACCCCGACCGTCTCCATAATTTCCATTCCATAATAAAGGGCGAAAACAATCCCCTCCTGAGCTGCACGCGTCCAATGGCTCAATCCGTGCCTGCTGAACTGTAACCCCTGGAAAGTAGCCCCTGGATCACGGTTTTCCAGCATCCGTTCCGCTCCGTTTCCGAAAGGATAACATAACAGCCCGTCGGAACCAACCGGGGCTTGTGAGCCTATCTGGTTCATATCAGGGTAAGACAGGCTTCCCTGTAAAAGAATATTCCTTAGCCAGCCGTTGAGACTTCCCGTACCGTTAACACAAAGTAATACCCCATAACGGGCTGCGTCGGCGATCGGGTTTACGTGGAGAAAAGTATTCACGCGGGACTGTGGGTCAAATTTGATTTGTTCGCTTACCCCGTACACCACACCTGAAGTACCAGCAGTTGCCGCCACCTCGCCCGGCTCCAGTACATTAAGCGAAAAAGCATTATTGGGCTGATCACCTGCACGGTATGTAATGGGTATCCTTGCCTTGAGCCCCAGTACGGACGCAGCCTCGGCGGTAAGTCTTCCCTGCTCCGAAAACGACGGCAATACCTCCGGAAGCAGATCGGGTGAAAAGCCAAAATAATCAAAAAGAAAAGCAGCGGGTTTTTCACCAACAAAATCCCAGAAAATCCCTTCGGACAACCCGGATGGTGTTGTTACGATATCCCCGGTCATCCGCGCCGCCAGGTAATCTCCCGGCAACATGAATTTATAAACTTTGGCAAAAACATCAGGCTCGTTTTGTTTTACCCAGGCCAGCTTGGAAGCAGTAAAATTTCCTGGAGAATTGAGCAGGTGCGGCAGAACATACGCTTCACCCAAAGCTTCCATGGCCTTGTTACCCACTTCAACTGCCCGGCTGTCACACCAGATGATCGACGGCCGCAGCACATTCAGGTCCTTGTCGACCACAACCAGCCCATGCATCTGATACGAGATACCTATTGCACCTACCGCATCCGGCGAAACACCCGATTTTTGCATGACGGCCTTGGCAGCCAGGCAGGCATTTTCCCACCAGAGGTCAGGTTGCTGCTCAGCATAACCGGACTTGGGAGAGGCGATGGCCATTTCTTTTTCAGGAAAAAATGCCGAGGCAACTGCCTGACCAGTTTCGGCATTCAGTAAACATGCCTTTACAGAAGAACTGCCTAAATCAAATCCTAAGAAATACATACAGGAACTTTAAATGCTATTTTACAGAAAGATTAATACTAAATCACACAAATTTGATGAATTTATCCCAAAATCACTCACATTATAAAGTGTTAATTCTACACTTTATAACCAATATCAGAATTTGTGCTGCCCTGTTAATTTTCATATATAAAAAATGATGACTGTTTTGAAAAGTTCTCGCTGTCAGGGGAATCAATTTGCAGCCTAAATTGTGTTAACTTTAATAAAGCTAAAAATTACTGGACTTTCCCATAAAATTTAGACTTTTGACAACAAATTGCCATATAAAGGAATTATGAAAAGAAATGTACTGGTGGTTGTGGCTGGCAGCATTTTGTTATGCTTTACCGGATTTAGGTTCAGTGAAAAGAATTGGGACAAACCCTTTTCACGCCTCGATAACGAGATCAGAAAACATAGCAAGGTGTATGAAACACTGGAGATAGCAACCAGCACCATCGGGCACCGCCTTACAGGAAGTGCCAACGGGGAAAAAGCGGAGGAATACGCTTACACGCTTTTAAGACAATACGGCTTTACGGACGTTGTTTACCAGCCCTTTGAAGTGGAAGCCTGGATGCGTGATACGGTTACGCTGAGTGTAGCACCAGGAAGCAGCGATAATTTCAGGGATATTCCCGTGGTTTCTCTTGCGCACTCCCCTGTTGACGCCAACCTCCAGGGCGAAATTGTGGACGTGGGCAACGGCCTGGAAGAAGACTTTGAGAGCGCAAAAAACAAAGTCAAAGGTAAAATTGTGCTTGCCAACATAGGGCTTTCGGGGGTTACAGGCAAAAAAAACCTGCACAGGTCTGAAAAAACGGCACTTGCCATTAAATACGGTGCCAACGGCATTATTATGGTAAACGGAGCACCGGGAAAAATCCTGCTGACAGGGACAGCTTCGGTAACAGGCGCCATTATTTCCATTCCGGCAGTCAGCATTTCAAATGACAGCGGAACTGAACTCAGAAAATGGATAGCGGAAGAAGGCCCTCTGGAGGCGCAAATCAGCATGCACAATATTTCCAGGGCCATCAAGGCCCGGAATGTCGTTGCTACTTTAAAAGGAAAATCAGATGAAAAAGTAATTATTGGCGGCCACCTTGATTCGTGGGATCTGGCTACTGGCGCGATCGACAACGGAATCGGCTCATTCGCGGTGATGGATATTGCCCGCACGTTCCGTAAATTAAAGATCAAGCCGGAGCGTACGATTCAGTTTGTACTGTTCATGGGAGAAGAACAGGGACTTTTAGGCTCGAAGCATTTTGTAAGTGAATTAAAAAGAACGGGAGATATCAATAAAGTTGGTTACATGATGAACCTCGACATGACCAACGATCCAAGAGGTGTCAATATATTCGGGCGTGACGATATGGAGCCCTTTTTCAGAGGCGTGAGCCAGTCTGTCCAAAACGTGCACCCCTCCTACAAAAATGAACTCAGCAATCGCGCCGGGTTGCACAGCGACCACCAGCCATTTATGCTGGAAGGAATCCCCATTGCAGGCCTGTCGGGCCACCTGGATCCCAATGTCTTGCAATGTTATCATGCTGATTGTGACGATTTTTCTCTTGTAAATAAACCACAGCTTGAAAATACCGTACGTGTTGCTTCCATGTACCTTTATGCACTTGCCAATGCCGAAACACTGGCTGTCAAAAAACTGTCGGATACCAAAACAAGAGATTTCCTCATCTCGCAGGGGCTGAAACAGGAACTGGTGATTGGCCAGGAATGGCGCTGGGGAGAATGAACTCCACTTGCAGAAAGCACGCAGAGTTATTTCGAAACTATTTTTAAACCGATCAGCGCACCTATCAGGAGAAATACAAAGAAAAGGCGCCAAAAGTCTGACGGCTCCCTAAACAGAACGATGCCGGTCACCACAGTTCCTACTGCCCCTATACCCGTCCAGACGGCATAAGCAGTACCCAGTGGTATGGTTTGTGCCGCTTTGTTGAGCAATAAAAAGCTCATCGAAACGCAAACCAGGAAAACAATACTCCAGCGAATGTTTGAAAAATTCCCGGATAGTTTCAAGGACGCAGTAAATCCCACTTCAAACAAACCTGCCGCCAAAAGATATAACCAAGCCATCATCCTGTTGTTAAATCCAAACCTTCGCAGCCACTGGTTTACAAGGTGCAGCTGGAAGATCCTCTTGCAAAGGTCGGAAGACGGTAGTGCAGAAAATTTAACAATTGTAAAAAAACATCATCTTCTTTCTCCCCTGATACGACTTAAAGATACCTGGCTGATGCCCAGATAGGACGCCACATGACTGAGCTTAACACGGTTGATCAAGCCGGGGAAACGGATCATAAAATCATCATAACGCTCAGAAGCCGTTTTAAAATGCCTGGAAATATGGCGCTCCTCGGCCAATATCAACTCATATTCTGCAAACTTCCGTCCCCAGTTGGCAAGCTGAACATTGGTATCGTAAAGACGGGCCAGCAACTGATGACTGAGCTGATAAACCACAGCCTTTTCAAGCAATTCAATACTTTCATAACCCGGTTCATTGGCAAAATAGCTTTTTAAGGAAAGCAGTACGTCTCCCTCCTTTCCAAACCAGAAAGTCACTTCCTTTTCTTCCTTGTTAGAAAAAGCTCGGGCAATACCTGTTTCAAGGAAATACAAGGACCTTTCGTTACGGCCTTCACGAATCAGCACGTGGCCCTTCGGATACTCCGCTTTGATCAGCAGAGACGACAGCAGCGGAACAAGGGATTCGTCGAGCCCGAAACTGTTTATCTTTTCAATCGTGTTTTTCATCTGTTAATACTGTCATGCAACGTACCGTTGTTATTTTATGTCTTCTCATTAAGTAAAATCAGGATGGTTCAGGAAAGTGGTTCAGAAATTAGTACTGATATTTGCAATGTCAATAAGTAACGGTTATGGTTGTATTTCCAAATGCAAAGATCAATATTGGATTAAATATTATTGAAAAACGCAACGACGGTTTTCATAATATTGAATCATGCTTTTATCCCGTGGGCTGGACAGACGCTCTGGAGATTCTGCCTGCTGATGAATTGTCATTTAAATCCTCAGGAATTGATATCCCCGGCGCGCCTCAGCATAATTTGTGCTTAAAAACCTACCAGTTGCTTGCGGCTGACTATCATTTACCCCATGTGGACATACATTTGCTTAAAACAGTCCCCATAGGGGCGGGGCTTGGAGGAGGGTCCGCTGATGCTGCATTCACCATCAAAGCCCTCAACGATTTGTTTTCTCTCGGAATTTCCCTGGAAAAACAACTCGCCTATGCCCGCAGACTGGGGAGTGACTGCGCTTTTTTTCTTGTAAACGAGCCCGCCTACTGTTTTTCAAAAGGAGATCATTTTGAACCGATTACATTGAATTTGACCGGCAAATGGATTACCCTCATCAACCCTGGCCTGCACATTTCAACCGCAGATGCCTATGCAGGTATTGTTCCCCAAAAGCCTGAAAAGGATTTAAGGGAACTACTCAAACAGCCATTGCACAGCTGGAAGGATGCAGTAAAGAATGATTTTGAGGATAGTCTTTTTTCTAAATATCAGGTACTTTCTGAAATAAAAAATAGCCTGTATACCCAGGGTGCCGTTTATGCGTCCATGACGGGATCAGGGTCCACCGTATATGGAATTTTTGAAAAAGAAATAAATTTAGCACCCATGTATGCTCAATATCTGACCTGGCAGGGTTATTTAGTATAATTTTTACTTAAAGGTATGTCATAACCTTAAAACTAAGCGTTATATTCACCTGAACTTTGGACTTGTTCCGGATTAAAAAGATAGCCATAGAAAAAATGAGTCCCAAGCACTCAACCAAATCGCAGGAAAATCTTTTCACCAAACGCCGAGAGCCGTTTGGTTTCATGCTTTGGCTAGGTGTGGCAGGCAGTTCAATTTTATTCGCTGCTATTTTTATTACCTATCTTTTGAAAGCTGATACTTCTAGCGGAAATTACGTATCACTTCCTGATCTTTTCTGGCTCAGCACGCTTGTAATCCTGTTCAGCAGTATAACGCTGCACGAAGCCAACCTGGCTTTTGTTCAGGAAAGGTTTTTGCATTACCGTGTTTTTCTTGGTTCCACCCTTATCTTGGGGATCATCTTTATTTTACTGCAAAGCAACGGTTGGATTGAGATGGCCGACAGCTGGGTTTTTGTAAAGCACAATACTTCCATCGGTTTCGTGTATCTTCTGACCAGCCTGCATTTACTTCATATTCTTGTTGGTGTTGTTTACCTGGCCATGCTTTTCAGAAAAGCCGTCAAAAACAGAACCTACGTAGATTCTTTTGTCTACAGTGTGAATCCCCCCAACAGGCTCCGGATCAAACTCATTACCCGTTACTGGCATTTTGTGGATGCTCTTTGGCTGGTTGTATTTTTATTTCTGGTGGTCCTTTATCACTAGTGCTCAAAGTTTTTCTTCAAACTTCTTCTTGCCAAAAAAGTGCTGATCAACGTAAGGAATGCAGCCACGAGCATTGGCGCTCCCGGAAAATAGAGTTGTGTCCCAGCCTTTGTGAATACCGCAAAAAGGTTGGTCATTAACGGAGGCCCAATAATGGAAGTGAGGCTTTGAAGGCTTGTCAGGGCTCCCTGTAATTCACCCTGCTCATTTCGTGCTACCTGGGTTGAAATAATTCCTTGTAATGAGGGCCCGGCAATACTGCCAAGGATATAAGGTATCATGAAAACGTACATAGTCCAGCCTTCCGAGGCAAACGCATAAAGGCCAAAGCCCACAGCGTATAAGAGCAGTCCCAGATAAACACCGCGTTTTTGTCCAAGCTTCGGCAAAATAAGCCTGATCAGATATCCCTGAATAAATGCACTTAACAACCCGACGGCTCCCAGAGAATACCCAATCTGTGCTTCGTTCCAGCCAAATTTTTCGATCACATAAAAGGACCAGTTACTCTGGACTGCGTGAAGTGCGATGTACAGCAGGGTGAGAGAGGCGATTAACCCGTAAATAACCGGATAATTTTTCAGCCGCTGCAGCGATCCTATCGGATTGGCTCTGCCCCATTCAAATTTCCTCCGGTTTTCGGGCAGCAAAGATTCTGGTAAAATGAAATAACCATACAAAAAGTTGAGCAGTGAAAGCCCGGCAGCAGCCATAAACGGCACACGGGACCCGTACTGTCCCAACAGTCCCCCCATCACAGGTCCGATGATGAACCCCAGCCCGAATGCCGCTCCAAGTAATCCAAAATTAGCCGCCCTTTTTTCAGGAGTGCTGATATCTGCTATGTAGGCGGCTCCTGTTGTAAAACTTGCTCCCATGAGTCCGGCGATTACCCTGCCTACGTAAAGCCAGGCCAGTGTAGGGGCAAAAGCCAGAAATATATAATCAATACCAAAGCCGAACAGGGATGCCAGCAAAACGGGCCGACGGCCAAATCGGTCGCTCAGGCCACCAATAATTGGCGCACAGATGAACTGGGTGAAGGAATAGGCAAACAGTAACCAGCCTCCGTCCCGAGAGGCCTCGCTGATACTGTCACCCGTGAGCTCAGCGATCAGTTTGGGCATTACCGGAATAATGATACCCAGACCAATGATATCAATAAGCAGTGTTACGAAAATAAAACCAAGAGCAGGAGATTTTTTCTGAGCCATATTGGTAAAGGACAGATTTCAAAAGGTAGGTTTCGCCTAATGTCATAAGAGACGGAAAACAAAATGAGCGGAGATATCCTTATTTCTTCAGGATCCGAAACTCCACACGGCGGTTGAGCCGCTGGCCCTCCGGGGTATCATTTTTTGCAACAGGAACCGTTTCACCATATCCTCTGCTCGCTACCCGATCCGGTTCTATGCCTTTTCCGATGAGATACTCCCTGACAGCATCCGCGCGATCCTGAGAAAGTTTAAGGTTAAAATCATTGCCGCCAACATTGTCTGTATGCCCGCCGAGTTCTATTTCAAGCGTTTTATTTTCGGTCATTGTGATGGCAATACGGTTCAGTTCAGGAAAAGATTCATTGCTCAGGGTGGATTTCCCGGTCGCAAAGAAAATATTATTAAGCCGCACCACCTGTCCTTCTTCAATGGGTATCAGTTTTAAGGACTTGTTCGCAATTTCCTTAAAACCTTTCTCTCCCTGACCGGTTGTATCCGTCAGATCTACATTTTCGCCCTCCGCAATGAAATTAGGGGCTACCGCACGCATACTTAACTTCAGTCCGTAAGGCAGTACGATCTTATATTCCCCTGTGGTAGGATTGGTAGTTGCCGTACCCACTTCCTCGCCATCCGCCAGATTTTCATAAATGATCGTTGCTTCAATCGGCCTGCCGGTTTTGGAATCAATCACTTTACCGCTGATCATAACTACCGGATCCGGGGCGGGAATCAATGCAACAGGCGTTTTGGAAGAATCACCCGGTACGGGTTTGGGACGCAGGTTATACCTGACAATATCCCCCTTTCCTTCGGTATCCTTGAACGAGACCATGTATGCATAATCTCCCAGGGCAGAAATGGTGTAATAGGCATCATAGCCGTCGGTATTGATTGCCGGCCCCAAGTTTACCGGGCGGCTCCATCGCTTCCAGGATTTATCAATACGTTTACTGTAATAAATATCGTTACTTCCCTGCCCCCCTTTCCTGTCGCTGGAAAAATAAATGGTTACACCGTCAGAGGCAAGGAAAGGTGTTGTTTCGGTAAATTCCTCGCTATTGATTTCAGGACCCAGGTTTAACGGCTTGGACCAGCTTCCGTCTTTCTGTTTAAAACTGACGTAGAGGTCATCCACCTTGCTATTCTTCTTTTCGCTAAAAGACATCACCAGTACTTTCCCGTCATTGGACAAGTATCCGCAGTCAAACTGTCCCTTGCTGATTTTGGTGTATCCCGGAACGTCTATTTTGTTAGGAGGCCCCCAGCCCCGGGCTGTTTTTTTACTGATTGAAAACCCCCGGGTCTCATACACGCCGTTTTTATAGGCTCCTTTTATCAGCATTGTATTGCCGTCAGGAGTGATACTGTACAGGCTATTGTAATCCTCTTTATTCAGCGGTGAGGGTAATCTTCTTGCCAGCCCCCATTTATCGTTTCGCAGTTCGGAATACCATATATCCTGGCTTCCTTTGGCACCCTTGGTATTCTGGGGATGACTGATCCGTGAGAAATAAATGGTTTTACCATCCGGAGAAATGATAGGGGCAATTTCGTTATACTCTGAATTGACCGTCTTTCCCAGATTTTCTAACTGTGCCCAAGCCATTTGGTGGATCAGAAAAAAGGATGGAATGAATAGTAAAAACCGCATTTTTTTTAATAACGAAGGGTGTATGTATGAATGTCAGGAAGGCAGGCTTAGCGGGCCTATCTTATACAATAGCTAAAATACTGTTTAATCCTTTTTATTTTCAACGTATAACGAAAGATCCAGCGGCTTATTTCCCTGATGTTTTCCCCTGAATTCTTCCATTCTCAACAGAAGAGAATTTACTTCCTGATCAACTAATAGCAATTGACGGTTTTCCGGCCTCAAAAAACCTTCCTCCACCATTTTATCGAGCTGAAGGAGTAGCAAATCATAAAACCCGTTGATATTAAGCAAACCAACCGGTCCGTCATAAATTCGGAGCTGCACCCAGGCCAGAATTTCAAAAAGCTCGTCAAAAGTACCATATCCTCCGGGCAACGCAATTACACCGTCTGATATGGATACCATTTGTGCTTTTCTCTCATGCATGGTATCCACCAGCTGAAGTTCCGTGAGGGTTTGATGCGCCACCTCGAGTTTCGCAAGAAAATTAGGGATAATGCCTGTAACAGTACCTCCGTTCTCCAGAGCCCCGTCGGCAACGCGACCCATTAACCCAACCTTGCCTCCGCCGTAAATAACATGTATCCCCTTTCCGGCAAGCTCCCTTCCCAGCAGATATGCCTGTTCCTGATAAACCGGGTTCGCTCCCGGATTAGAACCACAGTATACTACAACAGATTTCATATGGTATGGATGATCCTATTTTAGAATATCTTCTTTCAGCGTCTGGAGGTTCAACCCTCCGAAGGTCCCTGAACTCATTAACAGGAGGTTCCTATTTTCCCAATTATGAGACAACAAAAATGCAGCCAACTTGTCCGAATCTGTAAAAACGTGCAAGTCGTCCCGCTTGAAAGCAGTTCTTATATCTTCCTCGCTTAGCGGTTCAAGTCTTTTATGCTCGATCGTCTCCGGATTGTAATACACCACCGCAATATCCGCTGCATCCAGTTTTCTCCTGTATTGTTTCAGAAATGCTTTGTTCAGGCTGCTGAAAGTATGCAGTTCGGCACAGGCAATCAGCTCCCGGTTGGGAAACTGCTCCTGAACAGCATTGGCAGTAGCTTCTACCTTCGAAGGTGCGTGGGCAAAATCCCGGTAGATATTCACAGTTGCATTGCTCCCCAGCAGTTCCAGCCTTTTGGAGGCTCCTTTAAAAGTACTGATCGCATTGTAAAAAGCATCATCCGCTATCCCAAGCCGTTCACAAACAGCCTTGGCTCCACTCACATTTTTCATATTATGCTCCCCAAAAACCAGAACCGGAAACTCCTTGCCACCTTCTGCCAGCAGGACTGTTTTCCCCTCGGAAATTTTAGAAGGATGCGCAGCATAGGGAATTGCGGCAACATCTGCACGTCCTTTCCGGCCAATCACCTCAAGCATATTATCTGTTTCATCAAAGATGATCGCCCCTGCTTTCGGAATGGAATCCGCGAGTAACTCAAATTGTTTCACGTAAGATTCCCAGGTCGGGAAAACATTAAAGTGATCCCAGGCTATTCCGCTTATTAACACCATATGCGGCTGATAGTGCATAAATTTCGGAGTTTTATCCAGGGGTGAAGTAAAGTACTCATCTCCTTCAATCACGATAAGCGGAGCGTTTTTCGATAGCTTTACCATGTTGTCAAAACCTTCCAGCTGCGCACCTACAAGGTAATCAAACAGCCTGTTATTGAATTTTAAGACGTGCAGGATCATGGAAGTGATGGTTGTCTTTCCATGACTCCCGGCAATGACCACCCGCTGCTTATTCTGGCTGTGTTCAAAAATGTATTCCGGATAAGAGTATACCTTAATACCCAATTCCCGGGCTTTGGCAAGCTCCGGGTTGTCCTCCCTGGCATGCATGCCCAGAATCACCGCGTCCAGCGAAGTGGTGATCTTTTCAGGATACCAACCCATACTGCCCGGCAGTAGGTTATACGCTGCCAGACGGCTCAGAGACGGTTCATAAATCTCGTCGTCGGAGCCGGTTACGTTAAATCCTTTTAAATGTAATTCAATGGCTAGATTATGCATAACACTGCCACCGATCGATATGAAATGTATGTTTCCTGAAGATAAATTCTGACTCATTGGTATGATCGCAAGCTGATTCGGAGCGAAGTTAGCAAGAATTGGTAGGAGGGCAAGGAACTCTCATACAGCTTTACTAAAAAATGAGCCGGCATGGATACAAAAAACGGCTCCCGGGATTGCCCGAAAAGCCGTTTTTTTCTTCACATCTTGCCGTAATTTTTCAGGCCTCTCCTCTGAATTGTTTTACCAAAGCAATGCTCTCCGAAACCTTTTGCGCGATCCATTCATAATTACCCTGCGCTATGATATCTTTTGGAAAAAGGTTTGATCCCAGACCTACCGCATAGGCCCCGGCTCCAAACCATTCAGTAATACTTTCAGCAGTCGGCTGCACTCCTCCGGTTACCATAATTTTAACGTCAGGCATCGGTCCTTTGATCGCCTTCACAAATTTTGAACCCACCACTTCTCCGGGGAATAATTTTACTACCTGCGCACCGGCCTGCCTGGCATTATATATCTCTGTGAGGGTGGAAACACCCGGTATCCAGGGAATGTCTGCCTTCACGCAAGCTTTCCCTACCTCCGGGTTCAGACAGGGTGTAACAATAAAATCCGTTCCGGCGTCAATGTACTTCTGAGCCGTCTCGGCATCATATATAGTACCAATTCCCAGCCCCATGCCTGGTAGGTTTTCCGCTATGTATTCCAGCAGTTTAACAAAAACCGGATATGCGTTTTCTCCCCGATTGGTAAATTCGAATACTCTTGCTCCTCCCTTATAACTTGCTTCAACAACCCTTTTCGCTATTTCAAAATCTGCATCGTAGAACAATGGTAATATGCCGATCTCGTTCAGCAGGATCAATGTCGTATCTTTATCTATTGTCGCCATATTTGGATGGCCGTTAGCTTTTGGCTTTCGGCGGTTAACTTTTTTCTGAATTCTTACTGACTATATGAACGCTAACTGGCGCGTGAATGGTTCTCAAGATTACCGCTTAATCCTTCCGCTGGTTTCTCCCTGACGAATTGCTTCTACTTCCGAAATGGTGGATATCAAGGCATCTCCTTCAATCGTATGTTTAAGTGCTGACGCCGCCACTCCGAATTCCAGCGCTTTCTGCTGATCTTCAAAGGTAATGAGCCCGTGGATCAGCCCGGCAATGAAGGCATCCCCTCCGCCTACGCGGTCTACAATGGGGTTGATCTCGATATCGTCAGTTTCCAGCAGCTCTTTCCCATTCCACAAATAGGCCCTGAGCAGATTATGTGAGGCGCTGATGGAGGTTCGTTTGGTATCCACAATTGTTTTGACCTGAGGAAATTCCTTTTGCAAATTGATACATGCTGCCTGAAAGTCTTCTCCACCGATACCGAATATTTCAAGAATATTCTCCTTGTTGGCTATGACAATATCGGTTCCGGCTGTGAGCTCGGGTAATATATCCGAAGGTTTCTTCCCGTACTTCCACAAATTGGCACGATAAAAGATATCCCCTGAAACCGTCAGACCATATTTCCTGGCCGTTTTGATACCGTCAAGCAGCGCGTCAGCCGCACCTTGCGACAATGCCGGTGTTATTCCCGCCCAGTGAAACCACTTTGCATCTTTCAGAATAACATCCCAATCAATCTCTTTCGGATCTATTTCAGCCAGTGAAGAATTGGCCCGGTCGTACACGATCTGGCTTCCTCTCAGTGCTGCCCCGGTTTCAAGGAAATAAACGGCCATCCGCGGTCCACCGTATAGGATATGCGAAATATCGACACCATGAAAATGAAGATACTGCGCCGCCGCCCTTCCAATGGGTGAAGCCGGGAAACGCGTAACGTGGGCGGTATGATGTCCCCAATAAGCCAAGGCTGTGGATACATTTGCCTCACCACCCGCATAGGTGACGTCCATTTGGCGGGCCTGTTCAAAACGGGAAAAACCGGGAGTGGAAAGTCGCATTAATACTTCCCCGAAGGAGATAATCTGAGCCATGTTTCGGAAATGCCGGTCCTGTTGATCTGGTTGAACAACTTGACCGGGGGATTTTTAATTAAAATAAATATTGGTTCAAAAATAAAGGATTGTAAATTAAAATAGCCCCAAACATCATGTTCCGGGCTATTTTATTTGGCAACAAGGCTTGTCCGTATCAAATCTCCCCTTTAAAAGCCGAAATAATTTTTGGCATTGTTGTAAGAAATATCTGAAACCAGCTTACCAAGCCATGGGATATCTTTTGGCAATTCTCCGTTTTCAACATCCTGCCCGATGAGATTGCAAAGGATCCGGCGGAAATATTCATGCCGGGGATATGATAAAAAACTACGGGAATCAGTGAGCATACCTACAAACCGGCTCAAAAGTCCCATATTGGAAAGTGCATTGATCTGCCTTTCCATACCATCCTTCTGGTCCAGAAACCACCAGCCCGAGCCAAACTGCATTTTTCCGGCAACGGTTCCATCGTTATAGTTTCCGGTCATGGTGGCCAGTACTTCATTGTCGCCAGGATTTAAATTATACAGTATCGTTTTGGCGAGTTGATTGGTTGAATCCAGCTTGTTCAGAAAACGCGACAATGTTTCTGCCTGGCTGTAATCTCCGATAGAATCCCAGCCGGTGTCCGGGCCAAGCTCACGCAGCATCCGCTCATTATTATTTCTGAGAGCACCCAGGTGGAACTGCTGCGTCCAGCCCTTGGCATGGTCCATTTTGGCAAGATCAAAAAGCAGAACGGATTTAAAAGCGGTCCTTTCCTGCTCCGAGGCCGCTTCCCCGGCCAGTGTTTTTGCGAAAGCACGTTTGGCGGCTTCTTCATCAAAGGAGGCATAAATATGCTCAAGTCCATGATCCGAAAGTTTCCCGCCCATTGCACTGAAAAAATCATGCCGGTTCTGCATGGCGGCCAGCAGAGAAGCGTAGCTGTCGATTTTCCCCATTCCGGCCGAAACCGCCAGCTTATCAAGGTATAAAATAAAATCAGCAGGGGAATCGATCAGCAACATCGCTTTGTCCGGACGGAAAGTGGGAAGTACCTTGATCCCAAAACCGCTGGCTGAAATTTCACTATGATACTGCAGTGAATCGGTCGGATCGTCGGTCGTACATACCACTTCAACCTTCATCCGGTTCATTAAGCTGCGTACGCTAAAATCAGGCCTTTTTAACTTAGCCGAACATTCATCGTATATCTCACGGGCAGAATCTTTATTCAGGAGGATATCTATATCAAAATATCTCAGGAGTTCCAGGTGCGTCCAGTGATAAAGCGGGTTACGCATGGTGTACGGAACGGTTGCCGCCCATTGTTCAAATTTCTCCCAGTCACTGGCTTCGCCGGTACAATATTTTTCGTTGATACCGTTGGCACGCATAGCCCGCCATTTATAATGATCGCCATAGAGCCAGATTTGTGTAAGGTTCTCAAACTGCTTATCCGCCGCGATCTGATCGGGTGGCAGGTGACAGTGATAATCAATGATCGGCATCTCCTTTGCATAATCATGGTACAGGATACGCGCAGTTTCCGATCTCAGGAGAAAATCTTCATCTACGAAAGTTTTTCTGGCAGTGGATGTGGGTGCTGTTATCATAGCATTTTGGTTTACAGGCTTCGTTCTATTCCATACTCCAAACCGCGCAATTCGGCGAGTCCGCGCAGCCTGCCGATGGCAGTATATCCCGGATTGGTTCGTTTCACAGCCGACAGGTCATCCAGCATCCTGTGCCCGTGGTCAGGGCGGAAAGGCATTCTCAGGTCAGTCCTTCCTTCCTCAACCCGTCGTTTTTGTTCGGTAAGCAAAGCTTTCATCACCGCATACATATCCACATCTCCATCCAGGTGGTCGGCTTCATAGAAACTACCGTCCGCTTCCCGCTTGGTAGCGCGTAAATGAACGAAATGGATACGGTTCCCCAGGCGTGAAACCATACCGGAAAGATCATTGTCAGGCCTTACGCCATAAGAGCCGGTGCAGAAACAAATCCCGTTGGCCGTGCTGTCATAAGCCTGCAAAAGTTCAGCGGCATCCAGTTCGGTGCTCACAACCCGGGGTAGTCCCAAAATAGGATAGGGAGGGTCATCCGGATGGATCGCCAGGCGTATCCCGGCCTCCTCAGCCACCGGCCCAATTGCCCGAATGAACTGATACAAATGGGTTCTTAACTCAAAGTCACCCACATGTTTGTAAGTTTCCAGCACGCTCCTGAACTCTTCGATCGTGAAACTTTCTTCAGAGCCCGGCAGCCCTGCTATAATATTCCTGACCAAGAGCCTGACTTCGTCTTCCGACGCCGCCTGAAGCCACTTACCGGCCTTCTCCTTTTGCTCAGGCGTATACAGTTCCTGGGCTTCGGGACGTTTCAGGAGCAGCAGGTCAAATGCCGCAAATTGTGTTGCATCAAATCTTAACCCCGTTGAACCGTCTTTCATGGGAGCATCAAGGTCTGTCCGCGTCCAGTCCAGAATGGGCATGAAATTGTAGCAAACTGTATCAATGCCGCATTTACCAAGGTTCACCAGCGATTGCTTGTAGTTATCAATATACTGCTGATAATTTCCTGTGCGGGTTTTTATCGATTCATGTACCGGTACACTTTCCACAACCGACCAGGTAAGCCCTGCTTCTTCAATCATTTGTTTGCGCTGAAGGATTTCTTCCGTTTCCCACACCTGACCGTTGGGAACATGATGTAATGCAGTAACAATACCGGTTGCTCCTGCCTGGCGGATATCGCTGAGAGATACCGGATCATTAGGTCCGAACCAGCGCCATGTTTGTTCTAAAGACATAAGTATTAACAGTTTGTAATTCGTTCCCCTGCCGGGTCCCGACCTTGGTTTACGATTACCCTGGGTTATTAGTAAATGGAAATACGTTTTTGAAAAATTCTCAACCGGCAGTCTATCAAAAAACTGCTGGAATCAGGCAACCAGCCTGTGTTCAGGTACTCTTTCACGAAGGACTTTCAGGGCCCTGCTCATTTGAGTTTCTACCGTTTTGACCGATATATCAAGTTTTTCGGCGATATCTCTATACCGCAGGCCTTCCTCGCGACTCAACCTGAAAATCAGCTGGCACTGCCTGGGCAGGTCTTTGATACAACCTTCTATATGATCGTAAATTTCGTTGAAAGACATTTCTTCCACGGGTGAGAAATGGTCGGCGTGTGTCAGGTTCCATTGGACAGCATCCAGAGACTCGCGCTCATACTGGCGATGCACGCGCAGCTTGAGGTAATCGAGTGCCTGATTTCTGACCGCCCGGTAAATATAAGCCTGAAATGAGGTATGGACCTCAATCTGTTCCCGATTTTTCCAGAGTTTGACGAATACATCCGAAACCACTTCCTCTGCAATTTCTCTGGTGACCACCACCCGCATGGCATAGTTACACAGAGACCTGTAGTGGTGTGTGAAAAGCTCACGGAAAGCATAATAATCTCCTTTTGTCACCACTTTGCCGAACAAACTTTCCAAAACATTTTTCGGGGGGCTGCCTGCCAGCGAGGAAGGAGAAGATGTCTTAGATTCCATAAGATTCATATAGGTTAAGAATAGAAAATTTCCTGGATAGCCCTTATCGGCTCACCTGCTGGTTTCATCAATCAGTTCCCTATGTTAAAATAGAAATCGCTTTTATGCAAAAAATATTCTTGTAAAAAATCAATAAGTTTACGCAACCGTTCCCGGAACCGTTCCCGAAACTCCGGAACTTCCCGGAAAACAGGCCAACTTTTCTTTTTTTTGCAACTTGTTTAGATTATTGTATTTTTAAGAGAAAATATAAGAATTGGATTATTTTACTAATACTTTCATGAAAAAACCTTCTGTTACTATTAAAGAAATTGCCCGGCAGCTGAACATTTCAAAATCCACCGTATCCCGGGCTCTGCGCGACAGTTCGGAAATCAGTACGGAAACAAAGAAAAAGGTGATCGACCTTGCCGAAGCGCTTCGATATTCCCCCAATCCTATTGCGCTGGGTCTGCTTAAAAATAAGACACAAACCATTGGAGTAATTGTACCAGATATTGCCAACCGGTTTTACTCGTCGGTAATTGGCGGTGTAGAAGACATCGCATACAGCCGGGGGTACCATACGATGATATACCAAAGTCACGAACAGCTGGAACGGGAACTTGCTGTGACCCGCCATATTGCCATGCGCCGGGTGGACGGCCTGGTTGTGGCCATTTGCAGCCAGTCGGAAAACACAGATCATTTCACCGAATTACAGGAACAGGAAATACCGGTGGTATACTTTGACAGGGTGAGTGAATCCATGAACAGCCACAAGGTTAGAGTAGACGATTACAAGGGAGCCTTCGATGCAACCGAACATCTTATCCACCAGGGCTGCCGGTCCATTGCACACATAGCTGGTCCGCAGCAGGTATCCATCACAGCCAACCGGCTGGAGGGCTACCGTGACGCGCTGATCAAACATCAGATTGAGTTCAGGGAAGAATGGGTGATGCATACCGAAATCACGCAGGCCGGAGGAACCGATAGAACTTACCAGCTTATGGCACTGAAAAACCGGCCGGATGCCATTTTCGGCGCAAGCGAAAGGCTTACCATGGGGATACATCTGGCATTGCGCCAGCTGGGTTACCGTATGCCCGACGACGTCGCGGTTGTCGGTTTTTGCGATCTGGCGATGTCATCCCTGATGGACCCGCCTGTTACCTCGGTTACGCAACCTTCCTTTGAAATGGGCCAACACGCGACCTCTCTTCTGTTAGATCTGATTGAAAGCAAAAGTACCCCGGCTTCTTTCGAAACCAGGGTACTTCAGTCGAATCTTGTTATTAAAAAATCGTCGTTACGGACAGACTAACCTGATTTTAAAATCAAAGTACTGAAAGCTAAAGCATATACTCTTCACTCTTTATTCTTCCCTTTTAACTTTCACTCCTCATACTTTACATCATCATCAGGAGATTGACTTAAGCTTCCGTTCAAATTCCGAAAGGATACGTTCTTTCATCGCTACCTTACGTTTCTGAATATTGATACGCCCCATGGCTTGTTTATCGAGCTCTGGATCGCCGGTAGCAGTTCTGTCAAATTCAAGGATAGCAAATTCAAGGTCGCTTTTTTCCCTTTTCGCCAGCCATTCCAGCTCACGGTACTTAGTTCTCAGCTGCTCTTCCTGGCTCTTCATTTCAAAAGCGGGATATTTCCTGCTGATCACCCGTGCCAGGTAACTAAGTTCAAATATTTTATCACAAACCATCCTGAAACGGTCCGCAACTTCCTTATCTACCAGTTTAAAAGGAATTTTGATCTCCTTCCATTTGCTTAGCAACACCTTCGCTTCGTTAGAAGCAGATATAATATCGGGCGATCGCAAGAGTTGTTCCGCGGTCTGCAGCAGTTTTTGCTGTTCCAAAACCCGCGGGTCTACACGCACTTTGGGTTCAATGCCTTTGGCAAGGTTGTACTTGTCATAAAACAACTTTAAAAAGTGTCTGTATGCTTTGTTCACTTTAAAAAAGCGTTTCGGAGGTACCTCTCCCACATTGTTCCACGCATTACGTACATCACGTGCCTTGGCATAGGCATCGTCCAGATCACGCGAGTAGCTCAGCGTTTTGGTGATCTTGATCAGACGTTCGTATTCGTCAATCCTTTGCTGGTTCACACGGTTCTGCTCATCAAAAAAGTCTCTGCGCCGCTGAAAGAAATCATCCAGAATCTGCTGGAACGTTGATTCCACCTCTTCCTGGTATTCCTTTTCCACCGGGCCCGTCCTGATCCATTTGGCTTTAATTTCCTGGATCTGGTCGGTAGCCGCCGCATAGTCCTCTACAGCTGCCGCCACTTTAACGTCCTCAATAAGCGCTCTTTTGATCTCAAGATTTTTTAGCTGATTTACTTCGATCAGCCCTTTGAGATACTCTTCTTTTTCTGCCAGCCTGTTGAGCAGCGGTACAAAATCACCCAGCGCGTCGAAACCTTTTAACTTACGCTGCAGCTGAATGAGCTTTGTAAGGTAAGAACCTTTGTTAAGCGCCTCATCGATTTCGTTCTCAAGCTGCTCCACCTTGTTAAGTACAATGTTGAAGCGGTTTTTAAAGTAATCAATGGCTTCCTGTTCGGTCCTCTTAACTTCTCCAATTTGCCTGTCCGGATAATCCAGATACCCTTTTAAAAATACTTTGCTGTCTTTAACATAGCCGTATTCATCATTCAATGTGGCATTTTCCATTATTTCAATTTTTATCTGCTAAGTGTAGGGAATATATAACGATATTTGTTACGCACAAATTAACTAAAAAATGAGTAACGAAACCATTATTTTCTCAATGTCGGGTGTTAACAAAATCATTCCCCCCAACCGGCATATTATAAAAAACATTTATTTATCATTTTTTTACGGTGCAAAAATCGGTGTTCTGGGTCTTAACGGATCAGGAAAATCAACCTTGCTGCGTGTCATTGCGGGCATAGATAAGGATATTCAGGGGGATGTGGTTTTCTCCCCGGGATACTCCGTAGGTATGCTGGAACAAGAGCCCAAACTCGATCCTGCCAAAACAGTTCGTGAAGTGGTGGAAGAAGGCGTTCAGGAAATTGTAAATCTCCTGAAAGAGTTTGACCAGATCAATGAAGCATTCGGGGAAGAAGATGCCGATTTTGACAAGCTTCTGGAAAGGCAGGGGGAGGTTCAAGAAAAACTGGACGCCCTGGATGCCTGGAATCTTGATAATCGCCTGGAAGTAGCAATGGATGCGCTCCGGTGCCCGCCATCCGATGCACTTATCTCCACACTGTCAGGTGGTGAGAAAAGACGCGTTGCTCTCTGCCGTTTATTATTGCGCCAGCCCGACGTGCTTTTGCTCGATGAGCCTACCAACCACCTGGATGCAGAGTCGGTACTCTGGCTTGAAGAACATTTAAGGCAATACAAAGGTACCGTCATTGCAGTTACCCACGACAGGTACTTTCTAGACAACGTTGCGGGCTGGATACTGGAGCTCGACCGTGGAGAAGGTATCCCCTGGAAAGGAAATTATTCTTCCTGGCTTGAGCAAAAACAGGAACGCCTGAAGAAGGAGGAAAAAACTGAATCCAAACGCCAGAAAACTTTACAGCGGGAACTGGAATGGGTACGTCTTTCGCCTAAAGCACGCCAGGCAAAATCGAAGGCACGCCTTGGAGCTTACGAAAAACTGCTGGGAGAAGAAGGACGTGAAAAAGAAGAAAAACTGGAAATCTTCATTCCGGCGGGCCCCCGTCTTGGTAGCAAGGTGATTGAAGCTCACGACGTTTCCATGGGTTTTGGCGACCGCCTTCTTTACGAAAATCTGAATTTCGCATTACCGCCCAATGGTATTGTAGGTATAATTGGGCCGAACGGCGCAGGTAAAACCACTCTTTTTAAATTAATTACCGGCCAGCTAAAACCGATGAGCGGGCATTTTGAAGTGGGAGAAACCGTACAGCTCGCCTACGTAGATCAGGAACATGATAACCTGGACCCAGCCAAAACAGTGTACCAAAGTATTGCTGACGGCAATGACTGGATCATGATGGCCGGAAAGCAGGCCAACGCAAGGGCATACGTCAGCAGGTTCAATTTTGGTGGCGGCGACCAGGAGAAAAAAGTGGGGACGCTCTCGGGTGGAGAAAGAAACCGTGTGCATCTGGCCATGACACTCAAAGAAGGCGGTAATCTTTTGTTACTGGATGAACCTACCAACGACCTCGACGTGAATACCCTGCGGGCACTGGAAGAGGGCCTCGAAAACTTTGCAGGCTGTGCAGTGATCATCTCGCACGACAGGTGGTTCCTGGACAGGGTGGCAACCCATATCCTTGCTTTTGAAGGAAATTCACAGGTGTATTGGTTTGAAGGAAACTTTTCGGAATACGAAGAGAACCGGAAAAAGCGGCTGGGATCGGAAGCTACGCCAACCCGCATAAAATATAAGAAATTAGTATAACCGATCCGTTTCGCCATTCTGAAAGCGGGCACCTGGTTCATCATGAATCAGGTGCCCGCTTTTGTTATAAACAAATTCACATGGTGCTTTTTACCCAATGAAATGGGTTTTCTGCTGTGTTGATCAAAACAAAAGGATCTCTATCCTTGTTTCAAAATAAATTCTACTAAGAAAATAGTACATTTTTTGAAGAAAAATTTGGAAAGCCGGAAATAAGTACTTTGGTTTATATGAACAAAAGCTCTCTACAGCCTCGTTTTGTAGTAAATATTCTACACCACAAAATACTAAAACTACATTTTATAGTTTCTTTAAGCCAAAGTTGTAGGTATTATCTATTAAGTATGCAACAAAAAAGTTCCCTGAAAAAAGTTAGTTTTATCTTTCCATCTCTGGTCAGACAGTTCCTCTTCCCCCTGTTTTTTTTTATCTGCTGCCATAACTCACATGCTCAGCGGGAGATCATCCTAAACACCACAGGATATGGATTTGACCGCAACACCACCAACGGTATTGCCGATAATCAATGGACGTATATCCAAAAATTTGCTAATTTAACGCATACTCCATCGGGCGGTAGCCAGATGAGTGCCAGCCCCACGGCAGTGCGGCTGCATATCGAATGGAACCATTATGAGCCTACGGCTGGCAATTACCAGGGAGATAAACTTAAGGCAGCCATCAAAGCAATTGTGGATCTTAATATGAAGGTAGCCCTGCACTTTTCCTATCTGCGGCCTGGCTCATGGAATGATACCTATTTCAGTAGTCCTGATATTTCCCGGATCCAGGATAGCACGCTCGTCCAAACAAACATTGCCCACACATGCCCTTCCCTTTATTCCGATGCGGCCAATACAAAATTCCTGGCCTATGTTGATCACGCCCTGAGCCAGCTTTCGGATTATTATTCAAAAATACTTTACGTTGAAGTGGGTAATAACCCAACGGAAGAATATTATGTCCCCAGTTTGTCCAAAAATGATGTTACCTATATCGGGATGTATGACTACAAAGCAAGGATGGCCTGGAGAAACGATTTCTTAACGCGCAGATACCCCGGCGCCAACACCATTACCTGGGGGAGGAATACATATAACAGAACCGAGGCCCCTCAGCCAGCTGATGTGGACTGGAACTCAGAAATTGGCCGCGATTTTCACAGGTTTGCTGCCTGGGGCTTGCTCAATCTGTATAAAAAGTTCTATCAAACCGTTAAAGCAAGAAGCTCTTCCATCAAAGTACTGTTTTTTGCTTCCGATTTTGGTGGGCAGCAGGGAAATATTCGTCACCTTCACAACAGCTCGCTTCCGCTGGCGCTGGATCTGGGTGATGGAATTTACACCTCCGATGGTACCAATGACAGTGATCTGTGGCGGAAAATATCCGGGATTGATTGTATAAAAGGCTCTAATATTAATAAAATTGCGGCTGTCGAATTTGACCCCGAGGATTTGGGCCAGCCCAGTGGAGGATCCGGTATTTGGGGAGGTTTGGCAACATCCTGGTTCGAACGTGCATTTGTTCACGGAGCGGACTATGTTCACATTGCCATGCACTTTTATGACAATGAAATTGCTCAGCTTGCAGAAGGAATTGCCCTTAACAAACAAAAATACATCAATACAGCTTATACTCCACCAACCCGGTCAGCGCCTGTTTCTATCAACATTTTTCCGAATGTCTTTACCGGCAACGCTCTCTTTGACCAATGGCAGACGCTGGGAGGCAGGGATTGGGCTACTGCAGACGCCAAGCCCATTTCGATTAAAATGCAGGACGACGGCTACTGGGAAAGTATCTGGAGCACATCTAACTATCTCCCCTGTACGTTTTCCCTATCCGCCTCTCCTTCCAACTCATCGGTAAGGCCCGGGGAATCGGTGACCTTAAATACCACATGTTCAGGAGCAGAATGCGACAGAGCCCTGTACACCTGGAGTGGCAACGGTGTGAATAATGTTTCCGGAAATTCCATCAGCATCACTGCTCCACAGACAGAAGGTTCCTATACCTACACCATGCTGGTAAAACGCAGTGGCTGTATGAATAAAACGGTCACTACCTCTTTCGCAGTCAATACAGCGCTGCCTGTGACACTCATCGACTTTAAAGCACGTCCCGAAGGAAAAACGGCGGTACTTTCCTGGCAAACCTCATCAGAGACAAACAGCGACCGGTTTGAAGTTCAAAGAAGCAATGATGGCAAGCATTGGACGACCATTGGTACGGTAATGGCTCAGGGGGATGTGAAAGATGCCATTTCAACTTATGGCCTTACCGATGCTTCTCCCGCCAACGGCAATAACCTTTACCGGCTGAAAATGATCGATCGTGACAATACATTCGGCTATAGCCGGATTGTAAATGTTACTTTCGATAAAGAAAAATTATCGGTTTATCCGAATCCGGTCAGTAAGACACTTACTTTTTCGTCAAACGAAACAGAGCCTGTTGAAAAGGTACAAATCCTGAACACCAACGGCCAGGTCATGTATCAGTCAGATAGTACTCCGAATCCGGAAATTAATGTTGAAAATTTGTCCACCGGTACCTACCTGCTTAAACTTATTTTTACCAACGGGACAGAAGAAAGCTCCAAGTTCATAAAATCAAAGTGAATTCAAATTATTGCCAGGAAGTGAGAGCCCAATGGCTACGCTTCCTGGCAACAAGTATCAGGATAACCGCGACAACGCTTCCTTCAACGTTACAATCTTAGCTTCCGCATCCGCCTGTTTCTGGCGCTCCTTTTCCACGATATCCCCTTTGGCATTCTGTACAAACCGTTCATTGGAGAGCTTTTTGATAACCGAATTCAGAAATCCCTCGGTATACTCCAGTTCTTTTAACAAACTTTCCCTTTCCTCTTCTACATTAACCTCCCCTTCCAGATTTACAAAAAATTCGTCAGCCCTGACACGGAAAGATGTACCTGCCACATCTCCTTCAACATAGGTGATACTTTCGGTATTGGCTAGTTTTTTGATCAGAGGTTCCAGCTTTTCGTACCTGGCCTTCCATTCTGTTCTTATTGCCAAAGGAAGGGCTGTTTTAGGGCTGACGTTTTTGCTATTCCGTACGTTCCGGATAGCCGATACCAGTTCAAACAGTATATCAAAATCGTTTAACAAAGCCGAATTGACCAATCCTGGTTTGGGAAAACTGGCGATACAAATCGATTCCTTGTTATCTCTGTCCGCAATATTCTGCCAGATTTCCTCCGTTATAAATGGCATGAACGGATGAGCCAGACGCATCAACCGGTCAAAGAAATCGAGGGTGATCATGTAAACAACTTCTTCTATCGGCTGACCAAACTCCGGTTTGATCATTTCAAGGTACTGCGCACAGAAATCGTCCCATATCAGCTTATACACGGCGTTGAGGGCATCTGAAATCCTGAACTTCGAAAAATGGTCCTGAACCTCTAGCAACGTCTGGTTGAATTTGGACTCAAACCATGCGATTTCATTGTCCATGTTTTGATAATTAACCCAAAGTGATCCAAACGAAGGATTACCAGAAAAGGCGGTTTCCGGGTTTATCGTCCATCCCTTCACCAGCCTGAACGCATTCCATATCTTGTTACAGAAATTTCGGCCCTGCTCAATCAGTTTTTCATCATAAGGCAGGTCATTTCCTGCCTGGGAGGTAAATAACATACCGGTACGGATACTATCTGCACCGTATTGCTCAATAAGATCGATAGGATCCGGTGAGTTACCCAGGGATTTGGACATTTTTCGCCCGAGTTTATCCCTCACGATCCCTGTGAGATATACGTTTTTAAAAGGATAAGTACCCTTGTATTCGTAACCGGCAATAATCATCCTCGCCACCCAGAAGAAGAGAATCTCCGGTGCTGTTACGAGGTCATTGGTCGGGTAGTAATATTGGATATCTTCGTTTTCAGGCTCTTTTATACCGTTAAAAACCGATATAGGCCACAGCCAGGACGAAAACCAGGTATCCAGCACATCCGGGTCCTGTTCGATATCTTCTTCCGTAAGAGCAAACAGCTGGTAGTCGTGCTGTGCTTTACGCAAAGCCTCACGTTTATTTTTTGCTACAATCAGCGTACCATCTTTAAGGTAGAAGGCAGGGATCCGATGCCCCCACCATAACTGACGGCTGATGTTCCAGTCACGGACATTTTCCATCCAATGCCGGTAGGTATTTTTAAACTTAGGTGGAATAAGCTGGACCGTATCGTTCATTACGTTTTCGAAAGCGGGCTGGCTAATTTTTGCCATTTTCAAAAACCATTGTTCCGAAAGCCTTGGTTCGATGACGGAATCCGTCCTTTCCGAATGTCCTACGTTGGATTTATATTCTTCTGTTTTTACCAGACTACCCGATTCGTCCAGCAACCGGATGATCTTTTTACGAGCCGCAAAACGGTCCTCTCCCACCAGTATCTGTGCCTTTTCGTTGAGTGTTCCGTCTTCATTCAGCAGATCTATAATCGGAAGGTTATGCCTCTTGCCCAGTTCGTAATCATTGGTATCATGTGCAGGGGTTACCTTAAGGCAGCCCGTTCCAAATTCCATTTCCACATAGTCGTCCGCAATAATGGGGATAGCCCTGTTGATGAGCGGAATGCGAACCTCCCTGCCTATGAGGTGCTGATAACGCTCGTCATTGGGATTAACACAAACAGCCACATCGGCCATGATGGTTTCCGGCCTCGTGGTGGCCACAATTACCCCGTGCTCGGCATCCGCCGCACCCACCAGTTCGTAGCGCAGATAAACCAGTTTCTGATTTACCTCCTTCATGATCACCTCCTCATCCGAAACCGTAGTACGGGCCTGCGGATCCCAGTTCACCATGCGGTGTCCGCGGTAAATATCTCCTTTATTGTACAGATCAATGAATACGTCAATAACCGAATCGTACAGGTCAGGTTCCATAGTGAACCTGGTGCGTTCCCAGTCACAGGAAGCACCCAGTTTCCGGAGCTGTTTCAAAATGATACCGCCATATTTGTGCGTCCACTCCCAGCAGTACTCAAGAAACTCATCCCGGGTGAGGTCATTTTTACTGATACCTCTTTCTTTCAGCATAGCTACCACTTTTGCTTCGGTGGCAATGGAGGCGTGATCCGTGCCGGGTACCCAGCAGGCCTCTTTTCCCTCCATCCGGGCCTTGCGGATCAGAATGTCCTGTATCGTATTATTGAGCATGTGCCCCATGTGTAACACGCCAGTTACATTGGGTGGCGGAATTACAATGGTATAGGGTTCTTTTTTGGGATTAGGTTTTGAATTAAAATATCTGTTTTCAATCCAGTAGGAATACCATTTGTCCTCTATTTCCTGCGGGGCATAAGTTTTGGAAATCATTTTGTAGCTAAAAATTTGCGTTAAGTCGCACGTTACTGCCTTAAAAAGCAGGCAAGTTAGGATTTGAATCGCAAATTTTCTAAAATATTATAGCGGCGTAACGTTGGGAAACCACAGCACAAATGTACTCCCTGCTCCCACTTTGCTTTCTACACGCACCGTTCCGTGATGAGCTTCCACCATTTTTTTTACATAACTCAATCCCAGTCCGAAGCCTTTCACATCATGAACATTCCCTGTTGGTACACGGTAAAAGGTATCAAATATTCTGTGCTGCTGTTCCTTGTTCATTCCCATTCCCTTATCAGAAATGGATATCAGGATACCATCATTTACATTCCGGGTTGAAATACCGATGGTCAGTTCCTGGGGAGAATACTTAATGGCATTGTCAATCAGGTTTTTCATGATATTGGACAAATGCACCTCGTCTCCTTCTATGGTCTGCTCCTCGGCTTCTAATTCCAGGCCGACCTGCCCGCCCCGCTGCTCGATCTGCATACTCATACTGTTCAAGGCGCCCGTCAGCAGGTCGTTCATATCTACCAATCCTTTTTTGAGCTTCACTTCCCCTTTGTCGAGCAATGCCATCTGCAGTACCTTTTCAACATGGACGCCCAGTCTTTTATTTTCTTCCCGGATAATCCCCAGATACCGCGACATCCGGGAAGCCTTTATAGCCTCATCCGCCTGGCTTGCGTTTTCCTGCGCCATATCCGTTGCCAGTGCAATGGTAGAGATCGGCGTTTTAAATTCATGGGTCATGTTGTTGATAAAATCATTTTTAATATCAGAGAGCTTTTTTTGCCGCAGGATTGTGGTAACAGCCATATAGAAGCAGGTCATCACCACGAGGATCAGGATACCGGACCCACCGAACATTACGCTCATATTGCTTAAGATATACTTTTCCTGATCTGGGAAATATACATACAAGTAATTCTGAGCCTGGGTGGTTTCGTTAGGAAAAAGCGCTGCTTTAAATGATTTGGCCTGCCAGTCTCCGATCTTCTGTCCGGCGGTTGAGAACACAAAATTATTATTCTCATTTTCCTGTACTGCAAACTCATAAGACAAGGTGATACCATTTTCATTCAGTTCCTTTTTTAACAGGGTATCCAGCAGAAAACGGTTCACACGTTCCTGAATTGGCCTTTTGGTATACATCAGATCCTTCATTACATCCCGCAGCAGATTCACCCTGTCGGGGTTTTGTCCGTTAATCGTAAGGTCACGGATAATCGGGGCACGGCCGTCCTTCACTCGTTGGCCCTTGTAACTCCTGAACTGGCGGACCGAATCCCGCTGTACCTCTCCGGTCTTTGTATTCAATGGCTTCCCGGTTGCGGCAAAGGCTTCATTAAATACATTGCCAAGGCGGCGCTCATCGTCCATGCGCCTCTTCACGAACTCGTCCATACCCGCCATCCCGAATTGCTGGGCCTGAAAAAACTCCTCTATAATCTGCTGCTGATGCTCCGCCATGATGCGGATATTGGGGCTTAAAACATCCGTCGGAACGGCTTCCGTCACAATCTGGTAATGTATCTCTTCTCCGTTCGGACCGAGAAATACTTCGAATTTTGAGGGCGCCTTGGGCTCTTGTTTTACCTCCCTAGCTGGAGCGGGAGACTTCTTCAAAGGCATATTTCGCAGCTGCGCAATCCTGTCCAGCCGGTTTTTTTGCTGCTCACTTTCGATACGTTGCTGTAACAGATACATCATTTCCTGCTTTTCGAGGCGATGTATCAGCTGCTGTACTGATTCAGCTACTTTATGGTCAAACTGATCGTTCCTTATACCAATGGCCTCCCTGATCCAGTACCACTGGAAGCCGATCAGCCCAATCAGGGCAAGGCACATCAGGCCTACTATAATCTGAATTTTTCTTTTTGTCATCATTTTTTGATCACATGCAACGGCACATACCTGTTTCCCGTCCTTACCTCATATTAACAAATTTACAGTGAAAACAGGCGCTGTTCATGCTTTTAACATAATTTAACAGCACTGCCGGTGAACAACTGATAATTTTGTAATGGTCCAACTTTCATTCACTTAACATCAAAGACATGAAGCACTTACGACTCAAAGGAATGGTAGTATACATGATGGTTATGGCCTGCATGGTGCTGCCGGATATTGCTTTTGCCCAATCAGGTGAATCTCAAAAAACTTCGATTAAAATCAAAGTGACAGAGGATAATAATGGCAAGATCCGTGATATTGAAAAAAGCTATGTGATGCCTAAAATGTCTGACCAGGAACGCAAGGCATTTGTAGATAAGGTTCTGGACTCCCTTGGTGTGGATGGCAAGGAAAACCGAACCGTTTCGGTAACAGTGGATGATGGCGATGGCCCCAGCATTACCACCCGCAGGAAAAAGCAAACGATTATGAACCACCGCGATGAGCGGGAGCCGCTAGCATTTCACTATAACGATAACTTCAACCATGATTTCGATTTCGATACCGAAAAGCTACGTACCCATCTTCGTAACTTCGAAAGGGATTTCAAGCCAAAGGCAAAGGTAATGATGAAAGATATGGAAGACTGGGGCGAACGAATGGGTGACTTATGGCACAAAGAGGTGCAGAAGCCTTCTTCGATAAAAGGGCTTAATGTTTATAGCAACAATCCCGATAATGGCAGCCTGAACGTTCGTTTCCTGGCTCCTGGCAAGGGGGATGTTGCCATTATGGTAACCGATACGAGAGGAAAGGAAGTGGGCAAAAAAGAAATAAAAGACTTTTCCGGAGAGTTTGTGGGACAAGTTGAAATAAAGAAAAATGCCAAAGGAACGCTGTTTGTTACCGTTGTACAAAATGAAGACGGAGCAGTAAAAAGGATTGTTATTCCCTGAGCCATTTCTGGCTTTCTTAAAAATCCCCTTGTTTTTGATAACTAAGGGGATTTTTTATTGGAAAATATTGATGATAATTAGGCTGTCATGTGGTAAGAATTGTAAATTTGCCGAAAATCAACCTGAAAAAGCGACATCCAATTATTAAGCCACCATGCTCAATCTTATACTTTTTGGCCCTCCGGGCGCTGGGAAAGGCACCCAAAGTGAGAAAATAATAGCAAAATATAAGCTGATCCACCTTTCAACGGGAGATCTTTTGCGGTCAGAGATCCAGGCAGGATCCGAGCTTGGGCTAAAAGCCAAAACGTTGATGGACCAGGGGATACTTGTTCCTGATGAGGTGGTGATCGGGATGATTGATAATAAGCTTAAGGAACACCGAAATGCAGCAGGATTCATTTTTGATGGTTTTCCAAGAACAGTCAAACAAGCTGAGGCACTTGACGCACTGCTTGCTACCTATAACGAGTCCATTACCCTGATGGTGGCTTTGGTGGTGGATGACAATGAATTACTGGCCCGTCTCTTAAACCGGGGAAAAACCTCCGGAAGGCCAGATGATCAGAACGAAGAACTGATCAGCAAGAGAATACATGAGTATAACACAAAGACCACGCCGGTTGCGGAATATTATCAGTCCCAAAATAAATACACATCTATTGACGGTATCGGAGAAGTAGAAACTATCTTCCAGATGATTACAGAGGCAATTGGCTAATTAATATTTTCAGAATTAAAATTTATGGCCTCTTCCAATTTCATTGATTACGTAAAGTTAAATGTCAAGTCGGGCGCGGGTGGTGCGGGTTCCATGCACTTCCGCAGAGAAAAACACGTCGAAAAAGGCGGGCCCGATGGCGGTGATGGCGGGCGCGGCGGACACGTAATTCTGAAAGGAAATGCCCAGCTCTGGACACTGCTCCACCTTAAATACACAAAGCATATCAAAGCTTTTGACGGAAAAGGCGGAGAAGGCGGCAGAAGATCCGGCGCCGAAGGGAAGGATATCATACTGGAAGTACCACTCGGCACCATTGCCAAACTGGCGGAGACAGGTGAGGAACTGTTCGAAATTACGGAGGATGGCCAACAGGTAATTCTGCTGCGAGGCGGGCGCGGCGGAATGGGAAACGACCATTTTAAATCATCCACCAATCAAACCCCGCAGTATGCCCAACCCGGCGAAGCAGGACTTGAAGCCTGGGTAATTCTTGAACTTAAGGTACTTGCGGATGTTGGACTGGTGGGTTTCCCCAATGCAGGAAAGTCAACATTACTGTCGGCAGTTTCAGCGGCCAGGCCCGAAATTGCCGATTACCCTTTTACCACCCTGGTACCGAACCTGGGTGTGGTTTCCTACAGGGATTTCAAATCCTTTGTCATGGCGGATATCCCGGGGATTATCGAAGGAGCTTCGCAGGGCAAAGGACTGGGGCTACGGTTTCTAAGACATATTGAACGAAATTCTATCCTACTCTTTCTGATTCCGGCAACAACCGAAAATATCAATGCAGAATATCAGACCTTGCTGCAGGAGCTCCGTCTGTATAACCCCTCTTTGCTCGACAAAAACCGTATCCTGGCGGTTTCCAAAATGGATATTCTTTTACCCGAAGAATGGGATGAACTAAAATTAACTGCCCCTGCCGAAATTCGGGTTATACCCATTTCTGCAATAACTCAAGAAGGAATAGAACAATTAAAAGACGCTATCTGGAGATCTATCAACGAGACGTTACCCGTTAGATAATTTTTTTTGCCCGAGGCAACCTTTTATTGCAATTTTGGTGTCTCCAACGATACTTTGTCTTGAAATTCTGGGTTATCATGATATTTTGTCTGCGACTTTTAACAGTAGCATTTCTATTCTGTTCTCTCTTACCTGCTAATTCTTACGGCCAGTTAAGCATCGATTATCCCATGGATAGGGCTGTCTTTCAGAGGAATAACACCAATCACGCTACAATTCATATTGGCGGCAACTACACAAGGCGCATTGATCGCGTCGATGCCAAAGTTACGAAGATCGGGGACGGCGGGAATTCCACAGACTGGCAAACCATCCAGTCCAATGTTCAGGGTGGGTTCTACTCAGGAAGCATAGAAATTATCGGTGGATGGTACCGGTTGGAAGTTCGTGGAATGCTGGGCGACCAAGTGGTTGGTACCTCGTCTGTTGAACATGTTGGGGCGGGAGAAGTTTTCATTATCAGCGGACAATCCAACGGCCAGGGTTTTCTGAACCGGGGCTCGCCAGATGCAGCAGATGACCGGGTGAGTTGTGTCAATTATAACAATACCAACGATATGCAGGCTTCCGGCCTGCCCTATCCCCATTTCAGTCACCTGAATTCTTCCTCCAGCATATCCCCCAGAGGGGAGTCTGCCTGGGCCTGGGGCCGGCTTGGTGATCTGCTGGCATCAAAATTAGATGTTCCGATTCTGTTCTACAATACAGCTTTTGAAGGTACCCGGGTAAAATCCTGGCGCGAAGGTATCACGGGTACCTCCTTTTCGCCTTATGTCCCCTTGCCCTATTCTCCAAGCGGAATGCCCTATATTAACCTGCGATGGGTAATGCAGTACTACGTTCCTATTACCGGCGTTAGGGCGGTGTTATGGGAGCAGGGAGAAGCGGAAAATCTGTTCCCTGCCACAACAGATGAATATGCTAGTGATCTTAAAGCGGTTATTGATGCCAGTCGGAACGAAAGCGGCAAAAATGTAAGCTGGATGGTGGCCCTTACCTCCTATGATAATGCACATGGCACTAATAATAATACGATTGAAGGCCAGAAAAAGGTGATCAATAATGTAGCCAATGTTTTTGCAGGACCTAATACCGATTTAATCCAAATTCCCCGCCAAGAAGGAAGTGGCAATGGAGAAGGAGTTCACTTCAACGGGCCAGGAATAACAGAACTTGCCTCGGCTTGGAATAATCAGCTCAACGACTCCTTTTTTTCGCAGTCGCAACCGCAAACAGGCCAGGGTCCGCTACGGCCAAGCATTTCCTGTTCTGGAAATAATTCCGTCAATATCAGTGTGGATGCTGTCGGTTATAATTCCATATCCTGGTCTGGCGGACAGAACGGAAATACCATTCAAGTTGGTAACGGCAGTTATCGCGCTGTGGCCCGGGATGACAAAGGGAATTTCATCTATTCCCCGGAGATCCGCATCAGTGAGCCCATACAGCCAGGCAAACCTTCCATTACGCTGGAAGGGAGCAATCCGGTTTGTATCGGAAACACAGCTGTTTTAATAGCCAGCACCAATGAAAACGTAACCTGGAATAACGGTTTTGCAGGCCAGCGACTAGGTGTTACCACGGGAGGCGAATACACCGTTACTACCAAAAATATTTATGGCTGCGAAGCTACTTCTGACAAATATGCCATATCCGTACTGAACGCCCCCTTACCACCCAAACCCACGATTACTGCCGGCGGAGCTGTCACATTTTGTGATGGCGGGAGTGTAAATTTGCAGTCCAGCTCTGCCGTAAAAAGTGTATGGTCCAATGGAGAAACCACTGCAACTATAGCCGCCAAGGTATCCGGAGACTACCGGGTCAGAGCGCTTGACAACCTGGGATGTTTTTCACCAGATTCAGATCCCCTTACGGTAAAAGTCAATCCGCTTCCCGCCCGGCCCCAGATTAGCCTGAGTGGTCCTACCGAATTTTGCGACGGAGGTACACTTAACATGACTTCAAACTATGATACCGGCAACATTTGGAGTACAACGGCCACCTCGAAGACTATACCGGTCAAAGTATCCGGTACTTTTTCTTTGACTCAGAGAGACGGTAATGGCTGTGAATCCAGATCAGACGAAGTGGTTGTCAAGGTGAATCCGCTGCCTGCCACACCTTCCGTCACCGCCCTGAGGCCTACTACTTTCTGCGAACGGGATTACACCACCCTCCGCAGTAGTGAAGCCTACAGCTACGTCTGGAGTAACGGATCAGGTAACCGTGAAATTGATATACGCGAAAGCGGCGATTTTACGATCTCAGCCAAAGATGAAAAGGGTTGCATTTCCATCGCCTCTGCTGTTACCAAAGTTGTAAAGAATCCCCTGCCTCCACAGCCTGCTATCACGGCTGTCGGCCCCACAACCTTTTGTGCCGATTTGAGTGTCAAATTGGAATCGACAACCGCCGTGGGTTATTTATGGAGCAATGGCGAGTCTTCCCAGAGCGTCACCATCACCACAGCAGGCTCTTATACAGTCCAGACTATCAATGAATTCCAGTGCTACTCCGATCCGAGTAATCAGATCAGCACCCAAACATTGGCACTTCCTCCTGCCCCCAAAACCACCGCACTGGGACTTACCACATTTTGTGACGGAGATACCGTGCAGCTGCAGGCGTCAGAAGGACAAACGTTTTTCTGGACGAGTGGTCAGGAAGCGGAAATTATAGACGTTACCACTTCCGGATCTTACGCGGCCCGTATTGTGGACGACAAAGGTTGCTATTCTCCATACTCTACAGCAATCCTGGTAGATGTTAAACCCACCCCTTCTACTCCCACGATCAGAAAAACAGGAACCTACACGCTGATATCGGAAAACAACATCAACGACGGAGATCATGTGTGGCTCAGAGACGGGACCGTTTTATCGGAAAAAAGTACAACAATCAAGGTCGTGCAGTCCGGAACATATACCGTCAATAATACCGTGGTCTACAGTCCCACATTAAGCTGCTATTCCGACTTCTCGGCCCCTTTCATCTTTTCGGCAGATATGACCACCGGCGGTATGGTTGTTTATCCCAACCCCGTAAGTACAGGTATAATAACCGTTGAAACCATCCAGAATATCAGCAATGCAAGAGTGGAGGTCATGGATAGCCGCGGTGTTATTCACAAAAGTTTTCTTGTAAATAAATTTGACGGACAAAAGATTTTTAACATTTCGGACCTTTCGACAGGCATCTATATCATCCGGATCATATCCTCTGATTACAGCGGAGCACAAAAAATCGTTCTGTCTCATTAAGACCTGCGTAAATTAGTCTATTCAAAAAACCGGAATAGTTATATTATAGCCAAAATAATCTTTTAAATTTGCAGTTGCATAATTCGGTAAACAGAGCCAATAGCTATTAGAACTATCTTTCTGAATTTGAGAAACTTTACTTGTTCAAAGATTAAAATGTACAATAACTTTATTAACCAGGTAGTGGCAAAGGCTTTTCTTTTGTTTTGTATCATACCTTCGGCAGTATTTTCTCAAATCAAAATCACATCTCCGGTACCCCGGGCTGTGTATCAGCAGGACGCCACTGGTAAAAGAACAGTTACCATCAATGGAACCTTTAGCATACCGGTTGATAAAATCGAGGTAAGGGCGGTACCTGTCATTTTAGGACAGGGAATTGAAACCCCCTGGGATGTTCTGCAGGCAGCTCCTAAAGGAGGCGTTTTTGCAGGGAATATCACACTCGCCGGAGGCTGGTATGCTGTTGAAATACGAGCCATTTCAGCAGGGACTGTCGTTGGCCGTGACGTGCTCGAAAGATTGGGCGTGGGGGAAGTTTTTATCATTTCAGGACAGTCCAATGCGCAAGGCCTTAAAAATTACCCAGGCCCGTCGGCCGTTGATGACCGGGTCATGTATATATCCAACTATAACAATGATGGTGTGGATCGGCTCACCGATCCCACACCTCCGGAGTTTGCAAAAATAACCTCAGATCTGAGCATCATGTCCCCCCGGGGCCAGAGTGCATGGTGCTGGGGGACCTTGGGAGATCAGCTGGTAGCCAGGCTAAACGTACCCGTGCTTTTTATCAACACTGCATGGGAAGGCACCTCCATTGAAAACTGGGCACTGAGTTCGCAAGGACTTCCTACAAAAAACAAATACGGCGGTTTTGTTTACCCCGATCAGATGCCTTATGCCAATCTCAGGATCGCGGCCAGAAACTACGCCAATCAGTATGGTGTACGGGCCATTTTATGGATGCAGGGAGAAACGGATGGCCTTTTCGGAACCCCGGCTTCAACCTACCGCGACCATCTGCAAAACATTATGAACCGCCTTGGTAATGAGACCGGCGGAAAAAGAATCACCTGGGTAATTGCCAGGACATCCCGTACCTCGGAAAACTCCCAGACGCCCAACAGAACGTTCCCCAATATCATCGCAGCGCAGAACGCCGTCATCGATACCCCTTTCAATCCAACATACCCTGGCCCCGAAACGGACCCGCTGGTACCAGAGCGCCTTCCCGACAGAACCCACTTTGTTGGAAACGAAGCCCTAAAGATTCTTGCAAATGCCTGGTATAATGTACTGGATGCAAGGTTTTTCTCGACGGTGACCCCTCTGGCCCCCGCTCCGCTGCCCCAGATATCAGCTACCTGCGTAACCGAAAACAATGCCGTTACGATTACCTTACCTGCCGGATATGCCTCCTACCAATGGAATACCGGAGCAACCGGCAATTCAATCAGGGTTACCAATGCGGGCACCTACCGGGCAACGGTAAAAGATGCCAGCGGTAACTCAATATTAACGCCGGTGGTGGTACTTGAAAATAACGCCAAGCCCGCCACTCCCTCTATCATCCAGCAAGGTCAGCAACAGGCTTGTGCCGACTCCACCTTCACCTTTTCGGTAAATGGCGCGAATGATATCTTTAGCTGGTACGAAAAAACAAGTAACACCCTGGTAGCAACAGGTGCTGCTGCCAAAATTGCTGAAAGCGGCAGTTATTACGTGCAAAGGTCAAACATTTTCGGATGTACATCCGAAAAATCCTCCGACGCTTCCCTGACCATCCAGCCCAAAATTGATAAGCCGGTCATTGAATCCTCCGGGCCATTCAGTATTACCGCAAATATTAGTCAGCAGCAGCTGGGAGAAGTATTCATATGGCGCAGACCCGGCTCTGACACAGATACCACCGCCAAAATTATTAAGATCCTGAAAACCGGTACTTATTCTACAAAAGCGAAAGTGGTATTTACAATTGGCAACAATTCCCTGACCTGCTACTCCGATACCTCCGCCAGAGATTTCAAGACAAACGAACAGAACGAAGTGGTGATATACCCCAATCCCAGCCAGGAAAGTTACGTCTATATCGAATCTAGAGATGATATCCGGAATGCAGTGATTACCATGTACGACATTTTTGGCAGAGAGATTTTCCACAAGACCATTCCGCTTCTTAAAAGCAGGGTTGATTTACCGATTGAGCAATTAGCTTCCGGAAAGTACATTCTCAAAGTGGTGGGAGAAGGGCAAAGTCTCACCAAGCAGGTCGTCATCAGGTAACCTTCCCATATTTTAGTGTTTCATAAGCCCCGGCCATCCGGGGCTTATTTAGTATGAAACTAATTAGACAAAAGAAAAACCAAAGAATTTGATTGATAAATTTGCAGCAACTAACTTTGAAAGAAAGAGCGCAAACTGCCATTTCTTTGATTTGTGGCAGAATTCAGTACAACATGCCTGTTAATTAAAAATGAAAAATACGTATCTTCCATCAGACTATCTTCCTATTATCGTTCAGTTTCTGCTGGCCGTGGGTTTTATAGGCGGTACCATGATCGTCACCCACCTGATAGGCCCAAGCCGCAAAAGCAAGTTAAAGGACGACCCCTTTGAATGTGGTATAGAATCCGTTGGAGATGCCCGGACACCTATTTCCGTTAAATATTTTCTGGTGGCGATACTGTTTGTCCTCTTCGACGTAGAGGTTATTTTTATGTATCCCTGGGCAGTTAACTTTAAAGGATTGGGAATGTTTGGTTTCATAGAAATGTTAGTTTTTATGGCGCTCCTTCTGTCCGGGTTTTACTATGTGATACGCAAGGGAGTACTGAACTGGGAAGAGTAGATCATTGAATATCGCAACACTGGCATATTATGAAAGAAGTAACAATAGCAGAAGCACCTCAGGGGCATAGCGGTTCAGGTTTTTTTGCAACCTCCTTTGATGAGGCGATCGGATTAGCCCGCAGTTATTCGTTATGGCCGCTTCCTTTCGCAACGTCCTGCTGCGGAATTGAATTTATGGCCACCATGGGTGCACATTATGACATTTCCCGCTTTGGATCGGAACGTCCGAGTTTTTCGCCCCGCCAGGCCGACCTGCTGATGGTAATGGGGACCATCGCCAAAAAAATGGCACCCGTAGTAAAACAGGTATATCTGCAGATGGCTGAACCACGTTGGGTGATGGCGGTAGGAGCCTGCGCATCCAGCGGAGGAATATTTGATACCTACAGTGTACTGCAGGGTATCGACAGGATCATCCCCGTGGATGTGTACGTACCAGGATGCCCTCCCCGGCCCGAACAGATCATTGACGGCCTCATGCAGGTTCAGTACCTTGCTCAAAATGAAAAACTCCGTCGGCGTAATACCGATGAATATAAGCACTTGCTGGAATCTTATAATATACAATAACCGTATGCTTAGCAATCAGGAGGTAGCAGAGGAAATTTTAGGAAAATTCGGGGATCAGGTTTTTGATTTTGAGGAGCCATACGGGCTACTGACGCTCTCCACCACACGCGAAGAAATTATATCGCTGCTCGAATTTCTGAACACACATAAAAACTACCAGATTACCTTCCTTACCGACATCACCGGGATCCATTACCCCGATAACGCCGGCAAGGAATTCATGGTCGTGTATCATTTACATAGCTTCATCCATAACTTCCGTGTGAGGATCAAAGTATCCCTCTCACAGCTGGATATTCATATACCTACCGCCACAGGCCTGTATGCCAGTGCCAACTGGATGGAACGCGAAACCTATGATTTCTTTGGGATCATTTTTGACGGCCATCCGAATCTTAAGCGAATTTTGAATATTGAAGAAATGGATTATTTCCCGATGCGCAAGGAATACCCCCTCGAAGATGCTACCCGGGAGGATAAGATTGACGCACTTTTTGGAAGGTAAATCTCATAGAATAGTATAAAGCTATGGCAGATATTGAATTATTACCGCGTAATGTTCCTGCTAACTCGGAATTACCCGAGCTGGTTGAAGAACTGACTACCCTTAACCTTGGGCCTACCCACCCTGCCACACATGGAATTTTTCAGAACATCCTCAAAATGGATGGTGAAAAAATTGTTTCAGGTGAGCAGACCATCGGATATATCCACAGGGCATTCGAGAAAATTGCCGAAAGACGGCCCTTTTATCAGATCACAACACTTACCGACCGGATGAATTACTGTTCGTCTCCCATTAATAATCTGGGATGGCACATGACAGTAGAAAAACTCCTTCAGGTAGAAGTCCCCAAAAGGGCACAGTACATCAGGGTGATCATGATGGAGCTCGCACGGATATCCGACCATATCATCTGTAACAGTATCCTGGGTGTGGATACTGGAGCCTTCACCGGCTTTTTATATGTGATGCAGAAAAGGGAAGAAATATATGAAATATATGAAGAGGTTTGCGGTGCCCGTCTGACAACCAACATGGGCCGTGTGGGCGGTATGGAAAGAGACCTTTCCAGCACGGCGATCAGAAAGATACATGAATTCATCAAAACCTTCCCACCGGTTTTAAGAGAACTGGAAAAGCTTCTCAACCGTAACCGTATCTTCATGGACCGTACCATTAATGTTGGTCCTATTTCTCAGGAGCGCGCATTATCTTATGGCTTTACAGGCCCAAACCTAAGAGCAGCAGGTTTGGATTACGACGTCAGGGTAATGAATCCGTATTCTTCGTACGAAGATTTTGATTTCAGCATACCCGTTGGCCAGAACGGAGACACCTATGACCGCTACATGGTCAGGAATGAAGAAATGTGGCAAAGCCTGAAAATAGTGGAACAGGCTATCAACAACCTGCCGGAAGGCCCCTACTATGCGGATGCTCCGGAATTTTATCTGCCTCCTAAAAAAGAAGTATATCGGAGCATGGAGGCACTAATCTATCATTTTAAAATAGTAATGGGTGAGATTGATGCCCCCATTGGGGAGGTATATCACTCTGTGGAAGGCGGAAACGGAGAACTCGGTTTTTATCTGATCAGTGACGGAGGAAGGGCTCCGTACAGGCTGCATTTCCGCAGACCAAGTTTTATATATTATCAGGCATACCCGGAAATGTGCAAGGGAAGCTCACTTTCAGACGCTATTCTTACCATGAGTAGCCTCAATGTGATCGCCGGTGAACTGGATGCCTGAGCCAAACAAAATGATATTTTGAAAGAACAGCGTTGAATAAAATGTGTCTCATGGTTGTTCCCTGGTCCGAGCCTTGATAAACATAGTCATTTAACCTTTCAGAAGATTTGAAAATACCTAGTTAGCAAAACAATGACTGATACTCCAAACACCGTAGCGTTTACCCCCGAACGACTGGTTAAAGTAAAAGAAATCATAGCAAGATATCCGGAAGGTCGCCAGAAATCGGCATTACTGCCCATTCTGCACCTTGCGCAGGAGCAGTGGGGTTGGGTAAGCAGCGAAACGATGGATTACGTTGCAGAAATCCTGAATATCAAGCCGGTTGAGGTGTATGAAGTTGCTACATTCTATACCATGTATCACGTGGATCCTGTTGGAAAACATGTGATAGAATATTGCCGTACAGGCCCCTGCTGCCTGATGGGAGGAGAAGAGATTTACAACTATCTCAGACAAAAGCTGGGGATAGAAGCCGGGCAGACCACACCCGACGGCCTTTTTACGATCAAAGAAGTAGAGTGCCTCGCTGCTTGCGGCTGGGGACCGGTTTTTCAGATCCGGGAAAAATACTACATGAACCTGACCAAAGAAAAGGTTGACGAAATTATTGACGAACTTAGTAAGTAAGCTTTTCACAGGCAGCTAATCATATATCCTGAAATGGCTAAGAAAATATTAACGGAACACATCCATATTCCCGGAATTGAAACCTTCGATGTTTACAGAAAAAACGGAGGATATACTGCGGTAGAAAAAGCGCTGAAAACCATGACTCCCGACGAAGTGGTGGAAGAAGCGAAAAAATCTGGTGTGAGAGGACGAGGCGGAGCGGGTTTCCCGATGGGAATGAAATGGGGTTTCCTTGCCAAGCCCGAAGGCATACCCCGTTACCTGGTTTGCAATGCGGATGAATCGGAGCCGGGGACTTTCAAGGATCACTTCCTGATGAAAACCATACCTCACCTTTTGGTGGAGGGAATGATTGTTTCCAGTTACGCTCTTGGTGCCAACAAATCTTTCATTTACGTACGCGGAGAGCTGATGTACGTCATTCGTATTTTGGAACAGGCCATTGAAGAAGCAAAGGCAAAAGGATTTCTGGGTAAAAACATTCTGGGTTCGGGTTATGATCTTGAACTGGTTGTACAGCCCGGAGGCGGTGCCTATATATGTGGTGAAGAAACTGCCTTGCTGGAATCTTTAGAAGGAAAACGAGGAAATCCAAGAAACAAACCGCCATTCCCGGCCGTGAAGGGCCTTTACCAAAGCCCCACTGTTGTTAACAACGTGGAGTCCATTTCCAATATGCCCTGGATCATCAACAATGGTGGTGATGCCTATGCAGGTATTGGCCTGGGCCGAAGCACGGGTACAAAACTTATTTCGGCATCAGGACACATCCAGAAACCGGGTGTTTACGAAATAGAACTCGGCCTGAGTGTTGAAGAATTTATGAATTCCGATGAATACTGCGGCGGTATCCGAAAGGGACATCACCTGAAGGCTCTGGTGGCAGGAGGCTCCTCGGTACCTATTCTTCCTGCACATCTGATCATGAAAACAGCCAATGGTGAAAACCGGCTCATGAGTTATGAATCATTGTCCGACGGTGGTTTTGCCACGGGTACCATGCTTGGATCAGGAGGTTTTATTGTATTCGACGAAACGGCTTGTATCGTTAAAAATACATGGAATTTTTCGCGGTTCTATCACCACGAATCCTGCGGACAATGCAGCCCTTGCCGTGAGGGAACAGGCTGGATGGAAAAAGTCCTCCACCGCATTGAACACGGTCATGGTAGCATGCACGACATAGATTTGCTTGTAGATATTTCCAAGAAAATAGAAGGGAACACCATTTGTCCCCTTGGCGATGCCGCGGCCTGGCCGGTAGCCAGTGCAGTAAGGCATTTCCGTGATGAATTCGTTTGGCATATCACCCATCCGCAGGAGGCCTCGCAGCCTGGTGCGGTGTATCAGGGCGAAATGGCATTGGTGTAATGGGGATTAAAAAATTCTTATCATTGGATTGATAAAAACATTATCTTCACTCAACACCTTAGAACTGATAAAACCATTGGTGCCTATGAGATCTTTGAAGCAGATTGATCAGCGGCACTAAATATTAATTGGCATGGAAGAAATAAAACCACAATTAGTTAAGATAACCTTCGACGGCATTGAGGTGGAAGTGGCGCCGGGAACAACCATCATGCAGGCGGCCAGAAAAATTGCCGAGGCGGACGAAAGTCAAACCGGCCTGGTACCTCCTGCCATGTGTTACTACAAGCCCCTTCCAGCCTCCGGCGGTAAGTGCAGAGCTTGTCTGGTAAGGGTTGCCCAAGGCTCCGCCAAGGATCCCCGGCCTATGCCAAAACTTGTACCCTCCTGTATTACACAGGTTCAGGAAGGTATGGTTGTTGAGAATACTACTAACCCTGCGGTTCTTGAGACCAGAAAAGGAATTGTTGAATTCCTGCTCATCAACCATCCCCTGGACTGCCCCATATGTGACCAGGCCGGAGAATGCCACCTGCAGGATTTTGCATTTGAACACGGTTCTGTAAAAACCCGTTACGAGGAAGAACGCCGTACTTTTGAAAAAGAAGATATCGGCCCCTACGTACAGCTTCACATGACCCGCTGTATCCTCTGCTACAGGTGTGTTTATACAGCTGATCAAATTACCAATAAACGCGTCCATGGTGTAATGAACCGGGGTGATGCATCTGAAATAAGTACCTACATTCAGAAAAGTATTGATAACGATTTCTCCGGAAACATCATCGACGTGTGTCCGGTAGGAGCGCTAACGGATAAAACTTATCGTTTTAAAAACCGGGTATGGTTCTCCAAACCGGAAGACGCCCACTGTGACTGTGACAAATGTTCCGGTAAAGTGACGCTCTGGTACCGTGGTGATGAGGTCATCCGTGTGACAGCCCGTAAAAATACATGGGGTGAAGTCAACGAATTCATCTGCAACAAATGCCGGTTTGAAAGAAAGAAAACCAGCGAATGGACGCTTGAAGGGCCAACCAAAGTGAAAAGAAGCTCCGTGATCTCGGCTAATAAATACCGGGCTGATCTCGTCAAAAAACCAGACTTTGCATTACAGCTAGCGGCTTCACAATTTAAGAAAATTGATGATTCCCGGCCCTACGTGACGGATGAAGACACCATCCGCCACCAAAGTATTGAAAACAATGATAAGGCAAACCATCGGTCTTTATCGGCACGAAATAATTAATTTGAATACCTTCTAAAATGGAATTAACTGAGTTTATCATCAAGACCGTCACCATACTCGGCGTATTTGTACTCACGCTGCTGATCGCCATGTATTCCACCTGGGGCGAGCGGAAGGTGGCTGGTTTTATCCAGGACAGGATGGGGCCCAACCGCGCGGGGCCAGGGGGGCTTTTACAGCCACTGGCAGATGCAGGTAAGATGTTTTTCAAAGAAGATTTCATCCCGGCATTAGCTAACAAGTGGCTTTTTATTGCAGGTCCCAGCCTTGCCATGCTCACCGCACTTCTGGCCAGTGCTGTAATTCCCTTTGGCAGCACGTTCCGTTTTAATGGCTTTGAAGTTCCTTTACAGGGCGTAGAGTCCAATATTGGTATCTTGTATGTATTTGGTGTGGTTGCCCTTGGGGTATATGGTATTATGGTGGGCGGCTGGGCTTCAAATAATAAATTTTCCCTACTTGGAGCCATCCGTGCTGCATCGCAGAACATCAGTTACGAAGTAGCTATGGGGCTTTCTCTCATCGCTATTCTAATGATGAGCAGCTCATTATCTTTGGGCGAAATTGTATCACAGCAGCATGGAGGAAACTGGAATATTTTTTACCAACCGCTTGGCTTTATCATTTTTATAACCTGTTCTTTTGCAGAATGTAACAGGGTACCGTTTGACCTCCCTGAATGCGAAACGGAACTTGTGGGTGGCTATCACACCGAATATGGCAGCATGAAACTTGGTTTTTACCTGTTTGCAGAATACATCAACATGTTTATTTCCTCGGCCATTATTTCTGTCCTATATTTTGGCGGATATAATTATCCCGGAATGGATTGGGTTTACAATCAGCTTACCGCCTCATTGGGTACCACCACGGGCCATAATGTAGCCACGCTCATTGGTACGGCTGTTTTCTTCGGAAAAGCGCTGTTCTTTGTCTTCTTTTACATGTGGGTACGCTGGACAATCCCTCGTTTCCGTTATGACCAGCTGATGAATCTGGGCTGGAAAAAACTTATACCGCTGGCGATTATCAACATAATCATTACCGGAGCTGGTGTTTTGTTCCTGAAACCGCTCATTACAGCATTGCTGAATTAGAATAGAATTAACAATCCGGTGGTATCTTTATATGGGACAGCCTCGGGAAGTATATTGAAAAATTGAGGCAGTAATAACTGCCATGCCATAAAAATACTTTGCCATGCAATTGACAAATCGCTCAAAGCAAGTAAGCAATAAAGAAATGACCTTGATGGAAAGGGCTTACCTACCTGCAATCGCAACGGGGCTGGCCATTACGATCAAGCACTTTTTTGCGAAAAAAGTGACCATTGAGTATCCGGAAGTAAAGCGCTACCTTGGGCCTGTTTTCCGGGGAAGGCATATCCTGAAAAGAGACGAAGACGGGCGCGAAAGATGTACCGCCTGTGGGTTATGTGCCGTTGCCTGTCCGGCAGAGGCTATTTCCATGGTGGCTGCTGAGCGCGAAAAGGGGGAAGAAACACTTTATCGTGAAGAAAAATACGCTGCTGTTTACGAAGTGAATATGCTCCGCTGTATTTTCTGCGGATTATGTGAAGAAGCTTGCCCTAAACAGGCTGTGTACCTGCGTCATGATGAATTTGTTCCTGTTTTTACAGAACGCGACCAGGTGATCTGGGGAAAAGATATGCTTGTAGAGGATATGAACAACCGCTATACAAGGGAAGCATGGACCAAAGAAGAGGCCCGTACCCTGGATGTAAAACGTACCAACGGAGAAGTAACGAATGTGATCCCGCGTGCGGTTCCTTGAACTTTTGATTAAAAAATCTGGCAGACACTTATTACCATATTATGAATCCGTCTCTTTCTTTCTTTTACTTCCTCTCGTTTCTGACCATTCTCAGCGCATTGATGGTGATCATCGCACGCAATCCAATTCATAGCGTGTTATATCTGATTCTCACTTTTTTTACACTATCCGGACACTACATTCTTCTGAACGCCCAGTTTCTTGCTGCGGTTAATATTATCGTTTACTCTGGAGCCATTATGGTACTGTTTCTTTTTGTGATCATGTTTCTGAATATCAAACAGGATCATGAAGAATCCAAAACTAACCTTACCAAAATAGCTGCTACCATCGTGGGTGGTACCGTCTTCGTTATTCTCTTCGGGGCATACCGCAAAAGTGTGATAACCGGTTACAATCCTGAAACTTTTGATTCACAGGTTGGTATGATCGAAAGTCTTGGTCATTTACTGTTTCGTGATTATCTGTTTCCCTTTGAACTGATCTCCATCCTGCTTTTAGTGGCAATGGTGGGAGCAGTGATGCTGGGTAAACGTGAAATTGGCGAACGGCATTTCTAATAGGATTGAAACAACAGAGAAGCTCAGAAAAATTTAGGATGATATCAAAAACAAGGGAGGCGGTCAGATCTGACCGCCTCCCTTGTTTTTGATTAGGATATCTGTTATTCCTAAGCCTCTGCATACTCTTCAACCGGAATACAGGAACAGATCAGATTGCGGTCGCCATAGGCGCTGTCAATCCTGCTGACACTCGGCCAAAATTTATTGAAACGTAAATGTGCCAAAGGAAAAACAGCCTTTTCCCGACTGTACGACCGATTCCAGTTTTCGCTCATTACTACTCGGGCGGTATGAGGAGCATTTTTTAACACATTGTCAGTCTTATCAGCTACTCCCTCCTCTACTTCCCTTATTTCATTACGAATTGAGATCATTGTGTCGCAAAACCTGTCCAACTCCGTTTTAGATTCCGATTCCGTAGGTTCGATCATTAACGTACCTGCTACCGGGAAGGATAATGTGGGTGCGTGGAATCCATAATCCATCAGACGTTTGGCAAGATCTTCCGCCTCAATGCCGGCCGCTTTAAACGGACGACAGTCCAGGATCATTTCATGGGCACAACGGCCGTTGGTTCCGGTATACAAAACTTCAAAATGTCCGTTAAGCCTTTCCTTAATATAATTGGCGTTCAGTATAGCCAGCTTGGTAGCGTTTGTAAGCCCCTCTCCCCCCATCATCGCAATGTAGGCGTATGAAATGGTAAGAATGCTGGCACTGCCATACGGTGCAGCAGAAACAGCTCCCGCCTCGCCATTTGAAAGATGCTCGGGTAATTTGCTGAAATTGACATGAGCTGGTAAGAATGGTACCAGGTGCTCAGCCACCCCGATGGGGCCTACACCCGGGCCACCTCCTCCGTGCGGGATACAGAATGTTTTGTGAAGATTAAGGTGGCAAACATCGGCACCGATGGTAGCCGGGCTGGTCAGACCAACCTGCGCATTCATATTGGCTCCGTCCATGTAAACCTGGCCACCAAATGAATGGATCATTTCACATATTTCGATAATACTTTCTTCATATACCCCATGCGTGGATGGGTACGTCACCATGAGGCAGGAAAGTTCATTGCTATATTGTTCTGCTTTTTGCCGCAGATCCGCCACATCAATATTACCCCGTTCGTCGCATTTGGTAACCACCACTTTCATTCCCGCCATGACGGCCGATGCGGGATTTGTCCCGTGAGCAGATGAAGGGATCAGTGCAACGTTCCGGTGACTGTCACCCCGGTTGTCATGATATGCCCGGATAGCCATCAAGCCCGCATATTCGCCTTGTGCACCTGAATTTGGCTGGAAGGACATCGCAGCAAAGCCGGTCACCTCACAAAGCCATGCGTTCAGCTCGGTAATCAGCTGCGCATAACCTCCCACCTGATTGGTAGGTGCAAACGGGTGAATGGCACCAAATTCGGGCCAAGTAAGAGGTATCATCTCGGCAGTTGCATTCAGTTTCATGGTACAGCTACCCAGCGATATCATGGAATGAACCAGCGATAAATCTTTGTTCTCAAGTGATTTCAGATACCTTAGCATTTCATGCTCGGTATGGTGCGTATTGAAAATCGGATGCGTAAGATAAGCAGACTGACGCGCCAGATTTTCAGGTATATTCAGATCTATCTCCTCATCAATAACCATTTCACCCGAAAATCCGGAAACCTCTGCAAATACATTCAACAGATCAATTACATCCTGAAATGACTTGGCTTCATCAAACGACACCGTAACGGTTTCATCGTTAGTATATCTGAGATTAATACCCCACTTTTCAGCCTGTTCCCTGAGCTTTTTGGCCAGCGTTGTTTCAATGGTTACCGTATCAAAATACGTCTTTGTGACAACGTTGTAGTTGAATTTACCAACAGTATCTACAAAAAGCCGGGTAAGGCCATGTACCCGCTGCGCAATGTTTTTAATACCCTGCGGTCCATGATAAACTGAATAAGCACCTGCGATCACCGCGAGCAGAACTTGGGCGGTGCAAATATTTGAAGTAGCTTTTTCCCTGCGGATATGTTGCTCGCGGGTTTGCAGCGCCATTCTCAGCGCTCGGTTTCCTTCTGAATCCACAGACACACCTATAATTCTTCCCGGAATATGCCTTTTGAAAGTATCCCTGGTGGCAAAAAAAGCTGCATGCGGGCCGCCATATCCCATAGGCACACCAAAACGCTGGGAAGAACCGACTACGACATCCGCCCCCATTTCTCCTGGCGATTTCAATAAAGTCAGCGCAAGCAGATCCGCCGCCACAGCAACCAGCAGGTTTGCCTCATGTGCCGCGGCAATAAAATCAGTGTAGTCAATTACCTCACCGTTAGTAGCCGGATATTGTACCAGCACACCATACAAATTCTCATTCGTAATGTCCAGTTCCAAATGATTCCCCACTACTACTTCAATTCCAATGGGTTTGGCTCTTGTCTTGACCAGATCAATAGTTTGCGGGTGACAAAGTTCCGAAACAAAAAAAGTATCCGCCTTCTTCCTGGCCGAAGGACGTACACTATGCAACATGGTCATAGCCTCGGCAGCGGCCGTTGCTTCATCCAGAAGAGAGGCGTTTGCTATTTCCAGACCGGTAAGATCTGTAATCACCGTTTGGAAGTTAAGTAACATTTCCAGCCTTCCCTGCGCTATCTCTGCCTGATATGGCGTATAAGCGGTATACCACGCCGGATTTTCCAGTATGTTACGAAGTATTACAGCAGGCGTGATGGTATCATAGTAGCCTGCTCCGATATAGGATTTGAAAATGATATTTTTACGCGAAAGCTTTTTGATACTTGCAAGAAACTCCTGTTCCGTTTTGGGGCGAGGCAGGTTCAACGGTTTCTGTAAACGAATTGCCGAAGGCAATGTCTGTTCAATCAATTCATCCAGAGCGGATACGCCCACAACGCTGAGCATTTCCTGTAATTCCATATCATCCTTCCCGTGATGACGATTTTCAAATTTATCCTGGCTGTGAAGATTAACTTTCATTCAATGTGAGGCTAACAATGCCGATGTTAGATGGTTATAAAATACAAAAGTAAGCAAAAGCAATCGAATCTTTAGCAGATTGAAAACAATGCTTACCCTTGAATATGTACAAAAATCAGATCAAAAAGAGTTCTTAATGATTAGGACAGCCGCAATCCGTTTTTCTTTTAAAAATTCCGAGGAATTTCTTTGATCTTGGCTTTTTATATCCCTTAAACTTTTTCTTTTTACCAAATATCTTTTCAGTTTTTACCGATGCTGTTTCAGCACGGGCTGATCCTGACGTAAAGACACCAAAGAATAATACAAATATGAGAAAAAAGGAAAACAACTTTTTCATACCCTTTTGCTTTTGTTTACTAAATGAACGCTCAATACGTTATTTAGGTATCCGGTTTTGATCCGAATTATGCTTTTACCAATTCCATAATCGTAATTTCGGGCAGGATCCCTACCCGGCCGGGATATCCAAGATATCCAAATCCCCGGTTCACATACAAATATTGATCTTTTTCCTGATAAAGCCCGGCCCACTGTTTGTATCTGTACTGCACCGGGCTCCATTTCAGGCCGGCAATTTCAACACCAAACTGCATGCCATGGGTATGCCCGGCAAAAGCAATATCAATATCCTGATAACCAGGCAATACCTGAGCCTGCCAGTGGCTTGGGTCATGGGAAAGTAAAAGCTTTACCGGATAGTCCTCCGCACCTTTATAGGCTTTTTCGAGACTACCGTATTTTGCAAAATTACCTGCTCCCCAGTTCTGGATACCGATCAGCCCGATCTGCTCTCCGTCCACCTCAATGGCTCTGTTCTCATCCAGCATCAGATTCCAGCCCAGCAAGGCATGCGCCTTTTTCAGATCTTCCAGGTTCCTGTGTTTTATTTCGGGAGAAGCCCACTGCACGTAATCTCCATAGTCGTGGTTTCCCAACGTGGAATGCACTCCCAAGGGGGCCTTAAGTTTGTTGAAAATATCAATATAATCCTTCACTTCAACCGCCTTGTCATTCACCAGATCACCGGTAAAAAAAGCAATATCCGGTTTTTCCTTCATGAGCATCTCCACACCACCTTTCACAGCCGTTCTGTTAAAAAAACTCCCCGAATGGATATCGGATAGCTGAGCTATTTTAATTCCGTCAAAGGCTTTGGGAAGGTTTTTTAATGCCACTTTCACCCGCCTGATCCGGTAGTCGTGGGCACCAGATATGATTCCGAAAGCAAAGGTACCCATCAGCCCGGCACCTGCTACCATCGCAGTTTTGGCAAGAAATTCGGAACGAGGTATTACTTTCTCTCCCGTATCAGGAGAAACAGATGCTGCCGAAGGAAAGACCAGGCTGACCATCCACTGAAGAAACCTGCGGATATCATCTACCAGCAAAACAACTACCCCCAGCAGTTTGGATAAATAAGGTATCGCAATAAAAGCAAAAACGAAAGTCCGGGCAGTCCGGCTGAAATAGTCTGGCGGCAGCAGCTGCATGGCTACGTATGCCAGTAACGTAAGCGCCGTAAACGTCCAGTAGAAGCCGCTGATCAGCCGCTGGGTACCTGGGGTAAAATTTCGGATTGCTAATTTTAATCCCTGCCAGATATACCAGTCAATGGATACGAGAATAAAGGTAAGAATTATAAAAAAAATGGTTCGGTTCATACCAAAAAATGATAAAATACTGGTAGTTAACGTTAGTGTTCTGGTTCTCGTTCGGTTCCACTGACAAAAATCATGTATCGCAATGTTTAAAGGATTTTTAATGTTTTGAATGGCGGGATTTCTGCTTTTAACGGCGAACTTTGCATTCAATTTAAATGAGAGAGAAAATGGAATTCGATTTCAAGCGTTATCACATCCGGTCCATGAATGCAGGAACCAATGAAGAACGCGCCGCCATTAATCAGGAACTAAAGGATTTGTATGCTGCACTTTCAGAGGAAAACAAAAAACTATTTAATGAGCAGCTGCAACATTTCCTGACCAAAGAAGTATCCCGGATTAAATCCGACTATGAGTCCATTAGCGGTCTTGACAGTCCAAATTGAAAGACAGGTGAGTTTATTTTCAGGGATCAGTTCCAACGCGGATCTATGGGATAATGGGCAATAGAGCGGTATTCCCCTCCCATGTTACGAAGGATTTCTCGCCAGAAATCACCTGGCGGAGTAGTAAAAATAAACTCCGGATTTGTTTTGGTGACAATCCAGGATTCCTGGCTAAGCTCATCATCAAGCTGGCCGCCGCTCCAGCCAGAATATCCAATAAAAAAGCGCAGGTCCTGCGGTTTGAGACTGTTGATATTCAGCAATGTTTTTACTTTGGTGAAATCTCCTCCCCAAAATACTCCTTTCATTATCTCATCGCCTCCTGAAATAAGATCCGGCCGCCTGTGTATAAAATGCAGCGTGCTTTTTTCTACCGGCCCACCCAAGTGTAATGGAATGTCCTGGTAGATCGTCTCCTCAAGCACATCACCAAGGAGCAGGTCGGTCACTTGGTTAAGCACAAAACCAAAGCTGCCTTGCTGGTTATACTCGCACAGTAATATCACCCCCCTTTCAAAATTAGGGTCTCCCAGATAGGGCTTGGCAATTAACAAACTTCCCTTTGCTACGTTCACGATAGAAAAAGATTTTCATGGTCCGATGAATCCAATGGTAAACTAAATATTTTTATTTTCAGAAACAATTTTTATCAACTCTTAGGCGCATGCATCCAGCTTTTGGCTACTTTGGCTTTTGAAAGAGCTTTTGCTTTCGACTAACTAACCGATTCTGATATGGCACTTATAAAATCAGTAAGGGGTTTTACCCCGCAGTTTGGCGATGAATGCTGGTTTGCAGAAAATTCTACTATCGTCGGAGATGTAGAACTGGGTTCCCATTGTACCGTCTGGTTCAACGCTGTGATCCGTGGAGATGTAAACAGTATACGCATCGGAAGTCATTCCAACATTCAGGATGGCGCTGTCATCCATTGTACCTATCAAAGGTTCAGCACCATTATCGGCAATTATGTTTCGGTTGCCCACAACGCCATTGTGCATGGTTGTACAATCGAGGATCATGTTTTGATCGGAATGGGTGCTATCGTAATGGACGGTGCCGTTGTTGGCGAGGGTTCCATCATAGCAGCTGGCGCCATCGTCACCCAAGGTACCCGCGTCCCCGCCAGAACCATTTATGCGGGCAACCCTGCTACTTTTCTGAAAAATGTGAGTCCCGAACTAGCCGAGGCAATGAACCGGACTGCCAATAATTACCTGACCTATGCAGGCTGGTTCAGGGACGAAGAAGAAAAGCAGGCATAGGCCCTGGGTCAGTTCATTTCTCTACGGGCATTCAAATATCCCCTGATCACCGTGAAAGTGGTGATGGCCAGGAAGAACAAAATGATGTACTGCACGTAATCTACAATCCAGGGGAAGCGCTCGCCAAAAAGGTATCCGCCTCCGGTGAGCGTTCCTATCCAGATTCCGGCTCCCACAACATTATTGGTTAAGAAACCTGGAAAAGACATTCTCACCAAACCGGCCAGAATGGGTGCAAAAGTGCGGACTATGGGCAGGAACCTACTGATGATAAGTGTTCTGCTACCATATTTTTCAAAATACTTCCGGGTCGTTTCTATGTGTTTTTTCTTAAAGAAAAAAGAATCGGGCCGGTTCTCAAAAATACCTCCGAAGTATTTGCCGAAAATATAGCCCAGCAAAGAGCCCAGAACGGCAGCCGTAAACATGCAGATCAGTAAAATAGCAATAGGGACGTCCAGTATTCCCGTTCCGCAAAAAACACCTGCCAAAAAAACAAGATAATCTCCTGGAAGAAAAAAAGCGAAAAACAGGCCATTTTCAGCAAAAACAATAAAAGTAATGACCATGAGACCACCCGTCCGGATAATTTCTTCGGAATTCAATATATACTGGAAAAATTCAGCGATATCGTTCATAATCAAATATTACGGACATTTTAAAAGGAATTGACCTGAGGATTCCAAAATTAAGCATTTTCCGATAGTTCAAGCCAACGTAATTCTTTATCCTCCATTTTCCGCCCTATTTCTTCGATCTGATTAGACCATTCCATGAGTTCTCCATGGGTACCTCCCGCATTAAGTTTTTCAACAAACTGGCCTTTCTTTACTTCCAGCTCCGCTAGTTCCTTTTCAAGGCTCTCCATTTCTCGTTGTTCCTTATAGCTTAGCTTGCGTTTGACAGCCTCCACTTTCGGAGCTACCACCACCTCTTCTTTTACCACAGCAGGAATTTCCTTCACCACTGTCGCGCTATGCTTCTCGGTTCTTTCCTTTTCGTCCTGATAATCTCTCAGTTCTGTATAGTTGCCCGGGAAATCACTGATACGGCCCTCTCCTTCAAAAACAAAGATATGCTCCACCAAACGATCAAGGAAGTACCGGTCGTGCGATACGATGATCAGACAGCCAGGGAAGTTTAAAAGGAACTCCTCCAGTACATTCAGGCTACTAATGTCAAGGTCGTTGGTAGGCTCATCCAGGATCAGGAAATTAGGCTGTTTGATCAGGATCAGGAGAAGCTGCAGTCTCCTCTTCTCACCCCCGCTCAGTTTAGAGACAAAATCATACTGTTTGGCCGGAGAAAACAGGAACGCCTGTAACAGATGGCCAACCGTTACGGTTTCTCCCGTTCCCAGCTGTACCACTTCGGCTACATCCTTTACGATATCTATTACACGCTGGCTTTCATCAAAAACAAGGTCAGACTGCTTATAATAACCAAACTGCACTGTTTCACCCTTCACAATGGTACCTTTGTCCGGCAGCAGCTCTCCGGTGATCATATTCAGCAAAGTAGATTTCCCCATTCCGTTCTGCCCTACAATGCCGATCCTGTCACCCTTCCGGAAAGTATATTCGAAGTTTTTGATGAGTTGGCGTTCCCCAAAACCTTTACTGATATTTTCCAGTTCAATGATCTTGCTGCCCAGTCTCGACGTACGAACATTAAGCTCCAGCTGCGCATCAAACTTTTTCTGACTAGCTTTTTCCTTTAAATCTTCAAAGGCATCTACCCGATATTTGGCTTTGGTTCCCCGTGCCTTGGGCTGTCGCCTGATCCACTCCAGTTCCTTGCGCATCAGATTCCTTGCTTTGTCAATGCCCGCTGCTTCGGCTTCCTCCCGCTCCGCCTTCTTTTCAAGGAAATAGGAATAATTACCCTTGTAAGTGTACGCAGATCCATGGTCCAGTTCCAAAACCTGGTTGCAAACAGTATCCAAAAAATACCGGTCGTGGGTAACTACCAGTAAAGTTGTATTTTGGGTATTAAGGTATTGCTCCAGCCATTCAACTGTAACCAGGTCAAGGTGGTTGGTTGGCTCATCCAAGATCAGCAGATCGGGGTCTTCCAGTAATACCTTCGCCAGTGCAACCCTTTTCCTTTGCCCGCCCGACAGCGTTCCGTATAGACTTTCAGTATTATGAATACCCAAACGTCCCAGGATCTCTTTCGTTTTATACTCAAAATCCCACGCGTTGTATTTATCCATGTCCTCCATTACCTCCGCCAGCTCATCGTGGTTATCCGTTTCAATGGCGTGTTCGTACCGTTTCACCACCTGGGCAACCGGATTATTGGAAGAGAAGATTACCTCCAGTACAGGCAGCGTTTCATCAAAAGCCGGGCTTTGGTCCAGATAGCCCAGCCGGATATCCTTCCTTAAACCAACTTCGCCTTCATCGGCTGGTATTTTCCCTGTAAGTATATTTAGAAACGTAGTCTTTCCGGTTCCGTTGGTACCAATTAGTGCTATCTTGTCGCCCCTGTTCACTCCAAAACTGATGTTTCTGAAAAGCCATTGATCGGCAAATGACTTGGAAATATTTTCTGCTGAAAGATAATTCATGAGTTAAAAACAAATTCTTTAACTGCAAAGGTAGAACAGTTATCAAAGAAGAAAGAAAAAATTCGTTTTCATTAGGTAAATACCATAATATTGCTCTTTATATTCAGTTATATGGTTCCATAGAACACATCATTTTATCATGTACAAGAAAGTTTTTTACCTAATCACCACCGTTTTTCTTAGTTTAAAAGTTCACGCTCAAGATCCCAGTTTTAAGAATTACACCCAGGTAATCGGTGGAAGTCCGCAGGTTTATGATATGGTTGCCATTCCCGGTGGCGAGTTTACCATGGGAAGTCCGGCTACGGAAAAAGGACGCAGGCCAGATGAAGGCCCTCAGCATAAAGTTAAAATTGAGCCCTTCTGGATGGGTAAACATGAAGTGATTTGGGACATTTATGATCTGTATGCCTTCAAAAATATGGAGAAGGAAATGGCTGCAAGGCATCCGGACCCTGAAAAAAGTGTACTAAAAACAGATGCAAGTACCAGGCCAAGTCCTCCTTATGTAGATATGTCTTTCGGCATGGGCCGCTCGGGTTACCCTGCGATCAACATGACACAATACGCGGCCATTCTCTTTTGCAAATGGCTGTATGAAAAAACAGGGATATTTTACAGGCTACCTACCGAAGCCGAATGGGAGTATGCCTGCAGAGCGGGTTCAAAAACAGCTTATTCCTTTGGAAACGATGCATCAAAAATTGATGAATATGCCTGGTACCGTAAAAACAGCGATGCTTCTTACAAAAAAATCGGACAGAAAAAGCCTAACGCCTGGGGGCTTTATGATATGCACGGTAATGTAATGGAATGGACTCTGGATCAGTATATTCCGGATTATTACGCCAAACATCCCGCAGGACAAACCTATGCACCGGTTACTGAGCTTTACCCAACTGCTGTAAGAGGTGGTTCTTGGGATGACGAGCCCACCGACTTGAGAAGTGCCGCACGTACCGCATCTAAACCCGAATGGAAGATTTTGGACCCTCAGCTTCCCAAAAGCGAATGGTGGATGACCAGTGCGTCTTTTGTAGGATTCAGAATAGTGCGCCCGCTCAAAGTCCCATCAAAGGCTGAAATTGACGCCTATTACAGTCCAAAACTGATCGAAGATTATTGATCCCATATTAAACTCTTAACCTTTTAAAAATGGAACAAAATAGAAGAGATTTTCTCAAAGCCACAGGCCTTTTTGCCGGAGGAGCGATGCTGAAGCCTGCAACAGGATATGGCTTTCACAGCGCGGTGGATGAAACCATCAGAGTAGCACTGATCGGCTGCGGCGGGCGCGGAACTGGCGCTGCGGCACAGGCACTAAGTACTGCTCAAAACGTACAGATCGTGGCAATGGCAGATGCTTTCAAGGACAGGCTTGACGACTCTTATAAAAACCTTACAGCGAAAAAATATAAAAATGCTGCCGGTGCGGTAGTTGATACAAAAACAAAGGTGGATGTACCTGATGAGCGCAAGTTTGTTGGTTTTGACGCTTTTAAGAAAGCCATCGCATTAAAAGAGGTGGATGTTGTCATTCTGGCCACCCCTCCCGGGTTTCGACCATGGCATTTTGAAGAAGCGGTGAAACAAGGTAAGCATATTTTCATGGAAAAACCTGTGGCAACGGATGCTCCGGGAATCAGAAAAGTGCTGGAAGTTGCTGAGGAAGCCAAGAGGAAAAAATTAAATGTGGTGGTTGGTCTGCAGCGCCACTATCAGGCAAATTATCGTGAAGCAATTAAAAGAATTCACGATGGCGCACTGGGTGATATTGTAGGCGGACAGGTATATTGGGTGGGAAGCAGCCCCTGGATGAAAGAACGCCAGCCTAACCAGACAGAAATGGAATATCAGATGCGTAACTGGTATTACTTCAACTGGCTTTGTGGTGATCATATTTCTGAACAGCACGTTCACAATATTGATGTGGCCAACTGGGTAAAAGGTGGCTACCCCGTACAGATCCAGGGAACCGGTGGCCGCCAGGTGCGTACGGGTAAAGCTTATGGTGAGATTTTTGATCACCATACACTTGATCTGGTCTATGCAGACGGAACGGTTATATCGAGCCAATGCCGCCAGTTTGAAGGAACATGGAACCGCGTTGACGAAGCTTTCGTAGGAACCAAAGGCCGAATCGATAGCTTCGACGGCAAAAAAACAATACTCAAAGATTATAAAGGCGGGGTGTTATACCAGCATGACGACAAGGGGGACAAAAACCCATATCAGGTTGAGCACGACGAGTTATTTGCGGCTATTGCGAAGGGAGAATACAAATTTGCTGACGCAGAAAATGGCGCAAAAAGTACTATGACTTCCATTATGGGGCGTATGGCGACGTATTCTGGAAAGCTGATTAAGTGGGACGAAGCTTTGAAGTCGGATATCAATTTGTTCCCTGACAGACTGGCATGGGATGCTCTGCCCAAAGTTCTTCCAGGTCCTGATGGATTATATCCAGTGGCTATTCCTGGAAAAACTCAGGTAATCTGAGATCGGATTTTACCGAAAATAAAAAAGGGCCGTTTGGCCCTTTTTTATTTTCTACAACTTCCCGGATTATTTTAAAGTATAATTTACTACATTCGATTGAAAGTAGCTCCTGAGTTACGTTTGATGTCTGTTGAACGAATGGATAGATCGGTGTGAAACTTAGTTTATCTCATGCGATAATGATTTTAGTGACAGGCATGGTCGTTGTCATCATTGGCGTTTTCCTGTCAAAGCAAAACCATATAGTTAGCCATACTACAATCCTTACGGGTCTGGCCATTCTCTTTCTTGGGACCATTTGGCTCGTCCTCTACCTTAACCATCGAAGGAAAAAAGCAAAGTAGACCCGTCAAAGAACCCCTATGCCAGCTTACTAGTTTTGTTTCGCAGGTAGAAGTCTGCGAGGACAAGAGCAGCCATAGCTTCTACAATGGGGACTGCACGTGGTACCACACACGGATCGTGCCGTCCTTTTCCTTGTACAATGGCGATGTTTCCATGCTGATCAATGCTTTCCTGGTCCTGCATGATAGTCGCCACAGGCTTAAATGCTACCTTGAAATAAATATCTTCCCCATTTGAAATTCCGCCCTGGATACCTCCTGAATGGTTGGTACGCGTATGAACCTTCTCATTTCCATCTATGAAAAAGGCATCGTTATGCTCCGAACCGAGCATTTCAACGCCAGCGAAACCGGAGCCGTATTCAAATCCCTTTACAGCATTAATACTGAGCATTGCCTTCCCCAATTCGGCATGGAGTTTATCGAAAACAGGCTCTCCCCATCCCACTGGTGCTCCTTGTATCACGCAATTGACTACTCCGCCAACGGAATCCCCTTTTTTACGGACTTCGTCAATATAATCGAACATTTGCCCAGCCATCTCAGGCTCCGGACACCTCACCGCATTGGTTTCTGTCAGTGAGAGATCCAGTTGTGCATATTCCTTTGAAAGCTTCAGTTTTCCTACCTGCGACACATAAGCCTGAACCCTGACTCCCAGATCCGCTAAAAGTAACTTGGCCAATGCTCCTGCCGCAACACGGGCGGCAGTTTCCCTTGCAGAACTACGTCCTCCTCCACGATAATCACGAACTCCATATTTTTCCTGATAAGTGTAATCGGCATGGGAAGGCCGGTACTGAGCCGCTATATGTGAATAGTCCTTGCTTCGCTGGTCTTCATTACGGATAATCATTGCAATTGGGGTACCCGTTGTTTTACCTTCAAAAACCCCTGAAAGTACTTCAAACTCGTCCGCCTCACGGCGTTGCGTGGTTATCCGTGACTGCCCTGGTTTCCGTCTGGTCAGTTCGCTCTGGATAAAGTCGGTATCAAAACCAACACCTGCCGGACAACCCTCTATCACAACACCAATACCAACCCCATGAGATTCTCCAAAAGTGGCTATCTTAAAAATTTTTCCGTATGTACTACCCATAATATTATTTTCTGATGACCCAAACCATTGCTATCAGTAACAAAATAGCTACAGCGCTGGTCAGATTTTTTAGTAATTCTTTATAATTAATTGTCTTTCGAGTGGTGTCCAGATTTTCCAGATTGTCATACAATCCCAAAGAACTACTCAAAGATATATTCCCAAGTTTGTAATCTTCGCCCCTTACTTCCAAAATTTTAACAGAACGCAGCGTATCATATCTGACCCTGGCGGTATTAAAATAAATCCATTGGAAATATCTCCCCAGTGGAAACTTCCCGTCCTTTCGGGGCACAACAAAATAATTAAACCCTTTTTCACCCGTCACCCCGGCGGCGCTTCGCTTCACCACCTGGCTGGCATCAGGCGGATAAAAATCAAAAGCAGAATTGGCCTGGATTTCAGGTGCCGGAATGGCCGCAATATTGCCACTCCCCTCCACCTTAAAAACATACCTGATACTTTCACCGGGATACACCATTTGACTGGATAGGTCCTCCACCAACCGGTATTCCCCCACCGCCACCTGATCCCTTAATGGATGTGGCGGGAGCTGGCTGACAACTATCCTGAGAGGCTTTGAAGAAAATGATTTGATAATCCGCTTTTCTGAATTAACCGTCCCCATCCTGTCGATTACCAGCATATCCAGTGTGACGGAAGGAATATTGATGTCTCCCGCAGTAAGAGGAAAAAATTCAGACTGATACATATTATACTCCGTATAATTCTTACCCGTTATGACTACCTTCCTCCTCACAATTTCCTCAATGCCTGTATTTTCCTCCCAGCAGCCTGCGGGCCTCACCTTTTTGAGGATTTGCTGCAATTGCTCATTGAACCGATAAAACTCCATTTCCACGGGCGCATCCTCAGAGATATACAGAGAAATACGCAAAGAGAACCCCTCTCTTATGAAAACACCTTTCTTGTCAGCCTGAACCGAAAAAAAAATGGTTTCCCTACCCGTTTCCGGCTCAGGAAGTATAGCATCCGAACCTAACATAACTTCTTCCTCGCCGGTGGCCGTAAAAACAATCGACGTTTCCTCAGAAAACAGCCGGGTAGCGTTAACCGGAATCGAAAATTCAGGGATGACATAGGTACCTGGCTTCGGTGCAAAATATTCCTGACTGATGGTCTGATCCACAACTTTTCTGCCATCGACAATGTTTATAGCGCTCGTAGCCGATTTACTTCGCTTTTCCAGACCGGTTATCTCCGGAAAAATAATCGCCGGCCTCGATTCAGAATCTTTAATAAGTACAGAAATAATCAGTGGCTCCGAAATTTTCAAGACTTTCCCGTTAAATTCTATCGACATACTTTCGTTAACCCCCTGAGCGGAAATAGTGCAAGAAAAACACAAAATTATACCCAACGCAACATATAATTTCATCAAATAAATTCGTTACATTTATGGTGATTATGTTCTGGTACCGCTTAGATATCTAATTACCGTTTTTAGCAATTTCTTCCCTAAACCACAAAACTACATAATACTATGGCCTCGATGCTTGAATACATTAAAATTATTCTGCACAAGGTAAGTTTTGACAGCAGATTATTCGAAAAAGAGTTGAGGAAGGCGATTCGTATGTTAATGCCTGCGGAGGTTAAGCGTTTAAAGCTTTGGTGTTACGAGCATTACAGTACGGTTCATTTACCCGTTCTTAACAACTGCTTCCCTCTTTCTTAGGAAAATTTGGACTCATACTTCTGGTTCTTCTTGGTCGAATCAAGACCTAAGGCACCAACTTCATCCGCCTTCTAACCAAAAATAAGTAAAACAGAGGGCTCGGATCTGGCTCACTCCAAAAATAACGAGGCTGTCTTCAAAGACAGCCTCCAAGCCAAGCTGTTACTAGATTCTACTTGAAATAGCGTAGGTAAGCCTGCGCCAAACCCATTCAACAGGTCCGTATTTAAAATAACGTAACCATATCTTGGCAAAAACGATTTGTCCAAAGAAAAATAATATGGTTATTGATAACCCTCCATAGAAACCCATTTTCAATCCATCATTCAGATTATAAAAAACCTGCAAAAAAATGGATTGCATCAGGTAACTAGTGATACTGAGCTTTCCTACTGCAATAAAACTCTGAAATAGTTTGTTAAAAAAGACATAGTGATATAACATTATCACAAGTACGATATACATACCTGAAAGGGTAAAATTCAGTATTGCAAAACAAGTGTTCTGAAATAAGGCTGCAGTTGTGTCTGCCGATGCGGTAAATAATACTTTTATCAGAAGCATGCAACTCAACAAGAATAACAATTCAATAATTAACAATACACGTTGTCTTAGAAACCGACTAAGGCATAGATGTTCAAAAATTTTACTTTTTCCAGCATAAAGTCCGAAGAGAAGCATTGCACTTGTAGTAAACAATCTTCCGGTATTAATCAGATAACTTAATTTAGAGGGAATCAAAATATTTCCTTGCCTGACCAACGCCGTTATGTCTGATAATTGCCGCTGATAAGTAGCGGCGATCAGACCCAAAATAGATAACATAATTGTCAGTATAAGTAGATTTCTCCTACTAGTATTATGACAAATCACCAACACCAATCCTAGTACCGCGTAGGTTTCCAGGATGTCGGAGCTAAAAAAAAGTGAATGAAATGCACCAATTGCCAGTAGCACGGTAAGACGGGTAACAAAAAAAATCAGGAACGGCTCCCCTCTGTCGAGCGCACGCTGATACATGTTATTGAAACTCCATCCGAATAAAATTGAAAAGATTATATAAAACTTATCCTCTATCAAAAATTCTATTGAATCCCTTAACAGATTCTCGGTGCTGCTCATACCTTCCAGCTTAGCCTGAGAGGTACCTAAGAATTTCTGGACGGAATGAATTAGCAATATTCCAAAAAGAGCAAATCCGCGCAGGACATCTATAATTATAACTCTTTGAAGTACCGGCGGCTGAACCGCTGGGGCATATTCGATTGTGACATATTCAGGCGGCTTAATTTCCATATTAGGTATTTTAATGAGGAGGTTAATTATGAGTCATATTTTAGCATACGAGATTGAAAGATCATCCGCTGCATTAATTGTTGAATATCATCTCTGAACCATGGATATTTCACTTGTATCCATTCATCCTAATATACATATTGTACTTTCTGCAAACAGAATGGGTATAGTACTTCTGTTATATCCAAACATAAGACACTCTATGTATAATCACAGGAAATTATTCGCATCAACAGACCTTCCCTGGCTCTTCCGGGACTGTTATGGGAATTCGGGCTCAGAAACTTAGCGGTCCCTGTTAGGTACCAGCATGAAAATTGTATAGAAGCGTGTGCTTATGAAATTTCTGAGATAGCAAGGATGTGATCATTCCGTTTTGTATAACGCCACATCAACGAATTAATAAGGGATTCCTAAGACATCCGCCAATACTTGCGCCATTTTCTCAGTACCGGACAATATCGGAATTTTTGAAGGTAAAAAGAAAGAGAATTTTGATTCAAAACGCTATTGATGGGTTTTCAGAACTATTCCGGTATTCACCTCCGGTCCCAACCTAACCACATGTAAAAGACAACATCCGCATACGGAGCACCTTTGTGTAGTGGCAAATATTTACCACTTGCCCTCCGCTGCGATCAGATATCTTTTACAACAATTCGGGTAGATTGGCCCCGTATACGTATGATAAACCTAAGAAATAAAAATAAAAAAGTGGAAAACCTTACCAAAATCTAATTATATTAAATGATAGCAGATCCTGAAAAACGGCTATCATTTTGACTTATTAAAACTTTTCTGCTTTATAAACTTCATATTACGCATTAAACCCCGCCAGGATGATTCCTGGCGGGGTTTAATGCGTAATATCACCAATATATCCTATTTCTTTTTAACCGCCGCTGGTTTACCTGCTTCAGCAGCCGGAGCCACTGCCAGTCCAAGCGCTTCTTTTGCACTGGCATTTTCAGGGTCTATTTTCAAAAGTTTCTCCCAGAATTCCTTTGCTTTGGCTGGATCGTTCTTGGTAGTCTGATAATAGAATGCCAGATAACCGTAAGCTAATTTAAGGTACCCTTTATATTTAGAAGGATCAGCATCTTTCTCGGCAAGCTCAGCAAGCTTTTCATAATACGGTGCTGATATTCCCTTATCAATATTTTCCTGTCTATCGTATGCATTGTACAACGAGCTGGCTCTCCAGTAATATCCAATTGGCCATTCAGGGGTTTTAGCCGTTACAATAGCAAAGCTCGAATCTGCCGAAGCATAAAATGCTCTTTTCTTTTGCAAGTTCGCTAGACTATCAGGCGAACCAGCCGGCTGAATGGCAGTACCTTGCTGGAAGTTAGAAAGTCCCAAATAGAAATAGTCATTCGGAGATGCCTTAGTTGTATCCAGCGCAATTCCCTTCTTATATGCCTTGGCAGCATTAGAGAAATCCTTGGCAGCATAATATAAAGCAGCAACTTCTTTATAGGTTGTTGCAGCTTCCGTTTTGTTTGTATCCAGATCTGCTCCTTTTAGCATATACAATACGCCGAGGGAATCATATGGCTTACTCTCCGCAGCTGCTTTAAGATTATAGGAACGCCCCAGGTATTTATAGTCGTCTGCTATAACCTTTTCAGGAGCTACTTTGATAAGTTCGTTCAAATTTTCGATTGCTTTATCGGGCTCGTTGGTTTTAAAATAAGACCAGCCATACATACGATTAACCATAGGGTCGTTTGTCTTGCCTTTTACCGCTTCCAATAATTGCAGTGATTTAGGATAATCATCAGCTGTGAAAGCGAACTTGGACGCTCTCAGCTGCATGGCAGGATCTGTATTACCGCTTTTCTGGAGGTACAGATCAAAGTTTTCCGCAGCCTGTTTAAATTTCTGAGCAAAGAAGTACAGCTCTGCCAGATCTTTGTAAGCTGGTGCAAAGTTGGCATCGGATTCGATAGCCTTCTTGTAGTTTTCTAATGCCAGATTATAATTTTTACCTCTCAGGAAGATCTTGCCAATTCGGTTATAAGCAACTGCATAGTTAGGTTTCGCTGTCAAAGCGTATTCATAAGCAGTAGCTGCGGCACCCCCTTCATTACGTAAAATCAAAGCATCCCCTTTTGCGATGTAAGCATCTGCAAGATTTTTATCCCGTTTTATTGCTTCGTCCAATAAACGGATCGCCTCGGCAGGATCATTATTTTTTTCAAACAAAGTATAGGCCTCTCCAATTCTGAAAAGAACTTCAGCATCCTTTTTCTTCTTCTTTTCCGCTTCATCGAACAGCTCTTTTGCCTTTGCCTTATCACCTTTACCTAATGCCACAGTACCCAGACCAACCTGATTAATATAGGACTTTTCGTCTAGCTGAAGCCCTTTTTCGAAAGCCTTCTGAGCCTCATCCAACTGACCAGCTTGTATGTAATAATAACCCAGATAATATTGATTATCTGCAGACGGTGTCCCCTCAGCCAGTTTCTTAAACACGCCCCCCGCTTCATTCAACTTTTCTGAATGAATCAATGCCAATCCATCCTGAACCGTTTGTGCGTGTACCTCCACTAGTGCAATAACACTTAAAACCAGCGTCAATAATTTAATTTTCATGTTTCTGTTCATTTTTTACCCAGTTAATATAATGATAAAAAATTTGGTGTTTCAATAACAAATCCCAAATGTACTAAAATGTCATGGCAATACTAAAAATTTTTGCCTGTTGTAATCTCCAGCTCCCGGGGATATGGAATAGTTGGCAGCAACCCCATTTTTTGGATAATCAAACCACCCACGTCGCGGGCTATGTACGTCATTAATCCCCCGCCCAGGCCCGGATATCCTTCCCTGCTCAAAATATAAACATCCCGGTGCAGCGGGTATTTCTTAAACTCAAGACCTGCCTGAAACGGCTGAATATATTCTGCAACAGATTTTGGATTATCACTCACTGATATCCCCATGACCTTAATACCGCGAGACAGGTTTTCTGACCTCAGTTCATGCCCGTTACTAATCCAGCTTACGCCAATGAAACCGAGATATAAAGGGTTGGACCTTACACTTTCAATGACCCTTTCGTTGGATCCGGCAGCTATAATCCGAAGATGATTAATGTCTTTCAAACCAAATTTGTTCATCACAAAATTCAGATTACTGGCATTAACATTATCAAAAACAAGTGTAATCAGTCCCGTCTGGTTGCTTCCTTTAAGTTCCGCCCAACTTTTGATCTTACCTTCAAAAATACCCCTCACCTCGTTAAAGGTTATCGTACTGTCGCGATTTTCCTTTCCAACCACGAGCGCCAGGCCATCGGTTGCAATATGCTGGAATTTTTGGGTATCTTTTTGCTTTCTGATAATTTCCTTCTCTTTCTCGTTCAGCTGCCTCGTAGAAAATATAATCCTGGCACTATCCTGCAGTAGTTGCAGAATAGCCTCCTGTTCAGGTTTATAATCAACATTAAAATGAGTATTGGGGTAAATTCCCTCATACCCGTTTGTGAGTTCGTCAACCAAAGGCTTCAAAGACTCATCCGCCGCAATGGTTATTTCTCCCTGAGTAGGGTTGTCAAGCTTCGTATCTGTTGAACAGTGATAAAAAGCCAGACCCAACACAAGCATTAAAAGTACCTTGCTCAAAATTGACTTCCTCATATCAGATCTCAGGCTCTATTTTTCCACACTCTGTAACCTCTGTAAAAACCATACAAAATAAGTATGCCAGCTAAAGCGTATCTGGGTACACTTCCAACAGGCATAAACCTAAAAGACAAGGAGGAGAAGATCAGATAGATCCCTCCTCCTGCATATGTTAAAGCCATTAACACAGAGGATAGATCAGTGATCTTCTCATGCAATGGTTTATCCCTCATGAGTTACTCTAGCTGGAAGTTAATCGGCAAATTGTACTTTACGCGTACTGCACGTCCCGATTGCTTTCCAGGTTTCCATTTCGGCATGGCTTTCACCACACGGATGGCTTCCTCGTCACAACCAAAACCCAAACCTTTAAGTACCTGAACATCCTGAATACTTCCATCCGTATTTACTACGAAAGACATAAATACACGTCCAGAAACGTTAGCACGGGAAGCCGCGCTGGGATATTTGATGTTTTTACCAAGATATTTGTACATTTCAGAAGTACCTCCCGGAAATTCTGGTTGTTGCTCTACAACTGTAAAAACCTTCTCAGGCTCCGGAGCAGCTTCTACAACAGCTCCCTTGCTTGGTGCAGCCACAGCTTCCGGCGCAACAATCAGTTCATTTGCGTTCGGGTCACCTTCAACCGTCTTATTGGCAACAACAGCTTCTTTAATTTCTTCTACTGTTGGTGGTGGCGTTTCCTCTGGAACCTCTTCATCCTTTTTTACCTCAGGAGGCAAAAACTTTACCGTATTCACCTTAGGTTGTTCAACCGGTGGCGGTGGCGGTGGTGGTGGCTCTGCTGGATCTATTGGCGGAGGTGGAATTTTCATCAAGTCAACTTCTACCATCGGTGCTTCTTCTTCCGCTGCCGAAAATTTACTCAAAATGGAAGGAGTAAACATCGCAAGAATGAAAAGAGCTGCACCAATAAGAGTAGCCTTGGTCACATCCGCACGGTATCCCTGGCGGAGTGAAAACGCACCATACGCCTTATTACGATCGGCGAACACGATGTCGTCCAATGTCGCATTAGGGCTCAATTCTGCCATGGCGTTTTGATTAATTGGTTAAATATTTTATTTATCTTTTGGGACAATTTTATCTCCCAGTAACTTCTTCTCAGAATCCGTCAGGTTATCTACAAGTGCATAACGCTTCGATTTCGTAATGGCCATTTCGTCCAGTACATCCACCATGTTTTTATAGGTAGAAACTGCCGTAGGCTTGATTACCACTACAAAAGGGTCATTTCCTTTTTCATCCTTTGGATTTTGCGAATTGATCCTTTTTTGAGAGGCAAAAATCACACTCCTCAAATCAAACCCGTAACGGGTTGTTTTAAGTGATGCTTCCGCTTTCTCGTCATCCGCCGCTACACCATCCAGATAGTATACATCGTCATTGTCCCCCATAAAAAGAGTTAACACTTTGGATGCCTTCAATGGCTCGGACTTTTCCTCCTTTGGATCGTCAATTTTATCAGGTACTGCAAGTGTCATGGAGGTTGGCTTAGACATTGTCGTTGCCAACATGAAAAATGTAATAAGTAAGAAACCTAAGTCCACCATTGGTGTCATGTCCACTCGGGTGGACATTTTCTTGCCTCTTACCTTACCATCACCTTTACCATGACCACCACCACCCGATTCTTCAATTGCTGCCATGTTTATTAAAAGTTAAATTTTAAACATTTTATTCTTTAGCAGGCTCATCTCCGTAACCGGCAGGAGCTTGTTCACTACCTGTAATAAGATTAAACTTGTTGATATTCTGCGACTGCAGATTGGCAAGTACATCCTTAAAAACAGGGAACTTAGACAAGTTATCTCCTTTCAGTGCAATCCGAAGCAGGTTATCTGCTTTACGCGCTGCATATACCCAGTCAGCCAGTTCACTTGCTCCGGTTGAATCTACAGGAATACCTGGTTGTTTCACCTCGGCCATTTTCTCCTTTGGCATATTCAACCAAGGTTTCAACTGGTTCAGAGGCACTCCAAAACTACTCTGCAGAGCAAACTTCGCTTTTTCGGTATCCGTGAATGTTATCCCTTTTGCCTGCGCAATGTTTTCAAGCATTGCAACACGTACGGGTTGAGCATCCACACCAAAAAACACCTTCCCGTCTTTGTCGATACTTATGATCATTATTTTGTCATCAGGCACCTTGATTTGCGAAATCGAAGTTGGAGTAGTAATCTCCGCCTCGTTCGACTTAAAGGTAGCCGTCATGATAAAGAATGTCAGAAGTAAGAACGCCACATCAGTCATCGCCGTCATATCAGTATGTGGCGCATGCTTCTTAGGCCTTACTTTTCCCATAGCAAATATATAAGTTTTTTAGATATTAACGAAACTTTCATATTAATAGTTTCAAACTATTAATAATGTGCAGCAAAATTTGACTGAAGGCTCATTCCTATCTCGTCAATGCTGTAAGTAAGATCGTCAACACGGCTGTTCAGATAAGCATAAGAAATGGTTGCAATTGCAGAAGTACCAATTCCAAGTGCTGTGTTGATAAGGGCTTCAGAGATACCCGTTGCAAGAGCAGCTGAATCCGGAGATCCGGAAGTACCCAGAGCGGCGAAGGCCTTGATCATACCGATTACCGTTCCAAGAAGTGCCAAAAGTGTAGATGCACCCGCAAGTGTCGCGATAATGGTAAGGTTTTTCTGAAGCATTGGAAGTTCCAGTGTAGTGGCTTCTTCGATTTCTTTCTGAAGAGCCGCTAGTTTTTGTTCTTTATCAAGAGCAGTTTCAGTGGTAAGTTGCTTGTATTTCAGCAAACCTGCTTTAATAACGTTACCAACTGATCCTTTTTGCTTATCACATTCTTTGATAGCCTCTTCGATCTGGTTCTTGTCAAGCAGGCTTCTTACCTTACGAACGAAAGAATCAATGCTTCCTGTTCCGCTTGCTTTTGTCAAAGTGATCAGACGCTCAATAGTGAAGGTTAATACAATAAGGAAACAAGTCATCAAAATAGGTACGATAGGACCTCCTTTGTAGACGATTCCGTAGTAGTCCCCGTCAATAGGACCCTTTTCATGATCACCACCCTTAAAGTGTTCGGGAGCTCCCAGAACGAAAATGTAAACACATAATGCAATTGCAAACAGTAGAGGGATTACCAATGCCGGGTTCAAACCGCCTTTGCCTTTTGTTGCTGCCGCAGCAGGCTTTGGAGCTGGTGCCGGACTTGTAGCTTTCTTTTCCATCAGACTTACTTTTAAAGGTTAAATTGAGATTTTGGTTGTGAATTAAATAAAAGTTTTGGTTAAAACAGGCTTTTGTAAAATAAAATTTTGGTTGTCTTTACGCAATGTCGACTCTTACAAAAGTATGATTTTTCCTTTTAAAAAAAAGCAAGCTTTTCGCGAGAATTTTTGACACTGATTTGATACACCAGATAACTTATTGTATAATTTCAAGATAATACAAATCCAATAATATATAAAATATTCTTGTTCAAGTGCTGAAAAAGAAGGCTATAGCCACTTAATAAGCAAAAATTAAAATTGCACTATCTTTCATAAATTATTTAATTTTGTTTTTACAACATACATAATCAGATTCATGTAATTTCTCTTTACAGTGATAAAAGCAAATAATATTCTTTAACTACTAACCGGAGTCTTCCACTTTTTCACCTCTGCGGGCACGCGCGTTTCCGACGGCAAGCTTTTGCAGTACGCCCCGGTTTGTTGCATCCGTGCATACCCACTCACGGACAGAGCACCAAACACGTGGAAAACCGCTTCATTTCGCAAAAATTGTGGTAATTTTGAATTTTAAAACCGCGATCCCCATATCATAACAAATTCTTAATAATGAAAATTGACGAGGCAACCCTGAATAAAATTGCAAATCTGGCAAGGCTCGAGGTTAAACCCCAGGAAAAAGAAGCGCTGCTCAACAGCCTGGAAAGTGTTTTATCATGGATGGAACAACTTAACGAAGTCGACACCGAAGGAATTGCGCCTCTGACACATATTCTGGATGAGCAGAATAACTGGCGGGAAGATATAGGGCAAAATACACTGACCCGGGCAGAGGCTCTCACCAATGCTCCGGCAAGAACCGAGGCCTATATTAAGGTACCTAAGGTAATTGAGTAGCCTTTCAAATATTTAGGGGAGAACACGGAAGTCATCCGCGTCGGACCAGGCCGGAAATATTTTGCGGTATTCCTGCAGGTCGTATTTTGATATCCGGACAACCTTTATACTTTCTTTATTTCCGAGAAGTAACTGCGGCTCTCCAAGATAATCCAATACTACAGAATCGCCCTGGTGTTCCGTTCCTGTCGCATCGGCTCCAACCCGGTTTACACCTGCCACATAACATTGATTTTCAATGGCCCTTGCCCTCAGTAACGTGTTCCAGGCATAGGAACGGCGTGCAGGCCAGTTGGCCACATATATTAAAAGATCAAAGGGATCAGAGGCTGTATTACGGCTCCAGACGGGGAAACGAAGATCGTAGCAGATCAGCGGACAAATTTTCCAGCCCTTCCACTCAACAATTAAGCGGTTTTCTCCCCGCGTGTATACCTCATTCTCCCTACCCATCCTGAACAGATGGCGTTTATCGGCCGTCAGGGTTCTGCCGTCAGGATAAACACAGAACAGCCGGTTGTAACAATTACCACTCTCCCTGATGGCCATACTGCCTGTTAACAAGGCTCCGGTTTGCGCCGCCATCTGTTTCATCCAGCGTGTGGTTGTCAGATTCATGGGTTCAGCGGCATCCTTATTCATTGTAAAACCGGTGCTGAACATCTCCGGTAGCAGGAGGACATCAAAGGGCTGGTCAACTGCGGTAATTTTTTCTTCCAGTGACGAAAGATTAGCCGTAACATTTTCCCAGTAAATATCTGTCTGGACCACCGCTACATTCAAAAAAACCTCAGGAACCATCATACCGGTTTTATTTTTTCGCAGGAAACCTCATCCGGTAGTCTGCATCGACGTTACCTTTGGATATATCCGTCAGTTTCTTTTTAATGAACTGCTTCTTCAAAGTGGGTAAATAATCTACAAACAATTTCCCGAGCAAATGATCATACTCATGCTGGATAATCCTTGCGGCCATGCCTTCGTAGTCTTCTACATGCTCGTTCCAGTCTGCATCCCGGTATCTGATCCTTAATTTTTCGGGACGGTATACCTCACCCCTGATTCCCGGAATGCTAAGACATCCTTCTTCAAAGCTCCATTCCTCTCCTTCTTCCGACAGGATTTCGGGATTGATAAAAATCTTCTTGAAATCCACGAGCGACAAATCCGGCTCACCGTCTTCGTCGTCATCCTTTTCGCTAAACGGGGTTCCGTCTACAACAAAAACTCTGATATTAAGGCCGATTTGCGGCGCCGCCAGACCAACACCGTTCGCCGCGTACATGGTTTCAAACATATCAGCCGAGAGCTTTGTCAGATCTATCTCATCTTTTTCAATAAAACGTGTAACTTTTCGAAGTATGGGATCACCGTAGGCGACAATCGGGTAAATCATTGGTATGCAACTTTTAGAATTAATAGTAAACTTATCTTCTGCTTTCCATAAAAGACTGCAGTATGATGGTAGCACTGATTTTATCAATATTCCCCTTATCCCGGCGGTCACTTTTTTTAGACCCTCCGGCAATCATAGACTGGAGCGCCATGGAAGATGTAAAACGTTCGTCATGCGGATAAACAGGAATATCTGGGAAATTTTTCCTTAATATTTTTATAAAAGCCTGTACCCTGCCCGCATTTTCACTGTCTGTATTGTCCAGCTTCTTGGGCATTCCTATTATTATGGCCTCCAGTTCTTCCTTTAGGTTATATTCTTTCAAAAAACCCAGTAAATCGTGTGTCCTCACCGTATCCAGTGCCGTGGCAATGATCTGCAGAGGATCCGTTACTGCAATCCCCGTCCGCTTGGAGCCATAATCTATCGCCAGAAGTCGGGCCATTGTTATTATTTAGAAACCATAAAGAATGTTAAAATTCATTTGTAATGATAAAAACACACAGGCTGTTCAATATGAAATACGTTAATTGCGTTTCAGTTAACCCGATAACATTACAATTGAACTGCAAAGATAAAACGTTTCTATCAGCTTTTAGTTAACAATTCGCCTATCCGGATTTTGATACACACAATATATATAAGCATTATCTTTGCCAAATGATTGAAAAGCGCTGGATACATCCTCCCGAATTTACACTAGAACAACAAGACCTTGCCGCCCAACTGGCCCGGGATATCAATGTAAATCCTCATCTTGCCAAACTACTCGTTCAGAGGGGAATAACAGGATATGAGAGCGCAAAGAATTTTTTCCGCTCCGATCTTTCCAAATTACATGATCCTTTTTTGATGAAGGATATGGATGTGGCAGTTGAGAGACTGAAAACAGCGATTCATGCCGGTGAAAAAATACTTGTATACGGCGATTACGATGTGGATGGCACCACGTCCGTTACGATGTTCTACGGTTTTCTCAGTAAATTATATCGTAACCTTGACTACTACATTCCCGACAGATACCTGGAGGGGTATGGCGTTTCCTGGCAAAGTATTGACTGGGCACGGGACAATGGCTATACCCTGATTGTTACGCTTGACTGTGGAATAAAATCAATTGACAAAGTTACCGAGGCAAAAAAACGTGGGATCGATTTCATAATATGCGATCACCACCGGCCCGGTTCAGAAATCCCTCCGGCCATTGCGGTCCTCGACCCGAAACGCGAGGATTGCCTTTATCCCTACAAGGAACTTACAGGCTGTGGAGTGGGCTTTAAGTTATTACATGCTTATTGTATAGACCAGAAAATTGATCCGGCGATATTATTCGAATACCTGGATCTTCTGGTTGTGAGTATTGCGGCGGACATCGTTCCCATCACCGGCGAGAACCGTATCCTGGCATTCTATGGCCTGCGCCAGCTTAACACAGCTCCACGGACGGGAATAAAAGCACTGATCAAAATTGCAGGTATCAGTGGAGAACTTGATATCACCAACGTGGTGTTCGGGCTTGGGCCCAGGATTAATGCTGCCGGAAGAATTAAACATGCAAAAGAGGCAGTACGTCTTCTTCTCTCTGAAGACGAAACCGAAGCCGATGACTTTGCCATGGAAATCAACAAACATAACACGGACCGTCGGACATTCGATACAAGCATTACCGAAGAGGCCCTTGCGATGATCCAGAATGATTCCTGGTTCGACTCAGCAACAAGTACCGTGTTGTTTAAGGAAGACTGGCATAAAGGTGTAATCGGAATTGTGGCGAGCCGCTGCATTGAACGTTACCACCGCCCTACGATCATCCTGACCCAGTCGCACGGAAAGGCTGCCGGATCAGCCCGGTCGGTCCCTGGTTTTGACGTTTACGAAGCCATTGAAGAATGCGCCGACTTGCTGGAGCAATTCGGAGGACATACTTTTGCCGCTGGCTTGACTTTGCCGCTTGATAATATTGAGGCCTTCAGGCAGCGGTTCGACGACATCGTTCGCAACAAAATTCTTCCGGAGCAACTGATTCCCAGGGTCAGCATTGATCTTGACCTTGATCTGGCTTCCATCACTCCAAAGTTTTATCAGATATTAAAACAAATGGGGCCTTTCGGCCCCGGGAACATGCCACCGGTTTTTGTGAGCAATAACGTTACCCTTGCCGGCAAGCCTGTATTAATGAAGGAAAAGCATATCAAGTTTGAAGTAAAGCAAAAAAATGCAGGGCCGTTTACGGTAATTGGCTTTGGTATGTCACATTTTTATCCTGACCTGCTGAGTGGAATACCTTTTTCAATATGTTATCACCTGGAAGAAAATACCTTCCGGGACAAAAAAACCCTGCAGCTCTCTTTGAAAGACATAAAATTCAATGCAGAGAATGGGATACATGAATTAGCAAACCAATAAAATGATATTAAGAACCGAAAATCTGGTTAAAAAATACGGTGCACGCCTTGTCAATAATAATGTTAGCTACCAGGTTGAGCAAGGTGAAATCGTAGGGTTACTGGGTCCTAACGGAGCCGGAAAAACTACTTCCTTTTATATGGCTGTAGGTTTGGTGAAACCCAACAGCGGAAAGGTATACCTGGACGATAAAGATATAACCAGCCTACCGATGTACAAACGGGCACGGCTCGGGCTCGGGTACCTTGCACAGGAGGCATCGGTTTTCAGGACACTTACGGTGGAAGAAAATATCAGGGCGGTTCTGGAAATGACCGATTTGTCAAAAACCGAGCAAAGAAATAAGGTAGAGGAGCTGCTGGACGAGTTCCATCTGCAGCATGTCAGAAAAAGTAAAGGGATGGTATTGTCTGGGGGAGAAAGAAGAAGAACCGAAATCGCCCGCGCCCTTGCCGTAGATCCTAAATTTATTTTGCTGGACGAGCCTTTTGCCGGTGTGGACCCTATTGCCGTGGAAGACATCCAGAGCATTGTCGCCAAGCTTAAGCATAAGAATATAGGTATCTTGATTACGGACCACAATGTAAACGAAACGTTGTCGATCACGGACAGGGCATATTTACTGTTTGAAGGAAAGATACTTAAGCAAGGAACTGCCGAAGAACTGGCAGAAGATGAAGTGGTGAGAAGGGTATATCTTGGTCAGCATTTTGAGCTGAAGCGAAAGATATAATCAGACTTAGGCATAGAAAAGGGAATGCTCGCGGCACTCCCCCTCTTACAATTATTCACCATGAACTGTATTTACTAGAGTCCTATCTTTTGGGACACTTTTTACAGTACTTCCCTTTCTTTTTATATTTTTCACAGCACTTTTTAAAAACACATTCGTGCTGTCCGATAGTTGTTTTCGACCAGAAATCATCCTGTTCCGGACTGGCTATCTGTTCACTTAAAATCCATTCGCTCATCCGGCTCTATTGATTTAACGTTGACAAAACTAGTAACTATTTAGAATCATTCCAAAAAATAAGGACATTATTTTTAACAATTCTAAATACCGATGCTGCAATTATTTGATTTTCTCCCAAATCTCATGAACGGGGCTGCCGGTAGTGCTTTTCCCGCTATGGTCCCAACGCCCGTCTTCCAGTTTCCAGTTAAACACCAGACTAGACCCTACGCGGTTATTATCCTTTGAAAAGAACTGTATCTGCTCTGTATATTTACCGTCCTTAATCGTATATGTTCCTCCACCGGTAGCATAAAAGCCTTTCACCGCAAGATCAAAGGCGATCCACTGAAACCGGCTGCCCGAAAGTAATTTTAAAGTTTTTCGCGTTCCGGTCTGATGTATTTTCTCCAGTGCGCCCTGTCCGTTTGCCCGCTCGGTAATACGCCAGGTACCTGCCATAGGCGAAGTTGAGGCATCGTCAACCAGCATCCAAACCATAGCTTCTTCATACCTGAGCGTAAGCACTCCATCCTTCCGTGTAATCGTAAATACAACAGGAATACCGATTTTTGCGGTATCAGAAGAGTTAAACTCAGGGGTATAAGTCATCTTATTCCCTTGCATGGTAAACGGACCGCCTTCCGATCTTTCAAAATATTTATTCAGAAGGCTATATGACGCGATCGTAAGATAGTTGTCGCCTACGATCAGGATGGAAGTGCTGCCGGTAGGTTCCTGAGATTTCCAGGCGCCCTTAGGTACCTGGGCCATAGACAGCTGCGCTATCAGGATTAATAGTAAGGTAATCTGCTTCATCATTACGGGAGTTTTACTGTTTTCTCTCATTATGTTATAAAACTATGCCAGTCATTTTTATCAAAGAGGCTTTATCTAAGCACTTCTCTCAACACATCCAGCGACTTTATTTCCCCAAGGGATTCCATGTGTATCTTGTAAAAAAAAATCAGCTTTTCCAGTAATACGGCTCGACGGATCCTGTCCATCTTTATGGGTACCCCGTATTGCCCCGTTAATAAGGTACCGATTACCCCCATATCCATATCATCCGTCAGACGTGGATAGTAGTTATTTTTCAACTCCGTTTCCAGATCCTCGGCCTCATCAATCCCAAACCCCAGATATGATGCAAGATGCAAAAGAAACTGTATATGAAAATTCTCAAAACCTGTTTCGGCTTCATCCAGATATAGTATCGATTGTTCTATAAAATGAAAGAGCGGCTCGTTCTGCTCTTCCTCCTTCAGGGTCTTCCCTAGTATTTCGGTCACGAAGAGGGAAATGCCCGACTTGGTTACATGATATGGTAGAGATTTAAAGGGCTCGTAACACTTCATTTCAGCAATCCGGTGGACGGTATCCTGTTTGCCCTTGTGATAGACCACCATGTCCAGCAGTGTAAGCGGCTGAAAAAGCGCAATGCGGTTCCCCTTTGCTTTGCTGCTCCTGACCCCATTGACAATATAACTCTGAATACCGAACGATTCCGTGTAAATCTTCGCAATAATGGACGACTCACGGAAACGGAGGTAATTCAGTGCTATTCCCTTTGTTTTGTGAAGCATCAGAACGATCAGCTAATAACCCGGACTCCGGATTCACCCTTTCGGGTATAATTTTTTCATGTAAGTTAGAAAATAAAAATCTTTTCGACAGGACAGATTTTTTTCGGAAGAAACCCCGTTATAAAGGCCTGCTGGCATTTTTTAAAACAGTGCGGCATTTCACATAAAAAATGACTGCAATTTAGAAGTTTTTTAAGTTAAAGGATTCGTACCTTTGTATCGGTTCCCGAACTAAGATCAAGTTTTGTTCGTTAACAAATTATTAAATAAGGAATACATTTTGCAAACAGCAAAATAATATTTTCTAACGCATTACTCTTCTTATGAGCGACGCAATAAAGCATGAGTGTGGCATAGCACTTATTCGTCTTAGAAAGCCTTATCAATATTACATAGACAAGTACGAAACACCGTTATATGCGGTTCATAAGTTGTCTGTGATGATGGAGAAACAGGTCAATCGAGGACAAGATGGCGCAGGAGTTGCCAACATTAAAATTGAAGTTCCTCCTGGTAAACGCTACATCAGCAGATACAGATCCGTAGAGCCTCAGCCTCTTACAGACATTTTTTCCAAAATTCACAAAAAATTCCGCAAAGGACTTAAGAATAACCGTGACAAAGTTTCCGACGCCAGATGGCTTCAGGAAAATCTGGCTTTTACAGGGGAAGTATGGCTTGGACATCTTCGTTACGGAACCCACGGAAGCAATGAAGTAGAGAACTGCCACCCCATGCTCCGGCAGAGTAACTGGAGAAGCCGCAACCTCGTCATGGCTGGTAACTTCAACATGACGAATGTCGATGAGTTGTTCGGCAAACTGGTATCACTTGGACAGCATCCGAAAGAAAAAGTAGATACGGTGACCGTCATGGAAAAAATAGGACATTTCCTTGATGAAGAAAACCAGAGAGTATTTGAACGTTTCAAGGGGATTTACGAAAATCCTATTCTGTCAGACGTCATCGAGGAGAATATAGATTTACAAAGATTGCTTTACCGCTCCTGTCGAGATTTTGATGGTGGGTACGCTATGTGCGGGCTCACTGGTTATGGCGCTTCCTTTGTGATTCGTGATCCGGCAGGTATTCGTCCTGCGTTTTATTATGCCGATGATGAAGTAGTTGTGGTTGCTTCTGAGAAACAGGCCATTAAGGCTGCTTTTAATGTGGATTACAGCCAGATCAAAGAGGTAACTCCAGGAGCTGCACTGATAATCAACAAAAATGGGGAGTACAATGAATTTCCTATTTTGCCCCGTCTTGAGAAACGTTCGTGCAGCTTTGAACGGATTTATTTTTCACGCGGTACTGATCCCGATATTTATTACGAACGCAAGCAGCTGGGAAAATTGCTAATCCCGCAAATTCTGAAAGAGATCAATTATGATCTCGAAAATACAATATTCTCATACATTCCGAATACCGCAGAAACCGCCTTCCTTGGAATGATTGAAGGCCTGGAGGAATACCTTGCCAAAAAACGCAAGCAGGCGATTATGGAAGGTATCCTGTTCGAGTCAGATTTGGAACGGGTCCTTTCTTTCCGTCCCCGAATTGAGAAGCTCGTAACGAAAGACGTAAAATCAAGAACGTTTATTACGGCAGACGAACTGCGGGACGATATGGTATCGAGTGTTTATGATACTACTTTTGAGGTTGTTCGTAAAAATGTAGATACCGTTGTAATTATTGACGACTCTATCGTACGCGGTACAACACTTGAGAAAAGTATCTTAACCATGCTTGACCGCCTGAGTCCCAAAAAGATTGTTGTCGTATCATCGGCACCGCAAATCCGTTTCCCGGACTGTTACGGTATTGATATGTCCAAAATGAAGGATTTTGTGGCTTTCCGTGCCGTTCTGGCCTTGCTTGAAGAGAAAGAACTGGATTATCTGCGTGAAGATGTATACACCCAATGTGTAACTTCTATCGCTACCAAAAATCCTTACCATACCAATTATGTGAAAGCGCTGTATGAGCCCTTCACAGATGAGCAGGTTTCCAACAAAATAGCAGAAATTATCCGTCCCCAGGATTTGAATGCTGAACTATCCGTCATTTTCCAAACTGTGGAAAATCTGCACAAAGCTTGCCCTGAACATTTGGGGGACTGGTACTTTACCGGAAATTACCCCACTCAGGGAGGCAATAAGGTAGTAAATAAAGCCTATGCCAATCATCATGAAGGTAAGCTTGTAAGAGCTTATTGAGATATATTTTGTAGAGCATCACAGGCCGTTCCAACATGGGGCGGCCTTTTTTAGTGATTAACAGACCTGGATTAAAGAGGATTCTTGATTTTAACTAAATTGCATCCCAACTCAATTTAACATTTCACTATTATTCCAAATCCCATGGCTCAAAATCCTACCGGAACATCCATCCGGACCTTTACACTTGTCCTTATCTGCTTCCTCGGCCTGAACAGCACCTTATATGCTCAGTCTGCCAGTAAAGGCTCACTGAAAGACATCGCTTTTCTAGACGGCCGCTGGCGTGGAGAATTTAATGGCGGACCAATTGATGGAGGCTGGACCGCGCCCGCAGGGGACAATATTGTGGGTTACCTGCGCATGATGAAAGAGGAGAAAGTGACTTTGTACGAAATATTCGCTTTCGAACAAACCGAAAAAGGGCCGGTTGCACATGTGAAGCATTTTAAACCAGGACTTATATCGCTGGAAGAAAAAGAGGTTTCTGATACTTATAACTTTATCGAAGCCGGTAAGAATACGGCATTATTTGAGAAAGACGACGCTTCAGTACGGATCATTTATGAACTCCGTTCCAAAAACCAGCTCGTAATTCAGCGTGGAAAATCTGAGAATGGCAAATGGGTCTTTGTAGATCTCTTTGTTTTCAAAAAGATTCCTTAATCAACTGATCCCGAAAATCCGAGTATCGGTAATCCGGGCACGGTTGTCTTCCAGAAAATCACAAAAAGTTATGATCTGTCTGCCCTGGACCGAATAGTCCAACGGATAATCATAACTTTCTGCATATACATCCGAAAAATCGGTAATCACATATCTTAAGGTTCTGATTCCCCTAGCCCGCAAGGCAGCTAGATAAAAATTCTGATGGCTGTGGGCAAAAGAATCTGCTTCATAGCGGCTGGTTGTTTTGATATCAACCGCAAGCGTTTTTCCTATAACATCTACGTATCCGTATAGCAGTACATTATCCAGCTGATATTCACAGTATACCTGTGTTTTCAACATTGGCCTGGGCAGGAGCGCTCATACTTTCCGGAGAATATCTCCATCAAAAGCATCTTCATTCACACCCTTAATAACGGCTTCTTCAAAATTAGCTCCCTTTTGCTGCGCCTCAGTTGAAGGTATGACCACCCGGTTGATCCTGTCCAGCAAAAGGGTTTCATTCAGATATCCTTTCTCAAATCTATCGAAATAATTTAACAGCGTCGGATATAACCTGTATTTAATCTGATTCAAAGCCGGTTTTACAATTAAACACCTATTGTTCTTCCACCCGGATCATTACTCTCCGGTTTCTAAATCTGGCGGCAGCCGTCTTGCTCGCGTCCACAGGCCTGCTTTCACCATAACCCACTGTAAGCATCCTGGCCGAAGATATACCCCTTTCTCTCAGATAGGTCTTCACAGCTTCCGCGCGCCTTTCAGAGAGTATCTGATTAGCTTTTTCATCTCCGATATCATCCGTATGTCCTTCAATGGATATGTCGGTATTCGGATTTCTTATCAGAAGCATGGCTATATCTGTCAATTTCTGATAAGAACCTTCCTCTATTACATCAGTACCGGTTGCAAATCTTACAGGACTTGCAAGCAGCTGATCAATCTGAGCCTGTAGATCCTGGCGCTGAACGGGGCTTACAAGCGGGCATCCAAAATTGGACTGATCTCCCGGCACGTCTATACATCGGTCTTCTGCATCATTCACTCCGTCACCATCACGATCAGGACAACCCTTGTTGGCATAAGTTCCCGGCTGGTCCGGGCAGCGATCCAGCTTGTCAGAAATACCGTCGCCGTCAGAATCAGGACAACCCGCGAACCTGGCTTCACCTTTCACATCCGGACAGGCATCGAGTTCGTCCAATACACCGTCGCCGTCAGAATCAGGACACCCCTGAATGGTTCCTGCAATGTTTGGACAATTATCCAGCCGATCCACAAAACCATCCCCGTCACTATCAGGGCAGCCTCGTGTTTTTGCCGAACCTGCCTCGTTAGGGCAGCGATCCACATAGTCAGGAATACCATCGCCATCCGTATCTGGACATCCAAAATACCTGGCAATACCGGCAACATCAGGACATCGGTCACGGTCGTCAGGTATGCCGTCCTTATCCGTATCTCTTGTAGCCCTGGTGAACCTGTAGGTAAGGGAAATACTTAAAAAGCTGAATTTATCATTGGGCGTATCGCTGTATGAGTTACCCTCCTCAGGATTTACAAGCCTTCTTCCTGATGTGGCATCTAATTTATCACTTCTCACCAGATAAAAACGATAATCCAAGCCTACTTTCCATTGTGGACTAAGCCTGTAATCAAGCGAAGTTCCAAGCGGGATCACCCTTTCCTGAGTCTTTTTAACTCCCAACTTCCCTCTTGGGTTACCCCACCGAAGAAAAAGGGGATTTCTACCACTCACTTCACTGTTTGAAAACCTTACAAGCTTATCCGTGGTGAGGTCATAGGCATTGGAACTAAAAAACATCATCCCCAAACCACCGTAGACACTGATATTAAATTTACCCGGCTCGTATCTGCTGAATTGTTCCGTCAGATTCCATTTGGCCAGAAGTTCCAGTGTATTGTACTCACTTACAAAATACGAGTTGAAGAAATCCACCTTCTGCCCCCCAAGCTTCCCGGCAGTATAATCCAGATTCATGGAGAACCGTTTGGTATAGGCGCGTCCAAGGCTGACGCCAATCATGCCTTTCATATCCTGATTACTCATCTCACCAAAAAACTGGGTGAGCCCGCCCCTTACAGAAACAGAATAAGGCGACAACTCCCTGTTGGGACCAAGCCCGGTATTGGTACTGGAGCGCTGGGTACCTATCCGCCCCTGCCCTTGTGCTACGAAAGCATAAAGTGATAAAACGCCAAAGATGATATGGTATAGATGCTTAATCATTTTCTGCTAACGGTTGTGATGGTATCCCTTCTCTTCAATGCTAGATATAAAGAACTTTGGCCTCTTAACGAATGGAATTTTCTTTTGCAGATTCGGATTTCATAACAAATATAAAAATCTCAGCACGAATGCAAACAATTTTGGTGTGAAAATAGATCAGCAAGGTATATTTTCACTGTTGTGACATTAAACACAAGCCAAATAACCATTAGCTTTGCATCCTATTCTATATTGATTTTGACGTATGAGTGTGATTCCATATAAAGATAAAGATGGCAGTAAAAGAGAGCAGGTGGCAGAAATGTTTGACAATATTTCGCCTAAATACGACCTGTTAAACCATGTTTTGAGTGGTGGAGTGGATATCTACTGGCGAAAGAGGGCAATCAGACTGCTGAAAAAACAACAACCAAAAGTAATCCTGGACATTGCCACCGGAACCGGTGACTTCGCTATAGAAGCCTTGTCATTGAATCCTGAAAAAATTATCGGGGTGGACATCTCGGAAGGTATGCTGGCGGTTGGTCGCGAAAAAATTGCCCGCTTAAAAAAGGAGAACATCATCAGCTTACAAAGCGGCGATTCCGAAAGTTTGAATTTTACGGACAATTATTTTGACGCGGTTATCGTTTCGTTTGGAGTAAGAAACTTTCAGAATCTGCTTTCCGGGCTTTCAGAAATGAACCGGGTGATGAAGCCTGGAGGAACATGTATTGTTGTAGAGTTCTCAAAACCCAAAAGCTTCCCCTTTAAACAGTTATACAATTTTTATTTCAAATTTATATTACCAATTATAGGAAATACCGTCTCAAAGGACAGCTCCGCTTACACATATCTGCCTGAATCAGTTCAGGCCTTCCCTGATGGCGAAGCTTTTCTTGGAATTTATAAAAAAGCAGGATTCAAAAATACCAAATGCATATCATTAACCTTCGGGGTCTGTTCCATTTACATTGGTCAAAAGTAGTCATAACAGGCTTTCTGATTCTACTTTTGGCCTCCTCGTACACTGCAACCAGCCAAGGCCTGGGCTATCGGCGCAAGCATCTTGAATATTACGACGACAAGCCACTACATTATGGTATATTATTCGCAATCCCTTTCACCCGGTATAATTTCAGCCACAGCGATGATTTCCTGACAAGGGATACATCCTATTTAATTGAGTCTCCTACCACAACAGCTTTCCGGATGGGTTTCACCATTAACGCCTATCTGACTGATCATTTTGACCTAAGAACGACTCCTTCTGTTTCACTTTACGAGAGGCAGATGAAATTCAGTTACCCTGGGGGTACCGAAAAAATCCAAAAAAGGGAATCGACCTGGGTCGAAATTCCCCTTTTGCTGAAATACAAATCCAACCGCCGTGTTAATTCCCGAATGTACATGATAGCCGGCATTACCATGTCCATTGAAACCAATGTAAAGCGTAACCGCGGTGCGGGCTCCGGCACGCTGGATACGAAAACCTCTGACTTTACGGTAGACTATGGTATCGGATACGAACAATTCTTTGAGTTTTTCAAATTTGCGCCGGAATTAAGATTTTCTCATGGACTTTCCAACGTACTTCAGCCATCTGCCAACTCCACTACTTCCGGAATCAAGCGGTTGACAACCCATACCGTTACCTTATATTTAAATTTCGAATAAATGTTTCTGATTATCAATCGGTTGAAAAAAAAGTGATTTTTTTCAACAAAAAAGTTGGATTTAAGAAAATACTCCTCAATATTTGCACTCCCAAACGACGCGAATGGGGACACAAAAAAAGGGAGTTTAGCTCAGTTGGTTCAGAGCATCTGCCTTACAAGCAGAGGGTCGGGGGTTCGAATCCCTCAACTCCCACTTCAAAATCAAGCACTTACGAGATAAAACTTGTAGGTGCTTTTTTATTTGCACAAGATTTGCACAAGACTTTGGGGGCGAATGATTGACCGAATCCGAAATCTTTTGGATATCGTTTTTTAATTTTTTAATTTGACATCTTTTGGATCAAATCAAAAACTTGTGGAGGGGATAGGATTTATCTAGGTTTGTGTTTTTAATCAAACCAGTTCGTTTTGGAGAGTTTCTTACCCATTATTCAGTTTCTATTACCTGAGTTCATCCTCGAAAATTTTGAGTTAACTTCTATCGACCGGCAGGATGGTGTCTTCCACGTGCATATTGATGAGAAAAATGCGGACGAGACTGATCCAGAAAGAAGGAACCTGCTCTCCAAAGGCTTCTTCCCGACGATTACTGTCCAGGATTTCCCGATTCGGGGCCATAAAGTCTTTCTTCACATTAAACGCCGCAGATGGCTTAATAGCAAAACAGGAAAAGTAGTGTACAGAGATTGGGCAGAAGTAGGCAAAGGAACGCGAATGACTAGTGAATTCGCGGCTTTTTTAAAAGATATCAGTAGATATCAACCCGAATAGCGCCTGGGCGATTGGACGGTTCTATGGGGTTAACGGCAAAAGCTTATTACGTCAATACCGCGATTTTCAAAGTGGGTTTAAAAATTGGGACCAACGGGGCCATGCTAAAAAGTGGCTGCTCTTTCCTCAAAATCTAGGATCCCACCTATCAATCGACGAGACCAGTCTTTCTCACGGCGAACTCTACACCATTCTTACAAACAAAGCAGCCAGAGGCGGTAAAGGCAGTATAGTGGCCATTGTGGCTGGCACCAAAGCAGAAGCGGTCATTGAGGTCATCCGCAAAATTCCGGAATCACTTCGCAAGAAAGTGACTGAAATAACCTTAGACATGGCCAGTAGCATGACTATGATCGCCAAGCGTTGTTTCCCGCGGGCAGTGCGCGTCACTGACCGCTTCCATGTACAAAGATTGGCAGTCGAAGCCCTTCAAGAAATCCGCATTAAACACCGATGGGATGCGTTGGACAAGGAAAACGATGCCATTGAGCAGGCAAAGGTTTCTCAGACAGAGTATCAACCAGAAATATTAGGTAACGGTGATACCGTCAAACAACTACTGGCTCGCAGTAGATACGCACTTTACAAAAAGCCCAGTACCTGGACTGATAGCCAACGAGAAAGAGCACAACTTCTCTTCGAACGCTTCCCAGACCTTAAAAAGGCATACGAGCTGGCGCTAGAGCTAAGTAACATCTTCACAAACACATCTGAAAAGATATACGGGTTGACAAGGCTTGCCAAGTGGCACGAAAAGGTCAGGCAATCCGGATTTAAAGCATTCAATACAGTAGCCCGCTCGATTGAAAGCCATTACAAGACCATTGTCAATTATTTTGATAACCGTAGCACCAATGCGTCTGCCGAATCCTTCAACGCAAAAATTAAAGCATTTAGGGCTCAGTTCCGAGGAGTCAGAAACGTCGAATTCTTTCTTTACCGCCTCACTCAGTTATATGCTTAATCCAAGGTGCTCCACAACATTTGGTCTTGATCCCATCTTTTCGACTTTGCGTTGTTTTTGATTAACGTTTCATTGCCCTCTTATGAAAGCTATAGACTTATTTAGTGGCTGTGGCGGACTAACTCTTGGATTAAAGAATGCTGGTTATCAAGTAATTGGTGCAGTTGAAATTGAGCCAGTTGCCGTGAAGACCTATTTAGAAAATCATCCTAATGTAAAGGTTTGGGCGATGGATATAGGCGATGTTTCTGGAAACGAAATTCGCAAGGCACTAGATTTGGAGATTGGGGAACTCGATTTGTTAGCAGGGTGCCCTCCATGTCAAGGATTTTCAACCCTAACAACATTGAATGGGTCTCGTATTGCCGACGAGGAAAGGCAACAAAAAAATGATCTTGTTTTTGAATTCATGCGCCTCGTTAGGGAATTACAACCTAGAGCCGTAATGCTAGAAAATGTCCCTGGCCTCTTTAAAGACAAAAGACTTACGAAAATTCTCGCTGAATTAGGTGAACTTGGATATCATAATAATCGAGAAGATGTAGTTAAAATACTGAATGTTGCCGACTTCGGCGTTCCGCAAAGAAGACGGAGGATGATACTGATGACGACAAGGATTGGGAAGGTGAATTTTGCCAAGCCCACTAACTATAAGAAAACGGTGCGTCAAACCTTTGAGGAGGCCAATCTACCTAAGCCTGGAGAATCAGGAGATTCATTACACGATCTTATAGACCACAGGACGGCATCTATGATTGCAAGGATTAAGTCTGTTCCAAAGGATGGAGGAAGCCGATTTGATTTACCAATTGAACAACAATGCGCCTGCCATGTTAAAGATGGGAGCCACCGAGCAATGTTTCGGGATGTCTATGGCAGAATGAAATGGGACGACGTATCGCCAACAATGACTAGTGGCTGCAATAATCCATCTAAGGGACGATTTATTCATCCCGAGGAAGACAGGGCAATAACGTTACGAGAAGCGGGCCTGCTACAATCATTCCCAATTGATTATAAATTTTCATTGGATCGAGGCAAGACTGGAGTCGCGCTAATGATAGGAAATGCTTTACCTCCTGAGTTTATCCGTGTCCAAGCATTACAAATAAGAAGTGTACTGGAATCCGCAGAATAATTGCCTGGATTGACGGCTATCAAGGCTAATATCGCCAAGATGAATTAGGCGATCAAATTAATTTAAAAAGTCAAATGGCTAATTTCAAAGCACGTGCTAGAGCAATTGATATGCTTGGACGACAGCAAATTGCTGGGATTCCATCAGCCATCAGCGAATTGTTCAAAAATGCACATGATGCTTATGCAGACAAGGTTGAGGTGGATTATTATAGGTCCGATGGACTTTTTGTGCTTAGAGATGACGGCTTGGGCATGACCTATCATGACTTCGAAAATCGCTGGTTGACAATTGGAACAGAAAGTAAAATGGTCAATCGGCGGGGGATTAGCGCGCCACCTCACGCAGCTGACAAGGCTATTAGGCCAATCTTAGGTGAAAAAGGCATCGGTCGACTGGCTATTGCAGCTATTGGATCTCAGGTTTTGATTCTCACTCGGGCAAAGCGAGGAGAAGCCCTCTCGGATTTAGTCGTAGCATACATACATTGGCGCCTATTTGAGTTACCTGGGATCGATTTAAATGAAATAGAAATTCCTATCAGAACCTTCAAGGATGGTCATTTACCTTCTTACAGCGATATTTCTGAGATGGTTGACTCCTTTGCTAAGAATATCGACAAATTAAGATACCTCGACGATGAAGAAATTACTCGGTTTAAACTAGAGTTCGATCAAATGCGGCTCAGCGCGGACGAAATAGACTCATACGTGCCAGATATGAGCTTGGGAGGCGATGGACACGGAACGCATTTCTTAATTCGGCCTGCCAATGAAATCTTAGAATCAGATATTGATTCGAGCACATTTACCAGAGCGTCTTCTCTCGAAAAGGCATTACTAGGGTTTTCCAATGTAATGACTCCCGATCATGAAAAGCCAGTTATTCAGACAGCTTTTAGAGATCACAAAAGGATAGATGATGTGATAGATATCATTGATGAAAGAGGTTTCTTTTCTCCTACTGAGTTCAGAAATGCTGATCATCATTTTAGTGGCCAATTTAATGAATATGGTCAATTTGATGGTGAGGTTTCAGTTTATCAAGAAGGCGCAAGAGAATACAAAATCCCGTGGGCTGGCAGCAAGGGAAAAAAAACTCAATGCGGTCCCTTCAAAATAAATATTGCCTACATCCAGGGAAAATCACAAACTTCGACAATTCCTACCGAAGAGTATAATCTCCTTTCGAACAAGACAAATAGACTTGGTGGATTATATATTTATAAAAGTGGAATAAGAATTTTACCTTATGGGGACACTGATTATGACTGGCTGGAAATAGAAAAGAGAAGAACCTTTAAAGCTAACCGATATTACTTTTCACATAGACAAATGTTTGGTGCGGTCGAAATTGACTTAATTAAAAATTCTGAGTTATCTGAAAAAGCCGGAAGAGAGGGCTTTAGAGAAAATAAAGCTTATAGAGAATTTCGTGACATTTTAAAGAATATGCTCGTTCGATTTGCCGCTGATTTTTTTGTTGAAGACGGAGTATACAGTGGGTATTTCGGAGAAGTTGACCACCTGATTCCGTGGCAAATTGACCACCTAATTAACTGGCGGCCGGTAGTAGAAAATGCTAGTAGAAGCGATTCAAAATTAGTAAATAAAAGTTATAATTATTCGTAGCTGGTTTCGAGCTCCGTTTTTCGTTTTCTTCTCATTGATTCCCCCTTTAATTCAACCCGGTGTGCATCATGTACTATACGATCTAAAATGGCATCAGCAATGGTTTTTTCTCCTATTACTTCATGCCATTTGCTAACAGGCAACTGAGAAGTAATTATCAGGGATGTTTTTCCGTGCCTGTCTTCTATGATTTCCATCAGTGCTGCCCGGCTCTGGGCATCGAACGGCTGGATACCAAAGTCGTCCAGGATAAGAAGTTGTTGCCGTTCTATTTTTGTAATTTCTTTGATATAGGATCCATCCGCCTTGGCCATTTTGAGTTTGGCAAACAATTTGGGAGTACTGGCATACATTACGCGGTAGCCAAGTATACATGCCTGATGACCAATCGCAGATGCTACATAGCTTTTACCGATTCCGGTACTGCCTGTGATCAGTAGGTTTTCATTTCGGCCAATAAAGGAGCATTCTGCTAGGCGCATGATCTGATTACGGTCAATACTTCTATCAGCATGATAGTGGATATTTTCGACCATGGCCTTATAGCGGAACCGTGCGTACAAGATCTGGCGTTCGACCCGACGGTTATTTCTGTCATCCCATTCAGCGTCAACTAGATGAGCTAAAAGCTCATCCGCCGTGTAATCATTAGTCTTTCCACTTTCCAGGCTACTTTTAAAGGCATGGAACATGCCGTAAAATTTTAGCTTGCGTAACTTTTCCAAAGTGTTTGTGTTCATTTTTATTAATTGTTTAAAGGATTATTGATAATAGTCTTCGCCTCTGATATTATCGTGTTTGGGCATGGGTAATTCGTCTGCAAACAGGCTGTCTTCATATTGATCCATATTTTTTTCCAGTATAGTCTGGATTGTTTTATAGTTGTAGATACCATAGCTTAAAGCCCTTTGGCACGCGCTGATCAGGCGTTGTTCACCAGCTTTCTTCGCAAAAGAGAGGATACCAATACAGGAGCGGTAGGCCTGTTCGGGATGCTGTTTGCGATCCAGGATTTTAAGAATATACAACCTGACATCTTCATGGATCGAGGAAGCCCACTCCAAGAATCGATCTGGTGTCCAGTCTGTTACGAAGCGGTGTGTACTGGCCAGATGTTCTTTATCGGTAGAATAATTATAGGGACTTTTAAGCCTTTTATGAAGGGCGATACGTTCGTAATGATAATATGCTTCAACCACAGAATTGGAATACAACAACTTGACTTTCTTGCCGATAAACCGGTATGGGACACTATAATAGTGCTTGTCAACGCTCAGGCAGACATGTCCGTTCTTCATTACAGTGGCATGTAGCTGTTTTTTGAACTCATAATGCAGGATCGGAAGCGGGGCCAGAGCACTGCGCTCAATTTCTTCAAACTGGAGTCTGCGACTGTAATTACGGCCCCGAAGCAGTTGGTTATTATGAGCCTCGAGAGCAATCAATATAGCTGCGTTTAACTCTGTCAGTGAGTTGTAAACCTGCTTTCTTAAAGGCGCATAAATACGGCTGTAAACGATTTTGACAGCACCTTCCACCAACGCCTTATCTCTTGGCCGGTAAGCGCGTGCAGGTAATATCGTAGTCCCATAATGATCAGCAAAATCGGCAAAGGCCTCGTTCAGCGTAGGTTCGTATTTATTGCTTTTTATAACAGCAGCTTTAAGGTTATCCGGAACAATTGCTGCCGGCACACCACCGATATAATGAAGTGCATTCTCGCAAGCTGCGATCAGATCTTCTTTTTGCTGGCTACTGACTGCTTCCACGTAAGTGAGTTGACTCGCTCCCAGGATAGCCACAAACACTTCAACCTCAGTTAATTCACCAGTCTCTTTATCTACAATACTTAATTTAACACCTGCAAAATCGATGTACAGCTTATCGCCGGCCTTATGGTCCTGATGCATCACAGGGTTAACGCGGGCCTTCCATTTGGTCAGATGAAAGCAAAACTGGGTATAAGCAAATCCTTCCGGAAATTCCTTTTTATAGGCTTCCCAAAGCATATGACGGGTAACACCTGTCCGTTTTAATTCTTTGTCTATTTGCGGAAAACAACGTTGCAGATTCAACAATCTGTCTTGCGGTGGCTGCTGTTTAACCGTTCCGAAAAAGTCATCCAGCTCTTTATCATTCAGGCTGTTGATCTGTTCAAAGGTAAGTCCGCTCGCATCAAAAGTGGTCATGTACTTCTTAGCGGTATTGCGGGAAACACCTGTCTGTTCCGCTATCCAGAGCTTGCTGCGGCCCTGGCTGTACATCCGTAAAATCTGTCTTATTTTGCTCATGCTGATTGTCGAATTGGCCATACCTTTTACACGATTGGTTCGTGCCAAAAATATGGTTGATTCTACAGCATTTTCTAATCTCTCAGGTGGTCAGTTTACTCCGGAATCAGGTGGTCAGTTTGATCCGAAATGGGGTGGTCAATTTCGCCCGGAACAGGTGGTCAGTTTAAACCGAATTGGGGTGGTCAGTTTCACCGAATTTTCCACCTTTGCACTTCAATATGAGACGAAAGGGAAAAACAAGTGGGATGCCGATAGTGCTTTTTACTATTATGATCAGGCGTTGGAATTGGCGTTAGCTCTGGGAAATCCAGTCGATATCGCCAATGTTTATTCTATATATGGACCTCTTGTGACTGAGGCAGACCGCATCAGGTTTATTTCCAATCTAAAAAAAGCGGATGAAATCTTTTCTAAAGAGAGAATGACGTTCGTAGTTATCATTACCCGTATCAGACTAGCAGAGGCGTACCTTGATGCAAGCAAGCCAATACTTGCAAAAAAATGGTTAGAGCAGGCTCAATACGTCGTGGATACTTCTCGGTTCAATGATTTTGAGCCGAGGACCCGTTTACTGAAGGCCACGGCAGTTCTTTATGAGCAAATGTCAGATCATAAGCAAGCATTGGCTTATTACAAGGACTATCTTAATGTAATGATACAGACCTTGAATGAGGATCGGGAGGGTGCGATATCGCGTCTTTCGGTCGAATATGAAACAGAAAAAAAGGCAGCAATGCTTGCTTCCCAAAAGAAGGAACTTGCACTTCAGGCAGAAAACCTGAAATCCCAAAAATGGCTGACGCGGCTCGCCATGATATTGAGCCTTTCTGCGATAGGTTTTGGCGGGGTATTTTACTGGCTCTACCGCAAGTACCGCCGCACCAGTGATCAGAACCAGCTATTGGTAGCTGAACAAAACCACCGGGTAAAAAATAATCTTCAACAGATTACCAGCCTGCTCTCATTGCAATCCAACCGCATGCAGGACAGTGTAGGTAAGCAGGTACTGGAAGAAAGTTTACTGCGTATTCATGCGGTATCATTGGTCCATCAACGGCTTTATGATGGCAGCCAGCCCGTCCAGGTTGATTTGGAGGAGTACATTCCCCGGCTTGCTGCCAGCGTATTTAAGATCTTTGGAATGGAGTCATTCCGTCCAAACTATCTGGTGGAGAAAATATGGCTGCATGCGGATAAAGCGGCATCGTTCGGTCTTATCCTTAACGAGATGATGACCAATGCCTGCAAATATGCGCTCCCAAATCAGCAAGATCCCAGTTTAATGATCTCATGTGTGCAGCAGGGCAAAAGCATTGTCTTTGAAATGAAAGATAACGGGCCGGGGTTCAGCTATGAGTCCGTGAAAAAAGGCTTTGGCCTTCAATTGATCACTGTTTTGGCGGGACGACTGAAAGCTGAATTATCTGCCGATAAGACAGGGAACCATTTTACCCTGGTATTTGAACCATAATATTGTCAAAGAAACCTTCCATTTTAAATAAATACCCTCTCATGAATTCAAGCAATGCATTACGGATTTTGATTGTCGAAGACGATGAGTTGACGGCATGGGCCATTGAAGAGGCGCTGATAGCAGCCGGATACGGTGTCTGCAGTAAAGCGGGCGATTATGAAACAGCGATCAGGGTTATGATACAGGAGCGGCCAGATCTGGCCCTTGTTGACATCAGACTAAAAGGTCAGATCGATGGTATTACACTTTCTGAACAGCTAAGGGATATCAGATGGATTCCTTTGATTTATCTGACGGCTAATACGGAAATAGAAACCTATCAACGTGCCCGCAAGACCCGCCCTACTGCTTTTCTGCACAAGCCCTTTCGGCCACTGGAATTGGCCAGGCAGATCGATCTTGCGATGGATAATTTTTATCAAGAGAAAATCCCGACCGGCAAAACACCGCCGGAAGATGTATTTGTCTGGGATGGTAAAGGCGGATATGTCCGGGTTAACACCGGGCAGATCGTGCTTATTAACGCCAGTGGTGGATATAGTGAGCTGGTTTTAACCGACGAGGAGTTCGCCCGTATTATGCCAGGGAGCGTTCATCAGGCAATGCTTTTATCTATACCGTTTGGGAATGTGTTGTTGTATTTAGGTGATAACTTCTACCGGGCCGGACGTTCTGTTTGTATCAACCTGAAGTATGTTGATCGGGTAGAATCTGACCGGATTTTTCTCCGGCAGCATGAGGTACTTTTACCAATAGGGAAACATAAGGAACTGCTTGAGCGGTTGCCAGTGATAAGGTCCCGAAAATGAACGGACCGTATCATTCGCTGAGCTCGCTATCCTGCTCACAATTCAGCACCGGCCAGTTGTCGGCAGCATCTTTACCACGCGAAAGCAAGATCTGCCGGTACCTGATCAGGGTGATTGCTTTGTAATCTACCGGAGTCATTTCCAATGGAAGCCGGATGAGCTCATTGGCGAGTATTTTACGAAGGTACAATTCAGCAAGAAGCGAATGTTTAAGCTCAGGTGCGTAACCCATCATATCAATCAAACGTTGTCTTGCCAAAGCTCCGTAAGGCAGATACTCGCGGAAGTAGGTCTGGTAAAGCTCCAGGTCGTAATCATCCGCCAGGTTACAGCGGACATCTTCGTTTCGGATCAGGCGGACATGTTGCTCGGCCAGTTTGCTGTACTGTTCATACGGCAAAAACCCGGCATTTTTCTGTTGGATCAGGCTTCTCAGAAAAAGCTCAAAACGAATGGTGATGCTTTCATCGGGCAAATAACCCAGGTAATATTCGATTTCCTGTTTTGCCTCATGAGAAAATTCGGTGAGCACAGTGGCGGACCTGTGCAGGTCCTCCCATGAAATGGTTTTACAAGGGACTGTGTGATACGGCTGTGTATTAGGATGTGAATCACGAGTGCTTTCAGCGGGCTGATGATGATAATCCATAGTCCGTCTCCTGATAGTTAACTACTTGAGAATACTACCATAATTCAAATATGTTGTCAACTAAATATTGTATCAAATGGCAAAGGATCACGAAAACAAAGAAGATTTGGAGCAGCTTTTCCCGGAAGGCTTTGATTATTTCAAGAATATGGCTGACGAAACAGCCCGGCAGTCCCGGATGATTGATGAGCGCATTAAAAACATCCCCACCGAGGATATCAGACAAACCTCTCACCGGCTGGAATTTAATCCGGCAGGATTTGCCAAAGCCAGGGAAGCATGGGTCAACCGTGAAGATCGCAGGAGCCTTGAAGGGCTAAAGACAGAGTTAGAGACAGATCTGACTAAGAGGATGGAACAGGGTATCAAAAGCTGGGACCTGGATAAAGATACAGCCACTCAAATTCGTGATGCGACCCGGGAGACACTGCACCCCAATCCGTTCAAGGGAAAAACCAAGGAGCAGTTAGACCAGATAAAGGGCAAGGAAAAAGACCTGCAACATTCTCAGGATTTTATGCGGACACTGCTTGATAACGAACGCAAGGGTACACCCACACCACCTGCTAAAACCGGAAAAGGAAAAGAGCCAGGAATGGAATAGCTGGAAAACTATCGTTCAGGATCAATTTGACGGCCTTTTGTCTTGCCCAGAAGATTTTTGTTCAGCTTTTGCGGATCAGGTTTGAGCCAGGACGGGGCCTTGCTGATTGCTTCCTCCGAAAGGAATTGCTTTCTGCCGTCCTGCATAGCCTGTAAATTCGGAGTCTGACTTTTTGATTTCGAAATCCGTTCAGATAGTCCTGGCATATACTTGGCCAGAATGTAACCTTGGTTGAACTTACGGATATACTCAGGGTCTGGTTTTTCGTTTTCTGTGTCCATAACTAGAATGTATTGCGGGCGTGTTTGTTTAGATATTGCTCAATAGACTCTCTATCATAAAGAATAATCTTCTTTTGAGGCTGGGAAAACCGTAGCTGACCTTCATCCCTCAGTTTCTGTAAGGTCGTTCTGGATTTAATATTGAGAAGGGACATCGCTTCATCCTGTGCCACCCATTTTTCTGCATGCTGCTTATTAGTTTCTGTCAACCGTGCGACTACTTGTTCGACCAGTTCGTAAAAGGCTGTGTCTTCGAGGCAGATGACTTGCATAGGAAAGGTAGGTTTGGGTCTCTTGGGTTTTGTTTGAAAAGTTGTCTAATCTTGTTCGAACCATTAGAGATTGGAAATACTCATTTTGGAGCTCTCGTGAAAAGTGGATGCCGTAACCGACAAGAGAACGAAATAACGCCCTTTCAGGCGGTCGTATTTTCATTGTTTTACGAACCTCGGAAAATGATGCATGAACAGTGCTTTTCTTTATTCAAATGTTGTCAGCGATTAATACGCCCCTCCTTAAATTAATATCCAAAGGGATAAACTACGAGGTATTCTCTTACTGAGCACAAACTTCTTATGCCTGCTATTCGGACCGCAGCGTTTTGATCGGGTTTGCCAACGAAGCTTTGACGCTGCGGAAGCCGACTGTAAAAAACGTCACGAGCACAGTAATTATGATGGCCAGTACGAAAATCCCCACCCCGGGCTCGATATGGTATGCAAAGTCGTTGAGCCAGCTATTTGTAAACCACCATCCGAGTGGTGCAGCTAGCAGGAATGCGATTAGCAACAGTTGTAAAAATTCTTTCCCGAACAACCACAGGACATCTGACGTTTTCGCGCCCAGCACTTTGCGAACACCTATTTCCTTGGTCTTTTGAGTAGCCATGAAGGAAACCAGACCGTATAATCCAAGACATCCAACGAAGATGGCCACCACAGCAAATGCCTGAATAAGGCGCAGTAGCACGTTATCCAGTTTGTAGAGCCGCTCGACGTCTTCGTCCATAAACCGGTAGGTGAAAATATATGACGGGTAAATTTTCGTCCACTCGGTTTCCAGTCGGGCAATGGTCGATGACATGTCGGATAGATTGATTTTTAGCCCGCAACTGCCGTAAGCCTCGCCACGGGTGGTCATACCAAGGGGTTCGATGGCCGTGCGCAGAGACCGGAAGTGGAAGTCTTTTACCACGCCGACAACGGTTCCCCGCCGGCCGTTGATGGTTGCTGCTTTGCCGATGGCGTCATCTATTGTCTTTAAGCCCAGTGCTTTAATAGCTGTTTCGTTGAGCAGGTACTCGCGTATCGTGTCGGACGGATTTAGGTTGCGGCCAGCTAGCAAGGGTATTTTAAACATAGGTACATATTGATTATCCACGGCTTTGATGGAAATCATGAATTGCTCGTGTTCGGGACGGGTATCGAATTGGACATTGCTGCGGCCGATTGCATCAGACGCAGGCGGGGTATCAAAAAATGTGACATTGTCGATACCTGAAAGCCTGTTCAATTCGCTTTTCAATGAAGTGATTTTAGACGTTTGATTGTCTGTTAATAATATTATTAAATAATTGTATTGCAATAACTTAAAATTAATTACCTTTCTTCAAACAAAGCCTCTCATTATCATGAAAAATTTATGCCTGATTTTAGTTGTAGTCTGCTTGACATTTATATCCTCTCTGGCCTTTTCTCAAATCGTAATACCGTTGTCTTCCGAATTTGAAAGTTTCAAGGAGGGACCAGTTTACGATAAATATGATCTATTTTATGGAGATATTAATAAAGATGGTAATAAAGACATAATAGCTATGGGTGATGCGACTGTATTTGTTCACTTTAACGTTACAAGTAAGAGTACATCTGCAACTATGTTAAAAAGAGTTCAAGTCTGTCAATTTGCACAACAAGCTTACGAAAATTATAACAGATCTGTGACTGACTTTGACGACGACGGTGTGTTGGATTTGGTCTATTATAGTAAAACAATTGCATTTTACTTCAGAGGAATAAAAACAACATCGGGTAACAAGATTATATTCAGTAAAGAACGCGAGACTGTAAAATGAACTCTGTCTAAAAGTTTTAACTTTTAAACAGAACATGGAAAAGACAGAATTCGAACAGATGCGCGACAAGGCGCTCGAACAGTTGATGAAAGGACAATCATTGACTGGAAAGGATGGAGTTTTCGCTCCCTTACTTCAACAATTTTTAGAAAGTGCTCTTGAGTCGGAAATGAATACCCATCTCAGTGATCAAGAGCGAGAATCTGGCAATAAGCGAAATGGCAAAGGTAGCAAACGGTTAAAAACCATGTCTGGTGAAATTATATTAACTACACCAGAAGATAGAAAGGCTACTTTTTCACCGCAAATTGTCAAGAAACGCGAGACCGTCTTGGCTGACAACCTTGCTCCTCAAATTATTGGCTTATACAGCAAAGGAATGAGTTTTCGAGATATATCCGACCACATCCAGCAGATGTATGATGTTGAAATATCTCATGCAACACTCTCCGAAATTACCGAGCGCGTAATCCCACAGGTTAAGGAATGGCAAAACAGGCCCCTGGAAAGCCTTTATACTATTATCTGGTTAGATGCCATGCATTACAAGGTCAGAGACGGTGGGCGTGTCGTAACACGGGCTGTTTACAACGTTCTTGGTATAAATCGTCACGGCTACAAAGACTTGATCGGGATGTACGTCTCTGAAAGTGAGGGTGCTAATTTTTGGTTATCCGTGCTTACCGACTTAAAATCCAGAGGCGTAAAGGATATTCTGATAGCCTGCACGGACAATCTTACCGGTTTTTCGGAAGCAATTTTGGCATCATTCCCTGACGCCGAGATTCAGAGTTGCATCATTCATCAGATTCGGAACTCACTGAAATATGTAGCTTCCAAGGATCAAAAAATTTTCATGCAAGACTTGAAAACGGTCTACCAAGCACCTACGAAGGATAAAGCCGAGTTAGAGCTTGATAAACTCAACGATAAATGGGGCGTGAAATATCCGGTTGTAATTAAATCCTGGCAGAATAACTGGCATAAACTGTCAACTTATTTCGCTTATGATGAGCAAATTAGAAGACTTATTTATACAACCAACGCCGTCGAAGGCTTTCACCGACAAGTTCGTAAAATAACAAAAACGAAGGGCGCTTTTCCCAACGACATGGCTTTACTTAAATTGATCTACCTGGCTGTCGAAAATATAAGTCGGAAGTGGACGTCGCCTTTGCAAAACTGGGCACTTACTGCACAACAATTACATATCAAATTTGGTGACAGAATGCGAATGGACCTTTAATTTTATCTCTCAATATAAAAAGCAAAAATAGCCGGTTATTGAATTTATCAAGGGTAAATGAACGGCCGCATCGGCGGTCCGATCCGTGCCTCCGCCGCCCTTGACAAACCCAATAACAAGCAAAAAAGCATTTGAAATCGAAAAGAAAAATTAAATTTGAATCAACTTAAATAGCCAGACAGAGTTCAGATTACACTCCCACTTTCAACAATTTAATGAAGGAGCGCTTAAATAATAAACAGCATCGATACAACTATTATTAAATTAATCAAATTCTATCAGACATTTTTTGTATATATATGCCTTATAGGAAATAGGACTGTTCATCGAAGTAGCGTTGCCAAACGCTCTCGGGCATTATGCCGGTGATACCTCACATGTTCTTCACTATCATTTAGCAACTGGCCAATTTCTTCGTCACTATAACCCTCAAACACATAGAGTACTAAAATAACCCTATACATTTCGGGAAGCGCCTGTAGAGCGTGACCTACTTTTTCTTTGTCGCGCCTCAAATAATCTAAGCTGAACGCTCGTTCATCATATTCTACAGCATTGCCTGACAAGTATTCGACCTTTTCCCATCTGTAACCTGATAATCCCTTAGGGAGTAGAAGTTTAATAGATTGACCTATGACAAATTGTTTAAGCCAGAAATCTACTGGGCTCTGCCCTTGGAACCGGTCGATATGCGCAAAAGCGTTGACAAAGGCCTTTTGAACTACAGTCTCTGCATCTGTTTTACTATTTACGATTCTTTGAGCAACAGGCATCAATTCAACCACATACTTCATGCAAATTTCGTACTGAGCTGGCTTCATCCCTCTTTGACACTGCTTAATCAATTCAACAATTTCATCTTGTCTACGCTCTGTCACCCTAGTTGCGTTCCTTTGGAGTCTCTTTCGAGTAAAACCGGTATCCTGTATATTTGGAGAATTATCATTCCGGTCCTCAGAGGAACCTGTGAAATCTTCGAGGTTCATTTGAGGAAGAACTCTCTTAGGTGTATTTACGTTAAGTATCACCTCCTTAATCATGGCTGATAACTCTTTTTCCTTTTGACGCTTTAAAGGTCGGAGAATGTCAAACAAATATGATTGTAGATATTTGACAACGCTTCTCACCCACCTACCTACCAAAATCAATGGATAGAAATACCCCAATGCTGTCTCCAAGGCAGCATTTTTAGTTATTTTTATGAAATAATTTGTTTCCAAAGCTTTTTGCCAGTTTTCAACGAATGCTCAATTATTTGTAGGAGATATAAAAACACGTCAATAATAAAAATCAAATACTCAACAAATGTCAGGGTATAGATAATAAATGCTGAAGTTTTTTTCTCTTCCAAATAGTGTACAAAATAACCCAATCCCACTGCTGCTAATGCAATCAATACAAAAATCAGCGAGGCGACTATTATATGAACTGCAAACTGATAATAAGGTTGCCACCCACTTCCTTCATTACCATCCATGTAGTAAGTAATTATGTTTCATCATCCTTCTGGTTGTGAGGGCATAATTAACAAAATTAATTTGAAACATCTACTAGGTGAGAACGGTTTTTTGAATAAAAAAGTGCCCTTGGCTTAAAGCATTGATGTATTTGTATCCAGTTATGAGCCATAAATGCTTAGTAAAGTGTTACTCGAAAATTTAGCGAGCCCTTTTAAACTAGATCGGAATAAAGCAGATATCTCAATATGTTGATTCAAACTAAGTTTTAGAATTGAAACTTATAATATCCTCAGTTGATTTCTAGAAGATCTGGATCTGATTTAGTTCGGCTATGAAAGGATCAAGACCAAATGTTGTGGAGCACCTTGGATTAAGCATATAACTGAGTGAGGCGGTAAAGAAAGAATTCGACGTTTCTGACTCCTCGGAACTGAGCCCTAAATGCTTTAATTTTTGCGTTGAAGGATTCGGCAGACGCATTGGTGCTACGGTTATCAAAATAATTGACAATGGTCTTGTAATGGCTTTCAATCGAGCGGGCTACTGTATTGAATGCTTTAAATCCGGATTGCCTGACCTTTTCGTGCCACTTGGCAAGCCTTGTCAACCCGTATATCTTTTCAGATGTGTTTGTGAAGATGTTACTTAGCTCTAGCGCCAGCTCGTATGCCTTTTTAAGGTCTGGGAAGCGTTCGAAGAGAAGTTGTGCTCTTTCTCGTTGGCTATCAGTCCAGGTACTGGGCTTTTTGTAAAGTGCGTATCTACTGCGAGCCAGTAGTTGTTTGACGGTATCACCGTTACCTAATATTTCTGGTTGATACTCTGTCTGAGAAACCTTTGCCTGCTCAATGGCATCGTTTTCCTTGTCCAACGCATCCCATCGGTGTTTAATGCGGATTTCTTGAAGGGCTTCGACTGCCAATCTTTGTACATGGAAGCGGTCAGTGACGCGCACTGCCCGCGGGAAACAACGCTTGGCGATCATAGTCATGCTACTGGCCATGTCTAAGGTTATTTCAGTCACTTTCTTGCGAAGTGATTCCGGAATTTTGCGGATGACCTCAATGACCGCTTCTGCTTTGGTGCCAGCCACAATGGCCACTATACTGCCTTTACCGCCTCTGGCTGCTTTGTTTGTAAGAATGGTGTAGAGTTCGCCGTGAGAAAGACTGGTCTCGTCGATTGATAGGTGGGATCCTAGATTTTGAGGAAAGAGCAGCCACTTTTTAGCATGGCCCCGTTGGTCCCAATTTTTAAACCCACTTTGAAAATCGCGGTATTGACGTAATAAGCTTTTGCCGTTAACCCCATAGAACCGTCCAATCGCCCAGGCGCTATTCGGGTTGATATCTACTGATATCTTTTAAAAAAGCCGCGAATTCACTAGTCATTCGCGTTCCTTTGCCTACTTCTGCCCAATCTCTGTACACTACTTTTCCTGTTTTGCTATTAAGCCATCTGCGGCGTTTAATGTGAAGAAAGACTTTATGGCCCCGAATCGGGAAATCCTGGACAGTAATCGTCGGGAAGAAGCCTTTGGAGAGCAGGTTCCTTCTTTCTGGATCAGTCTCGTCCGCATTTTTCTCATCAATATGCACGTGGAAGACACCATCCTGCCGGTCGATAGAAGTTAACTCAAAATTTTCGAGGATGAACTCAGGTAATAGAAACTGAATAATGGGTAAGAAACTCTCCAAAACGAACTGGTTTGATTAAAAACACAAACCTAGATAAATCCTATCCCCTCCACAAGTTTTTGATTTGATCCCTATGAAACGGTATAGATTGTTGTACCTATGTTGTACCAAAGAAAAAAGCCGCTACGAATTTTCATCGTAACGGCTTGATTTTCAGGTGGTGATGGACGGAATCGAACCGCCGACACAAGGATTTTCAGTCCTTTGCTCTACCGACTGAGCTACATCACCAGGCTCAATTGGTTCCCTTTGGGACTGCAAAGGTAGAAGTCTGTTTTTGCTTTACAAATAATTTTAGAAATTAATTTTAAAAATTAATCTGAGTTTACTCACAATGCCCGATTCATTTTTGATTATCAATAGGTTATATTATTTTGAAACATTTTTTTAATAACATATTCGGAGGCTACATGCATTTTTGCCATATTTGTAATTGTTATGCAAGCATACCATTGTAAGCTTTTATTGATGTAAAACTGAGATGGCCATATTCCAGCAGCTTCTTTTTATCATTTTACTGGGTCTTACGGGCTGGCTAGTGTACCGCAGGGCTGCTGTCATCAGGATGACCATTCAACTTGGCAAACCTGAATTACGTACTGATCAGCCAGGAAGGCGCATGGGAATAATGGCCCGGGTGGCCTTGGGGCAGAAGAAAATGTTTGACAGGCCCGTAATAGGTATCCTTCACTTTGCAGTGTATATGGGTTTTATACTCATTAATGTCGAGATTTTGGAAATCGTACTGGATGGGGCCCTGGGAAAACACCGGCTTTTCGCTTCTGCTTTGGGGGGGCTTTATCCTATCCTTATTGGTTTTTTCGAATTTCTTGCCTTAGGTGTTTTACTGGCGTGCTCCATCTTTCTGATCCGGAGACGGATCCTCAGGACCGAACGCCTGCAGCCTTCCAGGCACCGAGAAATGCTGGGTTGGCCGGAAATGGATGCGACCATCATTTTAGTGCTCGAAATCGTGCTGATGATTGCAATCCTGACCATGAATGCCGCAGATTCGGTACTTCAGGACCTGGGAAATGCACATTATACCCAAACTCAGGACTTTTTTTTCAGCCGCTATCTTAAACCCTTATTTGCCCATTGGAGCGAAGGTAGTCTCATTCTCTATGAACGTGCTGCCTGGTGGTTACATATCACAGGAATTTTTGCCTTTGCCATATATGTCACTTATTCCAAGCATCTGCACATCGTGCTGGCTTTCCCAAACACTTATTTTTCACAGCTATCGGCAAAAGGGGAAATGCGTAATATGCCGGAGATCACAGCAGAGGTTAAAAGTATGTTAGGTGTTGACTCTGTGGGACCATCCGAAACGGCGGTTCCTGAGCGGTTCGGGGCAAAAGATGTTGCCGATCTGACCTGGAAAAACCTGATGGACGCTTATTCATGTACCGAATGCGGCAGATGTACTTCTGTTTGCCCGGCAAATCTGACAGGCAAAAAACTATCCCCGCGTAAAATCATGATGGACACTCGGGATCGCCTCGAAGAGGTTGGCAGGAATATGCAGCAAAATACCGGCAAGTTTGTGGACGATGGTAAAGCATTACTGGGCGACTATATCCTTGAAGAAGAAATTCTCGCCTGCACTACGTGTAATGCCTGTGTGCAGGAATGTCCCGTTCTCATCAATCCCCTCGATATTATCCTTCAGCTCAGGCGTTATAAAATTATGGATGAAGCACAAGCTCCAGGTTCTTGGAATATGATGTTCCAAAATCTGGATACTAACCAAGCCCCCTGGAAGTTTTCGCCTGCCGATAGATTTAACTGGGCCGAAAAACTCTGACAACTTCCTCTCAAACAAATAATCTTTTAATATGGCCGAGCTCGAATATAAGGTACCCACAATGGCCGAAATGGCGGCGGCTAACGAAACCCCGGAGGTATTGTTCTGGGTTGGCTGTGCCGGTTCCTTCGACGACCGGTACAAAAAAGTTACCGTGGCTTTCGCTAAAATTCTGAACAAAGCCGCTGTAAAATTTGCCGTACTTGGTACCGAAGAAAGCTGTACCGGAGATCCTGCCCGCAGAGCCGGAAATGAGTTCACGTTTCAAATGCTCGCCATTTCTAACATACAGGTCCTGGATATGTATGGTATAAAAAAAATTGTAACCGCATGTCCTCACTGTTTCAATACCTTAAAAAACGAATATCCTGCGTTAGGCGGAAACTATGAAGTATTACACCATTCCGAATTCCTGCAACAGCTGATCAACGAAGGACGGGTGGGGCTGGAAGGCGGCGGAAATTTTAAAGGAAAAAAAATCACCTTCCATGATTCCTGTTATCTCGGACGCGCTAATAATGTCTATGAGGCGCCCCGTAAGGTATTGGAAGCGCTGGATGCCGAGTTAGTCGAAATGAAACGTTGCCGTACGAAAGGCCTATGCTGCGGAGCGGGAGGCGGGCAAATGTTTAAAGAACCCGAAAAAGGTACAAAGGATATCAATATCGAACGTATTGAAGAGGCCATCGAAACAGGCGCTTCTACCATTGCAGTGGCCTGCCCCTTTTGCATGGTCATGATGACGGACGGTGTTAAGAACAAAGAAAAGGAAGATACCCTTAAAGTTTATGACCTCGCTGAGCTCTTAGCCCAGGCCGGTAATCTTTAAAAGAAAAGAACTTTGGCCACCATCCGGGTGTTTGAAACGTAACGCAATACTTATTCAGAAGACATTAATCACCATGTTCATACCATTTAATGAGATTGACCTGAACGCCAGAATCTGGATCTATCAGGCCAACAGAAACATCACCGAACAGGAGGCTGGCATTATTACAGAAACATTAAGGTCGGCCGTAGACTTATGGGAAGCACACGGGGCACCGCTGACGGCTTCGGTAAAGTTGTTTGAGCACCGTTTTGTTGTCATTGCCGTAGATGAAAGGGATGAACTACCCAGTGGTTGCTCCATCGACAAATCGTCCCATTGGCTTCAGGAGATAGGTCATAACCTTGGGATCGATTTTTTTGACCGTTCGCTTACCTATCTGGACGAGCATAACCACATTCAGAGCGTGCCGGTTGCGGGAATCAAACAGGCGGTAACAAGTGAGGTGATCTTACCGGAAACCACCATATTTGACAATCAGGTATCCACAAAAGCCCAATGGATGACCCGATGGAAAGTACCGGCTTCAAATTCCTGGCTGAAACGCTATTTCTCCGGGCAAATCTCTGCCTGATTTTGAAAGACAGGTAACGCTGGTTAGTTTTGTTTCAGACTTTTAATTATTCCGATGAAATCAGTGCGTTATCTGGTTGTTGCCTGTCTGGCTTTTCTTTTTTTCAGCTGCAACGAAAATGTGGTTTATACAGCCTACGATGATATTCCTGACGGGCTCTGGTATATCAAAAACAAACCGCAGTTTAAGGTTGACATCAAGGATACCACCCAGGCATACCATATTTATTATCTGCTGAGGAATTCCTTACAGTATCCTTATTATAATCTTTACCTGACCAGAGAAATCACAGGCCCTGATGGCAAGCAGCTATCTTCCGTGCTACAGGAAGTATTTATTTCAAACGAGATCACAGGAAAACCTTTTGGAAACGGCCTTGGTGATTTATTCGACCATAAAATTCCCGTTCTGAAAAATCACGTTTTCCCCAAACCAGGAATTTACACTTTCACCTTGTCGCAATCAATGCGCCAGAATCCCCTTCCATTTGTACTTAGCGTTGGCATCAGTGTGGAAAAAGTCCAACCTGTAAAATAATCAGGCAGTGGCCGTATCGGATGAGCCCGGTGCAGGATTAATCCCAGGTTTTTTACGCGGTTTATTCCTGTATCGGCGGTAGGGCTTTTTTGAATTTTCCTTTTGCTGTGCCTTCTGCTCTTCTGCTTTTTCCTCTGCTACCTCATGAACCGGCTCTCCCAGCAAAAAACCAAACGGCTCCATACTTGGAATAGCATCCAGGATAACTTTTAAAATTGCCGTAAAAGGAAGTGCCAGAATTAACCCGGACAAACCCCAAAGCTGACCGCCCAGAAACAAAGCCACGATGGCCGCAAGCGGATTGACGCTTACCTTGGATCCCACAATGTTGGGAGTAATAAAATTCCCCTCAAGAAACTGCACAAAGCTCATGATTCCTATCACCCCGACCGCATACCAGGGCGAATCCATGGTAACAATGCTTAACAAAGCCGGCAGAACAGATCCGATGAGAATTCCGATGTAGGGGATCAGGATAAGGAATCCTGCCAGAAACCCGAAAAATATGGCGTGCGGAATTCCTAAAATAAGCAATCCTATGCTATTTAAAACACCGACGATCAGAATAACGAGAAAGAGCCCGGACAGGTAACTTTGTATCACCATGTATATCTTTTTCAGGAGCATATTTAAATGGGCATCCGGGACACTCTTAAAAGCCTTGTGTACAAAACGCCTGAAAAAATCACGGTAGAGAAGGAAAAAGAAGATATACAAAGGCAACAGGATAAATGTCGAGATAGCTCCGGTGGTAGTTACCAGCGTGTTAAGAAAAAAGGTTTTCCCTTCACTCAGCGTGTTGATCAGATATTTCTTTGCCTCACTGACCTGTTGATTACGGCTTATGTTCAGGTACCGCTCCCCCATCGTGAGGGTCTCATCCAGGAGCAATTCCGCTTTTTCGGTGATGCGGGGAAGCTCTTCTCCAAAACTCCCCATCTGAAGAGTAACAATGGAAATCAGCCCCGCCAGCACAATCACAAGTACCAGTATACTGAGCAAAATGGCACCGATACGCGGTACGCGGCGCAGTTCAAGCCAAGCACATACGGGGTGCAGAAGGATGGCCAGCAATACCGAAAATGCCAGTGGTATGATTGTTTCACTCAGGGTGAAAAGAATATACACTCCGGCGATAAGCGCAACAAGAATACTGGCAAGTTTAATGTAATAAGGTGTTTCTTTATCTTTGTCCGGAAGAGAACGTAACGTAGAGTTCATGAGTAGGTTAATATATTTTTGGGTTGCCTTGAAAACTATACTTTGTACTTGCCAGCAGGATCATAAGGTAAACAAATTCGATAAGGTACGTTCACAATACAAAATTAGCAAAATAGGCAAGCTTCCAAACGTAGTTACGGAAAGTTCGGGACTGGCAAGAGATCTCAGCCGGAAATCCTACTGGACCCATAACGACAGCGGAGGCCTGCCTGAATTATATGAGATAGATTCAACCGGAAATTACCTGTCTCAAAAAGTGATCCCCGGAGCTATCAACGTAGATTGGGAAGATCTGTCGCAGGGCCCAGGCAACAGTATCTTTATTGGGGATATTGGCAATAACAGTAACCAAAGAAAAGATCTGGTCATTTACAAAGTCAACATTGACCCTAAAAATAACAATGAAACAGAGATCGGGAAAATCGAATTTTCCTACGCGGATCAGAAACAATTTCCGCCCCCGGCTGAAAGCTTAAACTTTGATAGCGAAGCATTTTTCTATTTCAGGGAAAAACTCTATTTGTTTTCAAAGAACCGAAGCCGAAATAATCATTTCGTAAAGCTATACGCCTTACCCGCCCAGGAAGGCCGGTATGTCACGAGCCCTGCTGACAGTATATCCGTTGGCACCCAGGTTACCTCCGCAGATGTGAGCCCTGACGGAAAAACATTTGCACTCCTTACGTATGGGAAAATCCTGTTATTTCGGATCGAGCAGGATATGGTTAATTTCCGGCATCCCGTTGGCTGTTTCAGGTTTGTTCACAAACAGGCCGAGGCCATCGTTTTTATTAATAATCACGATTTAATGGTCAGCAATGAGCAAGGCCAGCTCTTCAGAATTACCCGCCGATGATATTATATTTGTGTTAACAATCCCGAAGTGTATGTAATGTGAAAAACACATCCACTAATTTCGAACCGATTTTAACGAAAGGACAAATGAGCACCGCAAAAGCAAGTAACTCAGTGCCTAAGGTATTGGTTGTTGATGATGATTCAGATATAGTGGAACTTCTTGAGTACAATCTCATCAAAGAAGGGTATTCAGTGGTGACCGCATCCAACGGAAAAAAAGCAATAGAGATTACCAAAACATTTATTCCGGACCTTATCCTGCTCGACATCATGATGCCCCAGATGGACGGCATTGAAACGGGCAGAATTCTTCGCCAGAATCCGGATATAAAAAATACATATATCCTGTTCCTCACCGCCCGGTCCGAAGAGTATTCGGAAGTAGCGGCATTCGAAGTTGGTGCAGACGACTATATCACAAAACCTATAAAGCCCCGCGCCTTGATGAGCCGCATCAATGCTCTGTTCCGCAGAGAAGCGCAAAAAGCAGAATCCGGCGATCAGATCGACATCCTGGATCTGGCGATTAACCGTAAAAATTACACCGTTACTCAAAACGGCGAGAAGTCGGTGGTGCTTCCGAAAAAGGAGTTCGAATTACTTTTCTTTCTGGCTCAAACGCCCAACAAGGTATTCAGCCGGGATGAGCTTCTGCAGAAAATTTGGGGTGCAGACATTTACGTGCTCGAAAGAACCGTTGACGTACACATCCGGAAATTAAGGGAAAAGCTGGGCGAAACCTATATCAAAACGCTCAAAGGAGTGGGTTATATGTTTGCCAACGAGGTCCAGAACTCCTGATCAACGCTGTTCCTTGTCTTTGGGCTTGTCTTTCTTTTTCCTGAAGGCAAGCTTAAAATTAACCTCTCCCCCTTCGTCAATAGCTCTGAGGTATATATTCGACCCCTCCTTTGTCTTAGGATCGTTGGGGTTGAGAACATAGGTCGAGTCCCGCTTCTTGAGGTTACTGAGCGGTATCTGAATATTGATGTTGGTTTTTCTTCCAAAGCTGTAAACCCCGTCAATATACAAGGTCATGACGTTGGATTCTATCTCCAGCGGCCTGATCTCTATCTCCTCTCCGCTTAGTTTAAAATCAGTGACAATAGGCGCAAGTTGGACCCTTTCAAAATTTCTATTCTTAAAAATCAGCTTTTTCATCTTAAGAAAAGGCTCAAAATTAAGTATATAAGCATTCCTGAGGTCCATGTGTACTTCTCCCTGCATACTCGAAGGCACCAGCCGGACATTGTTATTGAGCCTTGACTGAAAATTAAATGAGGTATTCAGCAGCCCACGGATGTTTGCATCAGTAATGCTCTTTTGCCCGAAATCGTTAAAAGAAGAGAAAACAGAATTCACATTCGCATTTCTGATGTTACCTCTTAACGCAACGTGGGGCAAAGGATTTTTTCCGGAGTTGTCAAGTTCTCCGGATACTTCAAAATGCCCTTTGCCAAAAGCATTCATGGAAAAACTTTTAATGCGGACTGAATTGTCAATAATTTCAAAATCACCCATTACGTTACTGGCTTTGAAACTTTTGTATTTCAAATTCCCGGATCGCAGCCGGGCCGCTATCGACATATTATCGATCACGTCATCCAGCAGGGACGTAAGCTTCAGCTTTTTCTTTCTTGCCTGCTTTGGAGCACCCCTGTTGGCCAGCAAAGGTTCAAGCCAGTTGAGCTGCCAGCTCGGAATGTTGATATCTACCAAAGCACGCAAAGGCTTTGGCGAACCAAACAGGTAGGGGATCAGATCCATTACCTTCCCTTTTACATAAAGCATATTCTGTCCGTCATGAAAAGAGAGGTCTGGAAAAACCATTGCCTTTTCATTGAACATAAATTCGCCCGTAATTTTTTTCAGATGAACCTTTCTTGGCAAATAGTCCATGGCCACATCCTTGATGGAAGCTTTCCCCCAAAGTTGTCCGTCAAACTTATCCTTACCCGGATTATAGAATTTTTTAAGATTTCCGTCAAAATGGAATTCTATATCGGCGCTTCCCTGATTGAAACGATACCTCTTGGGATCCAGTAAACCATCCAGACTAATCGAATCAGCTTTGATATAGCCATCCAGGACGGCTCTTGGATCTCTGAAATTGTTAACTGTAAGTTTGAAATTAAAAGGCAGTGACTCAAAAAAGCCCCTGACACTAGGTGCGGTTAACCGGGTATTAAAAACATTCGGGATTTGTGTGGTATCGGCCTGGTTGGTATAATGCCCATCGGCTACCATTTTTTTTAAATTACCGACTGGGAGGTCATAATTGAAGGTATCAGTCTTAAAATGCACATCGAGCCTGGGCTGCATAGGTCCAAACTTGCCTACCAGCTTCACTTCCGTATCCACCCTGGTTTTGATCCCGATGGAGTCGATCTGCGCGCTGACAATTTTCGGAAGCAGCGGCAAAGCATTGGCTACCTGGATTTTCCTGGCATCAAAAAACATACTGAACTTTTTGACCGAATCTGCCAGGTCAAAGTTCCCCTTTATTCCGATCACATCATGTGTGGCATTCTGAAGGGTTGAAGGTAAAATCCTCAGCTCTTTCAAGTCCTGATCATACGCGATCACCAGGCTGAGATCCGTTTCCTGATTAACAAGAAACCCACCCCTAGCAGGCTTGAATATCAACCCTTTAAAGAAAACATTACCCCGAAAATTACCATTTATCTGAGAGCCTTCCTGGACCAGTTCATTGGTAACATCTCTTAAAATGGCGCCGTATTCTTTGGCCGTGGTAGAGTCAGAATAAGTAACTTCATAATTGATAAAACGAAGTTTCTTCAATTTGGCTATAAGATCCTCGTCGATCCCCTTTTCACTTTTATTATCCCTTTTCTTTTTATTGTTGCTGAATATTGAAAGGTTGGAATACCCGTCCTTTCTCACAAAAATCCTCAGCCCGCCATCCTTGAGAACCAAATTCTCCACCTTGAAATTTCCGGAAAAAATGCCGTTCAGATTCAGCGCCACATGAATAGTACCAGCTTGCAGAAAGGGTGTTTTATGACTGTTGTATAAGGTATCGGTCAGTGTGACATCCGAAAGAGTAAAATTAAGGCCGAATCCTCCGATAAATGGCCTGAATTTAAACCTGCCAACGGCTAGATTTCCGTTGAGATTCTCATTCACAGTAGCCTGAATTTTCCTGAAAATTTTCTCCTGGTTCCGCGATACCCACACTTCTATCCCTCCCAGCAGGACACCAACAATCAACGCTGCAATTCCGAAAGCTTTTAAAAGTTTGGGAAACATTCTAAACAAAATAAAAAGAAAGGTTTAAACCTGGCTCAATACACCGATAACGATATAGGTAAAAAACCATTCCAGAAGGTCTTGCACCCGGGATATTGATCCCGTAAGATCGCAAAAAAGTAACTGTTTTTTGTTTAGTGTTCTGGAAAAAAGAAATAGCGTCAGGTTCCTGGCGTTTTCCGGGCCGTTATTCTGTATATGTTATGATTTCTGCACTTCGGTATTCACGTCAAAAAATGCTACTTTTGCACACTATTTTAGAACATAAGGAAATGGGGTTAAAAAATTTAACAAACGGGATTTCGGGCCGGAGCTGGTGATCAGCCTCACAACCTGCTCTGAAGTCCAAAACACCGCCCATTTCAGAAATATCGGATCAAATGTTATTAAGCGAACAGGAAATATTACGTCGCCAGAAACGCGATGAGCTGGTAAAATTAGGAATTGAGCCGTATCCGGCAGAAGAATTCATTATCAATGCTTATGCTGACGACATTCTTAAAAATTACGAAAACAGCAAAATAGATTACAAGAACGTTACAATGGCAGGGAGGCTCATGGGCTTCCGGATCATGGGGAGTGCTGCCTTTGCTGAGTTGCAGGATAGTACCGGACGCATTCAGCTGTATTTTCGCAGAGATGATCTTTGTCCCGGTGAAGACAAAACGTTGTATAATACGGTTTTCAAAAAGCTCCTGGACATAGGTGATATCATTGGTATCCAAGGTTTTGTATTTACTACGCAAACAGGAGAGATCTCTGTCCATGTACAGCAATTCACCCTGCTAAATAAATCCTTACGCCCGCTTCCGGTGGTAAAACGGGATGAAGCAGGGAACATTTATGATGGGTTTACAGACCCCGAACTGCGTTACAGACAGCGCTATGTGGACCTGATCGTGAATCCCGAGGTACGTGATATTTTTGTCAAACGTGCCCGGATCATCAGCACCATGCGATCCTATTTTGACTCAAACGGCTGGCTAGAAGTGGAAACGCCTGTTCTGCAGAGCATCCATGGTGGAGCTGCTGCCAGGCCTTTCACTACGCATCATAATGCACTGGACCTTGGCCTATATCTGCGCATTGCAACAGAACTTCACCTCAAACGGCTCATTGTAGGAGGCTTTGACGGAGTATATGAGTTCGGCAAGTTATTCCGTAACGAGGGTATGGACCGCACGCATAATCCGGAATTCACAACCGTAGAGCTTTATGTTGCTTATAAAGACTATCTGTGGATGATGGAAATGACGGAGCAGGTACTTGAAAAAGTGGCGCTGGCCGTTAACGGTACCACCAAAACGCTGTTCGGGACGCAGGAACTCGATTTTGCCGGCCCCTACCCGCGCCTGAGTATTACCGATGCCATTCTTCAGTATACAGGACTGAACGTTGACGAGCTTGATGAAGTAGCAATCCGTGAGCAGTGCCGTGCCTGGGGCATGGAAGTAAACGAAAGTATGGGTAAAGGCAAGCTTATTGATGAGATTTTTGGTGAAAAAGTGGAATCCAATATTATTCAGCCCACTTTCATTATCGACCATCCGGTAGAAATGTCTCCGCTGACGAAAAAACACCGTACCAAAAAAGGCATGGTGGAACGCTTTGAACTATTTGTTAATGGCAAAGAAATAGCGAATGCCTATTCTGAGCTGAACGACCCAGCGGAACAAAGGGAAAGGTTTGAAGATCAGCTAAAATTAAAAGAACGGGGAGACGACGAGGCTATGGAAATGGACGACGATTTCTTGCGCTCACTGGAATATGGCATGCCACCTACCTCCGGAATAGGTATCGGGATTGACCGGCTCACCATGCTGCTGACGAACAACGTCAGTATTCAGGAAGTGATTTTCTTTCCGCAAATGCGGCCGGAGAAAAAAGTGGAGGTTGCCAAAGAGGCTGATTATGTTTCGGCCGGAGTCCCCGCGGTGTGGGTACCTGCTCTCCAGAAAATGAACCTGCACACGATTGAGCAACTGAAAAGCGCCAGTCCCAATAAAATATTTAACGACCTGGGAGGAATGCGGAAAAAATTGAAAATCGAAGTAAAAATGCCGACTCTCGACGAAGTAACAGCTTGGGTATCTTAATAAAAAGGCCGGAAATCACGAAAACCGGAAGTAACAACCTCCGGTTTTCGTGATACCTTACTGCAAAAAAAATAGATCTATATCTTTTTTACCTGTACGGCATTCAGTCCTTTTTTACCTTCAACGACTTCGAACTCAACGTGGTCGTTTTCACGGATAGTAAGTCCTCCCAATCCTGTCACATGAACAAAAATGTCCCTGTTTGTGTCGTCTTCAACGATAAAGCCGTATCCCTTGGCTTCATTGAAAAATTTTACAGTACCTGTTGGCATAATAGTGAAATAAAAAATGAAATAAGGTGAAAATACTTAAGAATCTGCTGCGTTTCATTGATAAGCTTTCTACTCTTTTGCCAAATAATTGAGGGAGGCTCAAGCTATTAACAGAAGATTTTTTGGCATTTATCGTCAGGACATCCTGATAATAATGAATCGTTTACAAATTCTTAAATCACAAAGAAACAAAAATTGTTTGGAAAACAATTTATTTGCCCGAATAATTTGAATATTTACGAGTAAACGGTATTTTGCCATTTCATGGCCGCATAATCAATAATTGTCCATTTAATTGGAAAACATCACGAAATTCCCTAATTATGAGGCAATTATTAGGAAAAATGGTATGAACAGGCTACGCTATTTTGTAGAGGATCAAATTTTTGGCGTTTGCGCCAATCTGGGAGAGAAACTGAAGTTTCCTGCAAGCAGTATCAGGCTATACTTCATATATGCCACATTTATGACGTTTGGTTCTCCTATTATCCTATATCTTATACTGGCATTCTGGATGCAGCTGCGCCAGCACTGGCGCAGGCACCACAGCCCTACGATTTGGGAGCTTTAGGCGTCTCAATTCCTGTCAGTTGGCTGAATTTATGCTTGCCTAAAATAAAATATTCCCACACAACACTCCTGTAATACAGAGGAGCCCGATAGGTCGTACGCTTGTGACTTTTTACTAAGAAAGGAATCATGCGGTAAAAAGCAAAATGGGCACGGACAATGGCGAGGACGTCAGGCCAGGCTCCGGCAGCCATGAAACGTACGCTTGAAATGCCATCCAGAATCAGCCTGAAAAAAATAGTTTTCCACCTTCTGCCCAAGGGTAAATTTTTGAAAAGCATGATCAGGTTGTTCCTGTAATTGAGGAAGGTTTTCTTCGGGTTGGATTTATGCAATGTACCGCCGCCCACATGATAAACGGTAGACATGCCACAATAGGTAACCCGATGCCCGGCATTAAGCAGGCGCCAGCAGAGGTCTATCTCTTCCATGTGAGCGAAGAAACTCTCGTCAAACCCTCCTGCTTCGTGGAAAGCCTCTGCCCTTACAAAAAGGCAGGCGCCTGTGGCCCAAAAAACGTCCTGGACGTCATCATATTGCCCGGTATCTTCCTCCCGGGTATCAAAGATCCTGCCGCGGCAAAACGGATAACCCAGGTAATCCATATACCCACCGGCGGCACCGGCATATTCAAAATGAGTGGGCAGATCATAGGCACGGATTTTGGGCTGACAGGCAGCAATATGCCTGTCAGCATCCATGAACGAGATAACCGGCTCTATCCAGTTATCCGTGACCTCAATATCCGAATTTAACAAAATGTAATAGCGAGCCGAAATATGCTTCAATGCATAATTGTAACCTCCTGCATATCCCTTGTTTTCCTGGATCCGCAGTGTGTGCACCGATGGATAAAAATCTTTCAGCCATTGCAATGACTCATCTGTTGACGCATTATCCGCTATCCAGATTTCGTAACCTGCTGAATGTTCTATAATGTTGGGAAGAAATTTTTCAAGATAATGCCTGCCATTATAATTCAGGATTACTATTGCGGTGGCTGAGGTCATCAATTACTGTTTATTTCATTAATCCGCTCAGATCTAATCCCGGAATGTTCGGCAGCAAACCGTTGGTAGCTTTTTGCAGATGTTCTTTTATTTTAGGTTCAATGGTTTCCAAAGCCTTGTTAACAGCAGCTACAATAAGATCCTGCAGCATTTCCTTATCGTCAGGATTGATTAAATCCTGATCTATTTCCAGACCGATCAGACTCTTTTGTCCGTTGACAGTTGCTTTTACCATCCCTCCACCCGACTCCGCCGTTTCAACAAGACCTGAAAGCTGATCCTGCGCTTCTTTCATACGAGCCTGCAGGTCCTTCATCTTACCCATCAGGCCCATCATGTCTGCCATATTTCCAAACATAATTACTATTCTTCCTTTTAATATAATAAATCGTTATCTATCTCAGAAGCATAAAAGTACCGCTTTTTTCGATAGTTTGGTTAATGTCATCCACAAGAACCAGTTTATAGATATAAGAACCCTCCGGTGCATTTGCCCCGTTCACTTTGCCATCCCATCCAGTGCCGATGTCATCTGAATGAAATACTACAGTTCCCCATCTGTTCAGTACCGATAAGCTGAACGACCGAACCTGAGTAACTTTTGCCTCCAGTACATCGTTATATCCGTCTCCGTCGGGACTAAAGGCACTGGGAATGAATACATCCGGATTTCTTTTATAACTCAGAATATTTGAAAAACTCTGAAACTTACCGTCCGTAGCATTGGCCATGATCTGAAATGTGTATTCAGGGTCGCTCTGTGAGGTAAATCCTGGTGTATAATGTGCAGCCATTTCCAAATTAATGAGTTCCTCTCCCCTCACCGACCCTCTTTGCAAAACCTGATAACCTTTCACTCCATTTAGAAAAGGTGACTCATTATTCCAGCGAAAAGTGGATAATTCATTGGTCAACAAAATGGTACAAACCGGACTGGTGGCCGGGAGCTTCTGCCCACATGAATTCTGGTATATAAAACGATAGCAATAAGCTGTTGCGCTGGTACTTACATCCAGGTCTTCATATTCATTTTGGGCAAACAGAGTAGTCAGCTTTTTAAAGTCGCTCCCGGCTTCCGACTTTTCCAGGGTAAGCTCATAGTTGTTTTGCCCGCCCGGTATAACTGCTTTTATCAGTATGCTTTTCTCTCCCTGCGTGGTAACATAGGCTTCTTCAATGGGCCTGGCCTGTGTTGTTTTGGTTTTAACCGTCACAAATGCAGAAGTCGAGGTAGCTCCCTTAAGCCGGGTTACCACATAGTATTCATAGCTGTCCCCGCACTGCACGGCCTTGTCAACATAATTATTTTCATTGATATCCGTAAACGTTCCCAGCAGAAATCCGTCACGGTAAAGCTGGTATTCCTCAAAATCACCTGCCTCTGGATATCTATTCCATTCCAGTAAATTTTCTTCATTCTCGCTGCTTCCGGTAATTCGCATACTTGTTACAGATGGGCTATCCAGCATTTCACCGCAAAGATCCTGGGAAGAAAGTTTCAGTTGATAAACCGCAGCCGTATTCAGGTTATCAATCCTGTAAAACTGAGAACCTCCGCCTGAACGGGACCCTGCAGTTTCAAAGCTGCCATTACCCGAACGATACTGAATTTTGGTCTGTACAGAATTAATCCCGGAATAATTTACTTCCAGTGTTCCTTTACCCTTCATTACCAATGACTTAAGCAGAATACTATTGAGCTGCGTTTGCTGAAACGAAACGGGTATGGATAAAACTGAACCACCTGCGCAGGCCTTGTTGCCAGTATATATCCCCCTTATCTTAACCGTCGGGCTTACGGAGGTAGGGGTATAGATATGCTCCAGGCGCAGATTATCTCCCCTTTTCCAGGTCATGGTCTCCCCGTCGCCCCAGTTAATATCCAGCTGGTCATAGGCGTTCAGTATGACATCATTTGTGAGTGAAATTTTTATTTTACCACCTCCACAGGAGGTAAACTGGGTATTGACGTTCCGGCTTTCGTAAACAGTAACCTTCTGGCAGGCATAAAATTGTCCACTGGCCGTTACAGCTTTCTGAAGCACCGTGTATACTCCTGCACCATAGTAGGTATAATTTTTAAGCCTGTCTGTAAATGAAAGGTTTTGCGTGGAACTCCCATCATAGTTGATCAGATAACCAACATCGATTTCATTGGGCACGTCATTGGTAATGGTGATGGTTACGGGGGCGCATCCCTCGCTAACATCCAGGTGAAAAGAGCCGCCAGGATTTGAACAAAGCCCCTGGGCTGCCAGCTTACCGGATAGGGTCAAAAGCACCCATACCCGTTTTAAAGGTAGAATTATTTTTATCATAAGTGTGTGTGATCCCTGCCCGTCACCGCAGCGGCAATCAGACAGGTGGTTTATCAAATTTCCAGTCAGAAAATATTCCTGACTGAAGTTATCTTACCAATAAAAAACTGCCGTTCTTAACAGTCGTATATCCTGTGGCATCGGTAACCTGGGCTTTATAGATATAGTAACCCCCATTGGCCGGTTTACCGTTGACTTTCCCATCCCAGCTGTCTGCCGTAGAGGTAGACTGGAATACAACGCTTCCCCATCTATCAAAAATAGACATCCTGTAAGATTCGGCAAAATATACTTTCACCTCAAAACGGTCATTATGTGTATCTCCGTTAGGGGTGAAAATGTCTGGTATCTGTAAAATAATATCTCTCCTGAAACTCACTACATTAGAATAACTCACCATATTCGCACTATTTCCTGTGGCCTTCACCTGATAAGAAAAAGAACCTGCAGCCTGGTCGTTGAGGTTTATTTCGTGCCTGGTCTGGTTTTGTTTGGGTATCTCATCCTGTACATTCCCATTTCGATCCCTGAGCACTACCTCGTATGCATTCACGCCACCGGTAAAAGGGCTGTCCGCATTCCAGGAGAGGTCAACGGTGTTACTTTTAAGTAAAATGGTACAAACGGGGTCACTCATGGGGGAGCTTAGTTTGCAGGCGTTCTGATAGCTGAACCTGTAACAGTACGACTGTTCAGAAGTGCTCACCTGGCTGTCGGTGTATTTCAGATTCTGATTGCTGGGAGGAGATATCTGCGCGAAATTCCTGCTGCCAAGGTCCGCTCTTTCGACAATCAAATTATAACTGCTGGTGAGCCCTGTTCCCGAAAGCTCCACCTGCATGTCTATCACATTATCATTTGTTACGGACACTACGGCGCGCTCAATTTTCTCCGGGCTCGAACTATTAGGCTCTATTTCCACAAAGGTGGAGTAGGAGCGCACATCGTTTTCGATGATCGCTACCACTTCATATTTATAGGTATTGCCACATTGAACACTTTTATCCAGATAGGACAGTTCTTTTCCTGTAAAAATCACCACCCCGTTTCTCTTAAGCTGGTATTCAACCAGGTTTTCGGTATGAGGCCTGCTCTTCCATTCTACCGAAATGATCTCGTCCAGCGCAACACTTCCCCGCGCCACCGAGATACTGCTGACGATCGGGCTGTTCATCATGTTATTGCAGATATCCGTAGAAACAAGCATGAAACGATACACCTGCCTGGGATCGAGGTTTCCGACAATAAGGGACTGCGGGCCTCCGGAAGTGCCGCTCTGGCCCGTGTCCTCAAAAAAGCCTCCGCCCTTGTCAACCTGAACTTCAGTTTTCACCCCATCCATTCCCTCATAAATTATCCTGGCCCTTCCGTCCGCCAGCATTTCAACACTTTTGATCTTGATTTTATCCAGCGAAGGAATGACGGAAGGACCGGAAACCACCGTTGTACTTGTTTTTCCTTCACAACGCCCATCGGTATATACTCCCTTTACCAGAATGGACGGTGCTGGGCCAGCCACAGGATATATGTGATCAAAATAAAGCTTGTCTCCCTTTCTCCAGGTATTGATAGGTGCACCTCCGCCCCATTCAATTTCGATACGGTCATAGGCCTGGGCAATTTTATCATCCACAATCGTGAGCCGCACCTTTCCGTTTCCACAGGTAAGCAGCTGCACATTGGGTGGCCTGGACTCAAACACCGTTACGTCGTTACAATATTTAAATCCCGTACCGTTGGAACTGCCTACCTGTAAAATAGTGTAAGTACCGGGTTCAATGTAGGTATGAGAAGTTTCATCCGTGGTATTTCTTGCATCGGGCGGATCTGTCTGAGAGCGGGGAAAGTCGTAAACGTACCTGACATTCTGGGCACCGCTCACTTCATTATTCACGCTCACGGTAAGGTCCGTACAGCCGCGGGCAGGTGTTACACTAAACCCTCCTGCAGTGCCGCAATAACCTTGTCCATTTGTTTCAAATGAAATAAATACCCAGACCCACATCCAAAAAAAAGCCAGTAATTTTAGCTTCATAGTTGAGTTACAATTACTTATTTTAATACCCGCCCATTCCAACGGCCATCATTGAAACGGTTCGGGCTTCTCCTTTGTTGATTCAATAGAAGCCCAAAAGTAAAACTTTTAAATATTAAGGCTTTACCTTTGCACTTTTAACGAGCATAACTGTGAAACTATTTTTCACCCATCCCATTAATGGACAATATTAATAATAGTTCAATAAAATTAGATTCCATTGAAGAAGCTATTGCTGCTGTCAAAAAAGGAGAAATAATTATTGTAGTAGATGATGAGGACCGCGAAAATGAAGGTGATTTCATTTGTGCCGCAGAACTGGTTACCCCAGAAATCATCAATTTCATGGCGCGGGAAGGGCGCGGACTGATATGTGTGCCGCTGACGGAAGAACGATGTACCGAGCTGGAACTGGAAATGATGGTTGGCAATAACACGGCTCTGCACGAAACTGCGTTCACGGTATCTGTGGATTTACTTGGAAATGGCTGTACAACAGGCATTTCGGCCAGCGACCGGTCCAAGACCATTCAGGCTTTGGTTAACCCGGATACCAAACCCAGCGACTTGGGCCGTCCGGGGCACATTTTTCCCTTAAAGGCAAAAAAGGGAGGTGTACTGAGGCGCACAGGACATACCGAAGCAGCCATTGATTTCCCCCGTTTGGCCGGTTTATCCCCTGCCGGCGTATTGGTTGAAATTCTGAATGAAGATGGCTCAATGGCACGCCTGCCCCAGCTACGCCAGATAGCCGACAAGCTTAACCTGAAACTGGTCAGTATCAAGGATCTTATTGAATACAGGCTTAGAGAAGAATCTCTGATCAAAAGGGAAATTGGTGTGGACATGCCTACCAACTGGGGCCATTTTGACCTCATCTGCTATCGTCAGATCAATACGGGAGATCTCCATCTGGCGCTGGTGAAAGGTACCTGGGAAAAAGATGAACCGGTTTTGGTGCGAGTACACTCTTCCTGTGTTACCGGAGATATCTTCGGGTCGTGCCGCTGCGACTGCGGCCCGCAGCTTCATGCCGCAATGGACATGGTGGATAAGGCAGGCAAAGGGGTTATCGTATACATGAACCAGGAAGGCCGGGGAATTGGGCTTTTAAACAAACTCAGGGCCTATAAGCTCCAGGAAATGGGGCGGGATACCGTTGAAGCAAATCTGGAACTGGGTTTTACGGTTGACGAGCGTGATTACGGTGTGGGCGCCCAAATCCTGCGCGATCTGGATGTTTCCAAAATCAAACTCATTACAAACAATCCCAAAAAGCGGGCGGGGCTGATCGGATATGGTCTTGAGATCGTGGATTCTGTAGGGATAGAGATCCCCGCTAATCCTCATAATCAGAACTATCTGCTGACTAAACGAGATAAAATGGGTCATAATTTGTCCAACTTAACCATACCACCCACTAAAGGATGAGTCCCGTTCACAAGGCTGAATCTGAAGCCGATATCCTCAAATGCCGGAAGGCTGTGCAGGAATTACGCCCTTCCATTACGGATGACAGATACATGGAGATGGTCAGGAAAACACTAGCCGACAACCGCCAGATCATTTTTATTGAAGAAGACGAAACTGCGGCTTCCATCGCTGTTTTTGAAACGGGCTACAACCTTTTCAGAGGAAAGTACATCTATATTGATGACCTATCGACATTACCTGAATACCGCGGCAAAGGATATGCCGGCGTTTTGCTGGACTGGATTTTGAATTTTGCCAAAGAAGAAGGATACGATCAGGTACATCTGGACTCTGGCGTTTCGGAAGCAAGGACGAACGCCCATCGGCTCTACCTCAACAAGCGTTTCCAGGTAGCAAGTCTGCATTTTTCTGTTAGTATCTAAGGTAATTTAAAACACCGCCCGGTCAAGGACATCTTCCGGACGATATAAAGTATATAATTGGGACGATCCATGGATATCCATCAGATATTTGAAGCATTTAATCATTTAAAAGTTCTTGTTGTTGGCGACGTAATGCTTGACTCCTACGTATGGGGAAAAGTTGAAAGAATATCTCCGGAAGCGCCTGTGCCGGTGGTGCATGTGAGCCACCGGGAATACAGGCTGGGGGGCGCCGGGAATGTTCTCCTGAACGTTCAGGCACTTGGTGCTGAGGCGATAGTCTGTACTGTGATTGGTACTGACGGCCCGGGGGATCTCCTGGAAAACAGCCTCAAGGAAAAAGGTCTCAACTGTGACGGGCTTATCCGGAGTAACGACAGGGTAACCACTATTAAAGAACGGATCATCGCAGGTTCTCAGCAGGTGGTACGTATTGACACCGAAACCGAGGTATCGATCTCCACTGAAGAGCAGCAGCTCCTGATTGAAACTGCAAAAAAACTGATCCCTTCCTGTGACGTCGTCATTTTTGAAGATTATGATAAGGGCGTTTTAACCCCCGGAACGATAACCGCCATTACGGAACTGGCAAACCTTCACAACGTACCCACGGTGGTTGATCCCAAAAAGAGAAATTTCCTTTCCTACCAGCATACCACGCTGTTCAAACCCAATCTTAAAGAATTACGTGAGGGCCTGAAAATAGATTTCGACGTAGACGATCCGGCACAGCTGCAAGCAGTAGTGGAACAGCTGAAATCCAGACTGAATGCAAAAGGGGCTTTAATCACCCTGTCGGAGCGGGGTGTTTATATTGATTACCATAATGAATGCCATAAGCTGCCTGCCCATATCCGACAGATTGCAGACGTTTCCGGTGCCGGGGATACTGTCATCAGTATTGCGGCCTGCTGTGTTGCCCTGGATTTACCTCCCGAGGCCATCGCAGGTATCTCTAACCTGGGCGGCGGCCTCGTTTGTGAAATGGTGGGGGTTGTTCCTATCAATAAAGATTTACTGAAAGCAGAAGCCAGCAAATTAGGCCTTGCATAATCCCCTACCAGTTAATGCCAGAATCACCTCCTAAACCCATTTTCCGCGTAAATCGGGAAGAAAATTTTGAGCGGCTGGTAATGTATCTGACGCTGGCGCCGATGTAGGGCGTAGTAGCAGGGTGGTAAGTAGCGAGGTTCTCCCGTGCGCTGTTAAATGTTTTGATCTGCCGGAATGTGGTTACTCCGGCTTCCAGCGAAACATTCAGCACAGTAAACAAATGTGCATTAGCCGACATTCCGATTTTAATCTGCCGGAAATTTTCTCTCCTCAGCATTTTCTCCTCAGGAGTCTGCACCTGAAAGCCTCCGCTGTAACCATTCAGGCCTGTCAGCATATCCACATTGAACCACTTGGTTGCCTTGTAATTAACATTCGCCATAAAGGGCAGCAAAGCCGAAGCCCGCCAGTGTTTTCCCAGCCCCTTGTTGAGACCAAAAACAGGTACAAATTTTATTTTTTGATTATAGGCCAGTACTGACCCGTACATGATCTGCGTTCTTAGCCCCAGAATATGCATACGGGCCGCCCCGCCCCAGAAGAAAGGCTGTGGCGTAAAAAGTGTCTCATTGGTTTCCGTCAATCCCAATCCTCCACCATACACCCACAGTTTGTCTTTGATACTAGCCTGAAGGCGTATTACACCCAACGACAACGTTTTGTATCCGTTTTCTGGTGAATCCATCCCCCCGACTGTCGGCTGTATCTGTGTGTACTGAGCCAGCATAACCGTGTGGATAGCCCTCAGATCCAGTTTTTTTCGCAGGCTGTACCCTAGCTGCACTTCACTTTGCACAGGTATGATCCCAAAGAACCCCGAACGCGTCAGTCCATAATCACCTGCTGCGCCCATCCCCGCAGGAACATTATAATCTGCTTTAAGTGTGACATTTGGATAAAAAAGGCGGCTTAATGCAAAATGCTGTGCCTGTACAAAATATCCTGCCAGGATCAAAACGGCAGTGAAGATACAACGCTGGAAAATCATAGGTAAGGTTGGGGGTGGTAATTTTTGCGAGATAACGCGAAAACGAAAGGTCTATTGTATTGAAATGCGGGGCCGGATATTTTCAATTCCCTTCCCCGTATTTATCCCTGCTATTTGAAACCATTTCAGAATGGTCCTATCGCGCCATTAAAATATAACCGATCGGGTATTAACACAAAAATATCCTGGGTTTAATATTATCCTCAGATGGAGACTTCCGGTACTACCATCCACTCCTCTCTGCTCCGCTGTTTGCCCGGATTAGCTGCAAAATCCGGTATTACCGGATAGCTGAACATTAATTTCCTGTTCCGGTAGGCGGCCAGCTTATCTATTGTCCAGTAATACACCATTGACACAAGCCATTTTATCGAGATGGTTTGTCCGGGGCATTCTTGCAAAAGGGAGCAGAAAAGTTTCGGGTCGTCCCACGGAATACGCGATGTATTGGCATCAAAATTGTCCGGGTTTTCTCTGTAAGCATCCGGAAAAAGCGCGAAGTTCCTGATCCCATCATGGGGTACCTGATCCAATGTCCTGGTTTCAAACAGCATCCGACCTAGGTCCAGCCCAATTTCCCGGCCATACACCACTGTATGCGTGGGTCGCGCATTGCACTCCAGCAGAAAAATCTCTCCTTTCTTATCCTTTATTAAATCAATACATGCAAATCCGGTAAATCCCAGATGGCAAGCCAGCTTCCGGGCAATCTCCTCGCTTTCAGGCACATGATCTACGATCCGGATATTGCGGCTTGGGTCCTTGCTGCGCTCTCCTTTATTTTGGTTTTCGTAAGTAAACCCGGCAAGATATTCTCCTTTCCAGGTCACAAAGGTGTGAGAAATCACTTTTCCTTCAATGTATTTCTGAAGAAGGATTAATTCTTCCTGCGGCTGCATCAAATGCCTGATATCCCATCCCCGCGCCTTGTGCACTTCCCATTTAAGCCAATCCATTAATTTGTGAATACCTGTGCCGAAGAATCCGGTGGCATGCGCTCTAAGTTCCTGCATGTTGTGGCAGATATGAACCCCTGTTCCACCACATGACAAAGTTTTCTTGAAGACCAGCGGGAACCCTAAGCGGGCAGCTGTATGCACCACTTCGGAAGTATTCAAACACAGGTATTGTTCCGGAGTATTCAATACGATGCTTTCACACATTTTCCCAAAAGCAGCCTTATCCGTACACGCGCGGTAATATTCAGGAAAACCAAGGGAGTGTTTTAGAAGGCTCAAGAGCTCCTTAAATTCTCCCGAAGGCAGCTGAAACATCAGGTTCTGTAGGAATGCAAGCGCAGCATCGTCACCCGGAATAAGCAGCACAGGCTTTGCTTCTTTAACGGATTTAAGAAACACTTTTCTGAACAACCAGTAAAACGTATGTTCAGGTAGCGGGTATACCTCTTTTAAAAACTTGGTTTGTGACAAATGTCCGTTTCGCGGACAGACAGCACAAACACTAAACCCGGCTTCCGAAAGGACTTTGGGAAGATGAGAAATTCCAGTGTAATTCTGAAAGGAAACAATCAGAATTACGGGAGCATTTGTTTTAACAATCATTCAGATACGGGGTACATTCAAATCATTCACTTGCTATTCCGGATAATCCATCATTTCATATTCCGGGACTTTATTTATATAGGACAGACTGATGCGGTCATACCAGCCTCTTAACTGAACCGGCAGATGTCTGTGGGAAGCACTATCCCAATCATTCCCTTTCTCATTCCTTAAAAGATACCAGGCTTCTACGTCTTTAAGGAACGTCTCCTGCAAATCACACGCTTCCGGAAGTTTGCTGCTTAAAACGATAAAGCAATTATCTTCTCCGTAGGCTACTATGGAATTGCGTTTGAGGAAATCATGACAGTGAGCATTCGCAGGATTTAACAACAAATCCCGATAGCCATGGCTGCTAGGTTCTTTGCACAAAGTTGCTGCCCAACGGGTTTTGAAATGCATTACACCGTTTTCAAGATATGGAGGGGTACCCCCTAAATTCACATTTGTACATTTAAGATCATGCGCTCTGAGGATTGTATACCAGTATATGGCTGTTACTACTCCCGCTTTACGCAATTCTGCATCTCCATTGTACCAACCGAAAGATTGAAAATGATAGGAATCTCCAATTTGCTGGTTGATCCCAGCTGCAACACAAACGCCGTTCAGATGGACTTTAACAAGTTCCGCCCTCGGCTTAGCAAACCTTTCCCTGATCACATCAGGCGGCAGAATACAAGCTTCGTCACCATGGCTTTTCAGCATTGTAGGTTTGTAATACTGCTTATAAAAGCAGCCAGCCCAGGATGGATCCGCCAAGGTTTCATAGGTAAATCCTTTCTTTTCAAGCTGTTTGATATTATACCTGGTCGTACTCGATATGCTCATCAGATAGGCAGGCAAATCCGCGGGAAGCCGGATGATCAGAGAAACAAAATTCGGAACATGCAACACCTTGTCCAGCAACTTCGCAGGAGCAGCAATTTCCGAAATAACAACGAGCCCATACTTCCGGCTGAGTTTTTCTGCCGTTTCAATATCTCCTCCATACCATACCTGACGCACCCGGGGTTGATCCCGCTGGCTCAGATAAGTCCGGCAGTAAGGGTTTCTTCCGCTCGCATTTCCAAGGACAACAAAATTTCCCTTTCCCTCCGAATCTGAAATAACCGAGTAATTAAATCTGAACCGGACGCGCGCCCAAAGGGTTTTACAGCTGTTGTAAAATTTTCTCAAGACAATAGAAAAGAGGGTTTGTAATATTTAAATCAAAAATAGGACAGGAGATTTTAGCAAACAAATACCCCTTCATTTCTCAATTTTTTTTCGCTCCAATATCAAAACTTTTTAGATACTTTCAGTGACATAAAGTCGTCGCCTGGATAACATTTACTCGGTTTACGGAGACAACCTCAATATAGTTGTAGTTTTAGAGTGAAAGAAAATCAAGCCTACTCCCCCCTTCCTCCAGAAGAAGCTGTATGCCTGTGCGGCATCGGAACATATTCGTACCAGCCCCTCAGTGGAAGGGGTAAATGCCGATGAGAAAATTCATCCCAGCGATTATCCTCCTCTTTCCTCAGCAGGTACCAGGCTTCTATTCCCTTCATAAACTCGCAGCGCAAATGGAAATCTTCGGGAAGTTTACTGCTTAAGATGATAAAGCAATTATTCACTCCGTAAGCAATAATGGAATTGTTTTTCAAAAAATCATAACAGTGCTTCAGCGCAGGATTCAATAATAAATCCCGATAACCGTATACCGTATGTTCTTTACAAATACCTGTGTTCCACGGCATTTTAAAACTTGTTACTCCGTTTTCAAGATAAGGAGGCGTACCTCCGAAGCTGACCATGGTACAGCCCAGTTCGTACGCCCTGCGTACGGAATACCATAGTACCGCTGTCACTACTCCCTTTTTACGTAATTCCGCAGTTCCGTTTCGCCAGCCCAGATTCATCATATGATAACAATCCCCCCGTCGCTGACGCAGCCCCGCGGCTACGCATTCTCCTCCCAGATAAACCTGAACAAATTCTGATCCCACCTCTTTAAGCTTGTCCAGGATTGTTGACCGGGAAGATATATAAGCTTCATCTCCGTGGCTCATGACCATCGTAGGCAGGAGGTACTGTTCATAAAAAGAAGGAACCCATGACGGGTCTGTTGATATCTGAAATGAAAAACCACGCTGCTCTAATTGCCTGATATTCTGTTTTGTAGTTGATGATACCCGCCGCAGATAGTCGGACAGTCCCCTGGAGAGATCAATAGTTAAGGCAACAAAATTGGGAACATGCAGCACCTTATCCAGCAGATTGTCAGGGGCAGCAATTTCTGAAATAACGACAAGACCATACTTTTTCCCCAGCTTTTCAGCAATGCCAAGCCCCCCGATATACCACACAGGACGAACATTGGGCCGATCTCTCTGATTTAAATAAGTGCGACAGTAAGGATTCCTTCCGCTGGAATTGCCGATCAGGACAAAACTTTCTTTGCTGCCAGCATCCGAAATAATCGAATAAGTATATCTGAACCTGGCAATGTTCCACAGGGCTTTAATAAAATTGTAAAGTTTTGTCAACTGATTAATACGGAGGGAAGTTTACAAATATCTCAGAGTGGAAAAGTAAAAAAGGAGTTATTTATATCCAAATCGGTCAGCATTAAATTTGACAAAATAGACAAGACTTCTACTTCGCTGGCGTGCTGCTCATCCTCTCAAAACTGCTTTGCATGATATCGTAAAGTTCCTCGGGAAGAAAAGGCTTCACCAGGTATCCGGAGAAGCCGCCGGATAGTGCCATTTCCTTCTCTTCTTCAAATGCCGACGCCGAAAGGGCAATTACCGGTATATGCTTATCTATTTCTCGTATCCGCAATGTAGCTTCGAAACCATCCATTACCGGCATTCGCAGATCCATCAGAATCACCTCGTATGTTGCGGACTGAAACTTTTCCAGTGCCTCCTGCCCGTCCTTTGCCGTATCAAATGCAATATTCCGGCGCTTGAGCAAAGTTCCGGCAATCAACAGATTCGTCTGGTTATCATCCACGATCAGTACTTTTTTCCCGACCATTGATATACTTGTGGTTTCATTCATGACAATACTGCGCATTATTTCCTCTTTTAAAAACGGGAACTCTATTTCAAAACTGAAAATTGATCCTTTACCAAGTTCACTGATCAGATGAATCTCACTTCCGTGCAGGTGAAGCAATTCTTTGGTAATGGCAAGTCCAAGGCCTGTACCCCCTGCGGTAATCTTGTTATTCTGGGAATGAGCCTGGCGGAACAACTCGAAAACTTTCTCCTGCTCGTCAGGCGATATACCTACCCCTGAGTCGCTTACTTCAAAATAAACCCGGACCGTTTCAGCGTTTTTACTTTCGGCTCTTACCATTAACCGCACAAAACCCACATCCGTAAACTTGATCGCATTATGGATCAGATTGGTAATGATCTGGCTCAGCCTTATTTCGTCACCCAAAAGAGTGGCAGGTATATTGTCGGCAACGTCAAAGATCAGGCTGATCTGTTTCTCGGTTATTCTGGGAATAAAGGTTTTTTTGAGGTTCCCAAGCAACAGCCGCAGATCAAAAGCTGACCGATCAAGCTCAACGTGCTTGGAACTTATTTTACTAAAATCCAATACATTGTTAACCACAGCCATGAGATGATCTGCTGAAAATTTCAGCGTCCGAAAAAGCTCTTTCTGTTCCTGATCAACGGCCTGGTCATGTTGCAGAAGATGTACAATCCCGACAATTCCGTTCAGTGGGGTACGGATTTCATGGCTCATCGTAGCCAGGAAACCAGACTTTGCTTCTGTTGCCTGCTGAATAAGCACGTTTTGGTTTTCAAGCGCCTCATTTTGCAGGCGCAAACTGCTTTTGTATATAAACTCTTTATAATCAGCATTATATCGATGCCTGGCTATGAATGGAAATAATAAATAACCCAGAAAAAAGAACAGTCCTCCCTCTTTGTAATAAAGTGAAAGCGCTTCCGGAGAAAGGCTGTACAACGCCACGGGAAAGAGAATCAGCACCACCGCAGAACTGATCACTGCGTATCTCACAGGCCATTTTGTAACCAGTACCAGGAAGATAAGGGCAAATGTCATGTTCACATTTGCTCTTTCGTAAGATAAATGCGGGACTGTTGCCAGTATATAAGCATGAAAAAAAAGGATAGCCAGCTGGGAATAAAAAGAAACCTCCCGTCCGTTGATTTTATGCCTCCAATGCCAGATTTGCAATATCAAAAGCGAAAAACTTGCCAGCAGCGAAATACTAAAGATCCAGAGAAAATAAGGGTTATTGTTTAAATAATAGAGGCTTGTAGCAGCAGGATACCCCAAAATAAAAGCCAGACAAAACACCCGGTGCCCCCAAAGTGATCGTGCCTCAATTTCTTTCTCCCAGAGCGCATCTATATTATCCGAAGTGATTAGCGCGTCCACAATGTTATCCCGCATAATTATTGAATAACAAATATACAACTAATGAACGAATACTACATTTAACTCGAATTAATAAGACATTATAATTGACATCACTTTTAAATGAAAAAGGGCTCCCAGCGGGAGCCCTTTTTAGCCGAACCTGATGAAGGTTACAAATCTATCGCCTCGCCATAAGCGGCTTCCACAGCCCCTTTCAAGGCTTCCGACATGGTTGGGTGAGGATGAACCGAACGAAGGATTTCATGAGAGGTTGTTTCCAGCTTACGGGCCACTACTACTTCCGCAATCATTTCGGTTACATTCATTCCGATCATATGAGCGCCGAGGAATTCTCCGTATTTCGCGTCAAAAATAACCTTTACAAAGCCTTCCTTCGCTCCGGCGGCAGATGCCTTGCCCGAAGCCATGTATGGAAATTTGCCTACTTTAATGTCATAACCTGCTTCACGTGCTTTTTTCTCAGTAAAACCAACAGAAGCAATTTCAGGCTGGCAATAAGTACAGCCAGGTATGTTCCCGTAATCAAGCGCTTCGGTTTTATGCCCTGCTATCCTTTCTGCACAGATAATTCCTTCGGCTGTAGCAACGTGCGCCAGGGCCGGGCCGGGCGTACAGTCACCAATTGCATAGAACCCCGGCACGTTGGTTTCATACCACTCATTAACAGAAATTTTACCTTTATCGGTTTTGATACCTGTTTCTTCCAGACCGATATTTTCGATATTGGAAACAATACCTGCGGCAGAAAGCACTACGTCCACCTCGAAAGACTTTTCTCCATCCGGTGTTTTAACGGATACTTTGCAGCCTGCTCCGCTGGTATCAACTTTTTCAACCGACGAGTTTACATACGTGTCGATACCCAGCTTTTTATATTGTTTTGCTATTTCTTTCGAAATATCCTCATCTTCTACCGGAACCAGGTTTGGAAGGAATTCAACAACGGTCACCTTGGTGCCCATTGCTGCGTAAACATACGCGAACTCCATCCCGATAGCTCCCGATCCAACCACCAGCAGAGACTTTGGCTGTTTCTCCAGGCTCATTGCCTTGCGGTATTCAATTACTTTCTGCCCGTCGATCTTAATATTGGGCAGTTCTCTTGCTCTTGCACCTGTTGCAATTACAACTCCTTTATTTGCAGTATAATCAACTTTTTTACCATCCTTGTCGGTAACTTCAACGGTTTTGACACCTTTTACTTTACCGGTTCCCATGATGACATCAATTTTATTTTTCTTCATCAGGAAAGCAACTCCTTTACTCATGCCATCAGCCACACCACGGCTACGTTTGATCACCGCCCCGAAATCAGCGGAATATTCGCTCACGTTGATACCATAGTCTTTGGCATGTTTGATGTATTCAAAAACCTGCGCACTTTTTAGAAGGGCTTTTGTAGGAATACAGCCCCAGTTAAGGCAGATACCTCCCAAAAGTTCTTTTTCTATAATTGCAACTTTAAGACCTAATTGAGAGGCACGGATTGCTGCGGGATAACCACCGGGACCGCTTCCAACAACGATCACGTCATATGTTTGAGCCATTTTCTGGTATTTTTATTTGAAAGAAATGGGTTGACAAAAAATTTGTACAAAGTTAAGACGATTTGCCAGAATGCCTACACCGACAAAGCAACGTATTTATATGAACCTGAAGGGAATCACGAATTGTTGATACCTTTGTAACTTTCAAATCTGTCGGGATCAAGGTGGAGAGGATTTGGTTTTCTCCAGGCCAGGCAAGCTGAGGTGCTTTTAGCTTCCTTATTCAGGAAGCGGGCAGTACCTCTCCGCTCGCCTCGGATGAGTCCCGGCGGTAATTTTTCACATAAAAATTCAAAACTTCAAATGACAGCAGAGCAATTGAAAGACTTGAAGGCCCGTGTAGAGGCTTTGGGGAGGTATCTTTGACTACGATAACCGAAAAAGACAGCTAGAAGACCTCGAACAACAAACTGTACAACCGGAATTCTGGAATGATTCCACCCGTGCAGAAAAAACAATGCGTGAAATCCGCGGACTTAAGTTCTGGACAAACGGATATGAAGAACTTTCAAGGTTGCGCGACGACCTGGATACGATCTGGGAATTTTATGAAGCCAGCGAAGCAACCGAAGAAGAAGTTGACGAGGAAGGAAAAAAACTCGCCGACAAACTGGATGAGATAGAATTCCGGAAAATGATGGGTGAGGAAGGCGACGAACTCCCGGCCGTCATTGAGATCAACTCTGGTGCAGGCGGAACGGAATCTCAGGACTGGGCATCCATGCTCATGCGCATGTACATCATGTGGGCTGAAAAAAATGGATACAAAGTCCGCGAAGTGGATTTGCAGGATGGAGATGTAGCCGGGATAAAGTCGGTTACACTGGAAATTGACGGTGAATACGCTTATGGAAACCTGAAATCTGAAAACGGCGTGCATCGGCTCGTCCGCATTTCCCCTTTTGATTCCAACGCAAGGCGGCATACCTCGTTTACGTCGGTTTACGTTTACCCGCTTGCCGATGACAACATTGAGATTGATGTCAACCTGGCCGATATCACCTGGGATACCTACCGTTCCGGTGGCGCGGGAGGCCAGAACGTGAACAAGGTGGAAACGGCAGTACGTCTGCATCATAAACCTTCGGGTATCATCATTGCCTGCCAGCAGGAAAGGTCTCAGTTAATGAACAAGGAAGTAGCCATTCGCTTGCTGAAATCAAGGCTCTATCAGATCGAGCTCGAAAAACGCAATTCGGCACGCGCGGAAGTGGAGGCGTCCAAACGGAAAATCGAATGGGGCTCACAGATACGGAGTTATGTCCTGGATGACCGCCGGGTGAAGGATCACCGGACAGACCACCAGACTTCCAACACCGAAGCCGTCCTGAATGGCGAGATCAATGATTTTATCAAGGCTTATCTGATGGAATCGTAGGAAATAAGAATAACCTCCAGGTATTTTTATTACATCAATAAATTTGCTTGGAGGTTTTATATTATTATTTTAGTAAAAAAACATGACGGGCATTCGCTATATAACCGATGAAAAAGGTGAAAAAACTGATTTGATAATCAGTTTAAAGGACCATGGACAAATCGTGGAAGATTTGCTGGATGCACTATTAATTGAAGAACGAAAGTCTGAAGATTCAATTCCTTTTGATGAATTTGTGGATCAATTGATATTAGAAGGCAAAATTGATGAAAGAAATTTATAAGCTTCTCATCACTGCTTCGGCACAGAAGGAGCTTAGAAAACTCTCAAAAATTGAAGCTGAACGAATAATTCCAGCCATTAAAATGCTTGCGAGTAATCCACGCCCGCATGGCTGTAAAAAATTGGTTGCTACAAAAAATTCATACCGTATACGTATTGGGAATTACCGGGTTCTCTATCATATCGATGACTTTATAAGGGTGGTAGAAGTTTCTGGCATCAGGCATCGTAGTGAAGCATATGAGTAAATCCAGAGCTATGACTCTTCACTACCACAGATCAGGCCATGGACAGAAAGTGCTCCTCGCTTTTCATGGTATCGGCCAGGATGGTGCTACCTGCTTCGGATCATTTGAAAAATACCTGGGAGATTATTACACCATTTATGCTTTCGACCTTTTCTTTCATGGTAAAAATGTGACCATCAGCCCCGGAGAGTTATTCCCCGAGCCGGATGTAATAACCAGGGAAAGCTGGAAAGGTATCCTCGAAAATTTTCTTACGAACCAAAACATCTCCCGTTTCGATGTAGTTGGTTTCAGCATGGGAGGACGGTTCGCCATGGCCACGCTGGAAGCGTTTGCAACTCAGGTGGACCGCGTTTTTTTAATTGCCCCGGATGGAATTACCGAACACCCTCTCTATAAACTTGCTACCGGGTTTTCTCCGGCCCGGCGCTTGTTCCGCTGGTGTATGCAGCATCCCGGATCTTTACTCCTGACCGCTTCCCTGATCCAAAAGGCGGGCTTTTTAAATCAAAGCCTTCACAGGTTCGCATTGAACGTATTAAATACTCCCGGGAAACGGCAGGTGATTTACAGTTCCTGGACAGCCTTCAGAGCACTTCGCTTTGATATCCCAGCTCTGAACCAGATGGCCGAAAATCACGGTGTTAAAATCTTCTTATTTGTTGGCAAATACGACAAACTGTTACCTCCCTCCGCTGTCAAACGGTTATCCGATCTTCTCCCCTCTCAGCAGTACAAAATTATTCAAAGTGGCCACTCAGGGCTGGTAGACAAGATAGCAGTCTTCATTGCCAACGACCTGGCTAAATAAATCCCTACAAGCTACACAGCATTTAAACTTCGAATTATTATATTTTACCTCAAATAATTGTGTTATTGAAAGAATTTTTAAAATAGTTTAGGGATTTTCTTGCAAAGGTTGACTACACTAAAATTCAGACGCAATGCATAATTTATTAACCGACGAGAATCTTGTGGATATGCTTCATCAGGGCGATGCAAAAGCCTTTGGAGAAATTTACAATCGTTACTGGTATAAATTATTCGGCGTGGCCTACCATCAGACGGGTACCAAAGAAGAGGCGGAAGAGCTCGTGCACGACGCTTTCGAAAGCCTTTGGAACAAACGGGAATACAGCAATATCCGTCATCTGAGTTCATATCTGGTTGTATCGGTCAAAAACCTGGCTATCAATTATATAAAATCGCAGATCACGCAGCGCAAGTATCAGGAGTATCTCATTTTTCACGAAATACAACAATCCAATTCTACCGATGAAATTATCCGCTTCGACGATCTGGCCACGGCGGTGGAAGAGGCCATGAAAAAACTACCCGAAAAAACGAGCGAGGTTTTCAAAATGAGCAGGTTCGAAAACCAGTCGGTAAAGGATATTGCCCGCCAGCTTAATCTCTCTGAGAAGGGAGTTGAGTATCACATTACCCAATCCCTGAAAGTTCTTAAGGAACATCTGAAGGTTTATCACACTGATAATTAACACAGCTAACCAGTAAACGAATGAACCAGTACGACTTCGACCTGCTGTTACAAAAATACCTGGCCGGCACTTGTACGCCGGAGGAGGAAAAGCAGATTCTGGATTGGTCCGAAAACATGCTTTTATCAAGCCAGGTATCCATCAGTGCCTCAGAAAAGGAGCTGATCCGAAAAAGGCTCTGGAAACGCCTTTCCAAAATTGGCAGGCCTGTTTCCCAACTGAATACTTTCTGGACACGGTTAGCGATAGCCGCGTCCGTTCTGCTCCTGTTCGCCTGTGGTTCGGTATTCTTATGGCCATCCATTTTTCCGTTAAACAAAACAAACCAGGTTGCAACCGTTTTTAATGGCCCGCAAACCATCCAGCCAAAAGGAAATATCGAAGTAAAAAACACTTCGGACACTCCCAATAAAATTGTACTTGAAGACGGAACGGTAGTTCTTCTGAAACCGCAAAGCAGCCTGAGCCATCCCAAGCACTTCGGTGATCAGTCCCGGGTCGTATACCTTAGCGGAGAAGCCTTTTTTAATGTGACGAAGAACCCGTCCAAACCATTTTTTGTGTACACCGGCGAGCTCGTTACCCGGGTTTTAGGCACCAGTTTTAATGTAAAGTCCTTTAACTCTGCCCAATCCATTGAAGTTTCGGTGGTTGCCGGCCGGGTATCTGTTTATGAAAATTCCAAAAAAACGCCGCAAACACGGAATGGTATCATTTTAAATCCCAATCAGAAAATCAGATTTGACCGTGACGTAAAGATCATGGTTCCTGAACTCGTTGAAGAACCGGTCTTAGTTAACCCCCCGGAAAAAAAATCTCTTTTCATTTTTGAGGAAACACCGCTGCCTCAGGTAATCAGCATGCTGCAGGAGGTTTACGGAATAGAAATAGTACTGGAAACACCGGCGTTGGAAACCTGTTTTTTTACCGGTGACATAAATGATCTGCCACTATACTCACAGCTTAAACTGATTTGTAAGTCAATCAACGCGAGTTACGAATTACGCGGTACTACCCTGTTTATGAGCGGCGAAGGCTGTCGTAACTGACCCGTGAAATATAAAAATCTTACTCCAGGTTCCGTTTAACCCGAACCTGTTAAAGAAAAAGCCAGTAATGCTGCGAACATTACCGGCCTGGTGATTCGCCCGGAACTGCCATTCCGGAGCGAAAATTGTTTGTTTTTATGTCTGTTACACAACAAAAACTTTTAAAACTATGCAAAAAAGTGTATCCATCAAATGGTTTCTGATTAAAGCTATGCGAATAAGTATTATGCAGTTAATGCTCTCGGCAATATGCTGCGGCATTACGTTTGCCCGTCACGCCAACGGGCAGGAACTGCTCAATAAAGAAGTCTCCCTCCAAACCGAATGGACGGAGGTAAAAAGCATATTATCTCAAATCGAGAAACAGGCAAATGTTCGCTTTGTATACAGCACAAACAGTATCCAGGCACGCAAAAAGGTCTCCTTTTCGGCAAACAACAGTAAGCTTTCGGTAGTACTGGACCGGCTGCTCAATCCGCTGGATATCTCTTACGAAATAGAAGGGACAAGGATATTGCTTCAGCGCAAGACAAGGGTAATTTCCGATAACACATTGGCCGCTCCGACCTTCGACAGGACCGTCTCGGGTAGGGTAACCGACGAAAAGGGTGAAGCCCTGCCTGGCGTCAGTATCATATTAAAGGGCACTCAGCAGGGTACTTCCAGCGATGCGGAAGGCCGATACCAGCTTAACATTCCAGATGGCTCTTCTGTCCTGATCTTTAGTTTTGTGGGATATGTCCCGGTAGAAAAAACAATTTCCAACGAATCCATCCTGGACGTTTCTCTGGTGACAGACACTAAGTCGCTGCAGGAAATTGTTGTGGTTGGATATGGTACGCAAAAACGTGCAAACGTTACTGCGGCGATCACCTCGGTCCCAATGAGCGAGATCAAGGATATGCCGGTATCCAATGTTGCCACGGCACTACAGGGAAAAATTCCCGGTGTGGTTATCCAGCAGAACAACGGGACCCCCGGCAGTACCCCTGCCATTAAGGTACGTGGTTTTGGTTCCATCAGCGCAGGAAATTCTCCACTGATTGTGGTGGACGGGAATATCGTCGGTGCCGGTATCTTTAGTAATCTTAATACCAACGATATAGAGAGTATGGATGTGCTGAAAGACGCGTCCTCCACTGCTATTTATGGGTCGAAAGGCTCAAACGGTGTCATTCTGATTACCACCAAACGCGGTAAAAGTGGCAAACCCAGCGTAAATCTGGATGTTTTTACCGGCTTTCAGGAGGTAACAAAAAAAATAGACTTGCTTAATTCTCAGCAATTTGCTGAATTTGGCAAAGATGCTTCCAATAATGCCTACCTGGACAATATTAAAGGAGCTAACATCACGGATCCCAACAGCGTGCGCCCAACCGACTATCTGAGGTACCGGTACCCACGAGGGGAAGCATTCAGCTGGCTCGATTTTGACGATCCGTCCAAGGTAGCAGCTCTCCCATACACCGACTATCAGGACCTGATTTTTAAAAAAGCTAAGATCAATAACTACCAGCTTTCCGCATCAGGAGGCACGGATAAAGCCCGCTACAGTGTGAGCGGAGGTTATCTGCAGCAGGATGGAATTATCCGCAGGTCGGCCCTGCAACGGTATACCCTCCGCGCCAATGTGGAAATTAACGTGCTGCCAAAACTGAAAATCGGATTTAACCTTAACCCATCGTATAAAATACAGCAGGAAGTGAATGACAAAGGCCATTGGGCCGATAATGCCGTGATCAACTCGGCTTTGTCAGTCATGCCCATGGTACCGATATACGCGGCCGACGGCTCCTATACTTCGCAAGCCGCCATTGCCGCCCCATACAACTACCCGGGAATCACCAATCCGGTTGCCAACATTACAGAATACAACAGCCAGTATCTGTCGACTAACATGCTCGGTAATACCTATGCAGAACTTGGATTCCTGAAAAACTTTACTTACCGTATTTCCGGAAATTTCAATTTCACCGGCAACCGCCGCAATGCTTACCGGACCTCAAAAATGCCGCTGAACCAGATATTGCCGCCGTCAGTATCAACAGGAACAGCTTACTCGGACCAAGGACTAAGCTGGCTTTTTAACCAGACTGTTAATTTCAGCAAGACCCTGAACAACGATCATAACATTGACATCCTGATTGGTATGGAATCCACAAAATACCAGTTTCAGACCAGCCAGGGAACAGGCAGTTCCTATCCTAACGACGTAGTGGAGACCTTGAACGGCAGTGCCAGTGGTACTACAACTACCGCTTCTTCCACTAAAATTGAAAATGCCTCCGCTTCTTATTTCGCCAGGGCCAATTACAACTATAAAGGAAAATATCTGCTGAATGTATCGGTGCGCCGCGACGGCTCCTCCATTTTTGGACCAGACAACCGCTGGGGTACCTTTCCGGCTGCCTCTTTGGGCTGGAGAATCAATGAAGAGGCCTTCCTTAAAAACGTAAAGGCCCTCTCAGAAGCCAAGGTACGTGTGAGTTATGGTTTCTCGGGGAACAATGCATTTGACAATCTGAACTACTATCCTTACGCTGCCACGCTCAGAGCAGACAATTACAGCTTTAACAACGCCCTGGTAAACGGTCTCGTGCCCGCTTCACTCGCCAATTCAAAACTGGGCTGGGAACGCAGCCAGCAATTAGATGCCGGTATTGATCTGGGCCTTTTCAATAACCGTATCCTGCTTATTGTGGACTATTACCAACGCACGACAAAAGACCTGCTGCTATCTGTGAATGTTCCTACTGTAACCGGCTTTAACTCTGCGATTAAGAATATAGGAAAAATGGAAAACAAAGGCTGGGAGTTTGGACTCAATACCCGAAACCTCACCAAAGCCCTGATCTGGAATACAAGTTTCAATCTGTCGTTCAACAGAAATAAAGTGATTGCCCTGGGGCCAACAGGTGACCCGATCCGAAGCGCAAGTGGTGTGGGAGAGTCCAATATTACACAAATAGGTTCTCCGATTGGTAGTTTTTACGGATACAAACAAGTGGGCGTTTTTAAAGATCAGGCCGATCTGGACAGTCACCCACATGATCCTACGACTAAGCCCGGTGACGTAAAGTACGAAGATATCAATAATGACAAGGTGATTAATGCCAATGACCGTACCATTATCGGAAACAACCAGCCCGACTTCATTTACGGACTTACCAATACTTTCAGTTACAAAGGTTTTGACCTGAACATAGCGATACAGGGCACACAGGGCGGGGAAATCCTGAACCTGAGCCGCCGGTTTTTTGAAAACCTGGAAGGAAATGCCAACCAGCTGACTACGGTTTTAAACCGCTGGCGCTCACCAAGCGATCCGGGTGATGGCGTTACACCCCGTGCCAATGCGCGTACCACAGGAAACAATAACGCCATTTCTACCCGCTGGGTGGAAGACGGTTCCTATCTGCGGGTCCAAAACGTAAGCCTGGGTTACCAGCTACCGGCCTCACTGATCAGCAAAGCCAAATTGCAGCAGGTAAGGATTTATGCTTCGGCACAGAATCTTTTCACTTTCACCAAGTACCTGAACTTCAACCCAGAGGTAAGTAATTACGAAGGCCCGCTCGCCGGAGGGGTTGATTATGGTGTTTTTCCGTTGGCCAAAACCTACACGCTTGGTATCAACATCGGACTGTAAACAGCATACCCAAATCCTATGGCTTAGTTCTCAATTCTAAAATATTAAAAAAATGAAAATTTTAAACCCATATATAGCCCTGTTCACGACAGTTCTGCTTAGTTCATGCAGCAGCGAGTTTCTTGACCTGAAACCGATCTCTACGGCTACAACCGATAATTTTTATCAGACCGCAGATGATTTCAAAAATGCTGTAAACGGTGGATACGCGGGCCTCCAGACAGGTGGCATCACAGGGAATAGTTATGTTTTCGGGGAAATTGCATCGGACAATACCATCGCGGTTGCCTCCGGCTCGGTTACCGACCAGGACGAATTTGACAGATTTTACATCAAAACAACCAACCCGTTTATCTCTGGCCGCTGGAATGACGGATATAGTGTAATTGCCCGTTACAATACCATTCTGGATAAAATCGGCGGTGTAACCATGGATGAAACGCTAAAAAACAGATACATCGGTGAGATTAAGTTTTTACGCGCCGTTGTCTATTTTACACTTGTGAGGACCTTTGGTGATATTCCCCTGATTCTTAAGCCGGTTGCAACGCCAGACGAGGGCTATGCATTTGGCCGTAATCCTCAGGCTGAGATTTATGCACAAATTGAAAAAGACCTTACCGAAGCCGAAGCTATTTTACCTGTCTCCTACACCGGGGCTGATCTGGGAAGGGCCACCAAAGGTGCTGCCAAAGCATACCTGGGCAAGGTTTATCTTACTCAAAAGAAATTTGCCCCGGCGGCCGCCAAGTTAAAAGAAGTGATTGCCCTGAATGTGTACGCCCTTCTTCCCTCCTACGCGGACGTGTTTAAGGTAAGCAATAAAAACAATAAAGAATCGGTGTTTGACGTCCAGTATAAATCCGGTGGAGCAGGAGAAGGGAACTCCTGGCCCAATTCATTTGCACCCCAAAACTCCGGAAATGCGGTGATTGCCTTTGGAGGTGATGGCAACAATCAGCCTACTGCAGATATCATCAATGCTTATGAACCCGGCGATCTGCGGAAGGATGTATCGGTTGCCTCTTCGTATGTCAATGCGGCCGGGCAGGTAATTCCGGATAAGTTCATTAAAAAATATTATGATGTACCCGTTGCCAAAAATGATAACGGGAACAATATTCCGCTGATCCGTTATGCGGATGTACTGCTTATGTATGCCGAAAGTTTAAACGAAACCAGTTACCAAACCGAGGCGCTGGACTATCTTAACCTGGTACGTACCAGAGCCGGACTGGCCAAAAAAACCGCTGCCGATATCCCAGACCAGCAGGCGTTTCGTCTGGCAGTGGAGCAGGAACGACGTGTGGAGCTGGCATTTGAAGGGCATCGCTGGTTTGATCTCGTCCGTACAGACCGCGCCATAACCATCCTGAACAGCAAAAAAGATCAGATACGGCTGGTGACACAACTAACGGCAAATAATATGGTTTTCCCAATCCCTCAGAGCCAGATCGATATCAATAAAGAAAAAATAAAACAGAATCCGGGTTACTAAGGTTTACCAAATTTCAGCAAAAGAGGTTCAGCGTTCTACGCTGTGCCTCTTTTGTATTTTGAAGCATTTTGCATCCTGCTGGTAATTTACTTCATTTCAAAAAAAATATTATATTGGTACACCCTTACCTCAGTTCACCTTCCCGGAATGCAAAATATTACGCACAAAAACGATACCGGCTGGCGCCTGAAAGCGATTATGGGCGGTTCCGTCGGAAATCTGGTGGAATGGTATGACTGGTACGCCTACTCCGCTTTTTCGCTATACTTTGCCGGAAGTTTTTTCCCAGGCTCCAATCCTACCGTTCAGCTTTTAAATACCGCCGGAATTTTTGCCGTTGGGTTCCTGATGCGGCCCATCGGAGGATATGTCTTTGGCAAACTGGCCGATACAAAAGGGCGGAAGGTAGCTATGACATTGTCCGTTTTACTCATGTCGTTCGGTTCCCTGCTCATTGCCTTTCTTCCGGGTTATAAAAGTATCGGGATCATGGCACCGGTATTGCTGCTTCTGGCCCGGCTGCTGCAGGGACTGAGCGTGGGAGGAGAATACGGCACCTCGGCTACTTACCTGAGTGAGGTGGCAACCCGCGACAAAAGAGGGTTTTATTCCAGCTTTCAGTATGTAACGCTGATCGGCGGCCAGCTGATCGCCCTTGGCCTTCAGCTGATTCTGCAAAAAGTTTTTCTTACCAATGACGAAATGCATGCATGGGGCTGGCGTATCCCCTTTGCGATCGGCGCCTTGTTGTCCCTGGTAGCTCTTTACCTTCGAAGTACCCTCCATGAAACCGAAGCATTTAAAAACCGGGATGGCCAAGTCAAAAAAGAAGGTTCCTTAAGAGAGTTGGTCAAGCACCCGCGTGCCATTTCTGTTGTGTTCGGGCTTACCCTGGGAGGGACACTGGCCTTTTATACATACACCACTTACATGCAGAAATTTCTGGTGAATACCGTTGGCCTGACCAAAGACCAGTCCACCATCCTGACGTTTTTCTCCTTATTGATCTTTGCCTCCATCCAGCCGCTTTTCGGAGCCATCAGCGACAGAGTGGGCCGGAAGCCGCTGCTTATTTCCTTTGGCATTCTTGGAACGCTGGGTACTTATCCGCTGCTAACCACCCTTAGCCACACCACCAGCATGTGGGGTGCTTTTGCCCTGCTGATGACCGCACTTCTTATTGTTAGCGGGTACACCTCCATTAATGCCGTCGTAAAAGCCGAACTATTTCCGGTTGAAGTAAGAGCACTGGGCGTGGGACTTCCTTATTCACTGACCGTCGCTATTTTTGGCGGTACTGCCGAATACCTTGCGCTTTGGGCAAAAAACATCGGCCACGAAAGCTATTATTACTGGTATGTCACCTTTTGTATTTTTCTTTCACTGATTGTATACCTTCGAATGAAGGATACCCAAAAAACCTCTCTTATCTGACAATCTCGTCTCCGATATGAAATGACCTGACCTGCCAGAAACTAAATCGCCGGGTTCAAGCGTTAAATTTGCAATGCTAGCCCAGGTCTTGCACAAAAGGCTGGACGTAAGGCCTAAAACTGAATAATTCAGAGTTTTTATATAACAGTAACCGGCGCACCATCCATAAAATAAGTTCATCTGGTATAATTGACCTTTTTTATTTTACTTTACAGCACCACACAGGTAATTTGTCTCAGAATTACATTCATAACTATTCAACTAATACTAAATGAATATTGCACTCGTTACAGGTTCTGCCGGATTAATTGGGAGTGAATCTGTTGCCTTTATGGCTGATAAATTTGATCTGGTAATTGGGGTTGATAATAATTTAAGAGAGTATTTCTTTGGAGCTGACGGTAATACCGAATGGAATAAAAACCGGATTCAGGAAGCATATACCAATTACAGGCATTATTCTGCTGATATCCGGGAAGTAAACCAGCTAGAACCCATTTTTAAAGAGTATGGGGCTGACATCAAGCTTATCATCCATGCAGCAGCACAGCCAAGCCACGACTGGGCCGCCCGAGAACCTTTCACGGATTTTGGTGTAAATGCAGTGGGCACACTCAATATGCTTGAAATGACACGTCTTCATGCACCTGAGGCGGTATTTATTTTTACGTCAACCAATAAAGTGTATGGTGATAACCCCAACTATCTTCCATTGGTGGAGCTTGAAACCCGTTGGGAAATCGACGAAAGCCATCCCTATTTTACCAATGGAATAGATGAAAACCACAGCATCGACCATACCAAACACTCTATCTTCGGCGCTTCAAAAGTTGCAGCAGATATTATGGTACAGGAATACGGTAAGTATTTCGGCATGAAAACCGCGGTATTCCGGGGAGGATGTCTCACAGGTCCGAATCATTCCGGTGCACAACTTCATGGTTTCCTGGCGTATCTGATGAAGTGCGCGATCACCGGTAACCATTATACCATTTTCGGGTATAAAGGAAAGCAGGTACGTGACAATATTCACAGCCATGACCTTGTAAACATGTTCTGGCATTTTTACCAGAATCCACGTCCGGGAGAAGTTTACAATGCAGGAGGAGGAAGATTTGCCAACTGCTCCATGCTGGAAGCCATTGAACTTTGCGAAAAAATAACAGGAAACAAATTGTCTTTCTCGTATTCGGATACCAACCGTATCGGGGATCACATCTGGTATGTAAGTGATCTTTCCAAGTTCAAGCAACATTACCCTGGCTGGAACTGGGAGTTTGGCTTGGTGGAAACACTCACGCAAATCCATGATGGCATTGCCTCACGTCTGGGACTTAAAACCGTTTGATACTACCAATGGGAATCTTCCGACGCACGCAGTATTGACGTCGGGAGATTCTGATATACCTTCCCTATGCCTCAAAATCTAGTAATTATTATTCCTCAATTCAACGACTGGGAGGCGCTGAATCTTTTAATACAGAAGATTAATGAGGATTTGAGGCCCGAAATCATCGAAAATACATCCCTGCTGATCGTTGATGATTGCTCCTCAAAAGACCGTACCCAACCTTTTACCCGGTTCATCGGAAAGGATATTAAGCTTCTGACGTTATACCGGAATTTGGGGCATCAGAAAGCAATTGCAATAGGCTTGTCCTATGTTGCAGAAAACATGGATTGTGATCAGGTGATCGTGATGGATGCGGATGGCGAAGACGCTCCTTCGGATATTAATAAGCTGGTTACCAAATCTTTGGAAGAGCCGGACAAAATCATTTTTGCAGAACGTAATAAGCGGACGGAAGGATTTTTATTCCGCTTTTTCTATATTATCTACAAGCTGGCTTTCAAATTATTGACCGGAAAGGTGATCACCTTTGGAAATTTTAGCCTGGTCCCCAAAAACCGTCTTAAAAACCTGGTGCGCGTTTCGGAAATATGGAATAATTATCCGGGAGGTGTGATCCGTTCCAGAATTCCGTATAGTTCGGTACTCACCGACAGAGCAACCAGGCTTGCAGGAAACAGTAAGATGAACTTCGTATCACTCATTTTACACGGTCTGAGTGCCATATCTGTCATGGTTGACACCACGGCGGTACGCATACTGATATTTTCCATTTTTATGTCCGGCCTGGCTGTGGCTTTTATCGTGTTCATCATTTTTCTGAAACTAATCGGAAATGCTACCCCTGGCTGGGCCTCCACCTTGGGCAGTACGCTGATGATCCTGATGCTTCAATCTTTTCTGATCTCGCTGTTTCTGGTTTTTATGGTACTCCAGTACCGGTCACAGCAGCATTTTATTCCTGCGGTACACTATCGTGACTTTGTGGAAAAGGTAGAAACCTTTCAGCTGATGGCATGATCACTTTTGACAATTTTCCCTCCATATATTGGCTGATCGGATACGTTCTGGCGGGGATTGTTATTCTGGCAGCATTTTTAAAAAAAGTCCCCCCTTCCGCCTTTGTTGCATTAGCTATTTTGCTGCTTGTTTATATGAGGCTCCCGGTTATTGTGCTCAATCGTGAGCTCAATCCCGATGAGAGCCAGATGCTGAGCCATGCCATCACCCTGAGCCAGGATCCTGTCTACTGGCGTTCCGTAGATGGAACAACCATTGGACCGCTGGACAATTATTTTCTGGTGATACCCCGTTTCTTTGGATTTCAGATCGACTATACCTCGGGCCGTGCCATGGGATTAATTTCCAGCATTATGGCCCTGCTATTGCTTTTCTTTTCGTTACGCAACTGGTTCCCGGGGCAGTTCACACGTAGCATGTGGCTGATGCCCGTCCTATTCCTGAGCTTTTCGCAGGAAGCGGATTTTGTACATTATTCCAGCGAGCAGGTCCCTGTGCTGCTGCTGTCCGCTGCCATCTGGCTACTTTCCCTGACCAAGGAAAACAGGCCTAACCTCCGTACCTTGTTCTTTCTGGGGCTGATACTTGGCCTTGTTCCCTTTGCTAAATTACAGGCAGTACCGCTCGCCGCCGTTGTGGGTTTGGCCGCTATGTGGTGCTGTGTCACCCATTTTATAAAAACCCGGCAGCTTGCACCATTCCTTTTACTCGTATCAGGTACCGTTTCATTTCCTGCACTGGTACTGATATGGGCTTCGTGGAACAACGTTTTTACAGATTTCATCAACTTCTATATTCTTGGGAACGCCATTTATGCCGGGGGAAACGAGGTTTCCATCATCATGCAATTTCTTAAAATACTCAACCTGAGTAATGATTTCAGGGCATATACCCTCCTGTTAGGCATACCTTTGATTGCTTCCTTTTTCCTGCTCGTGAAGCATGTCATTAAAAAAGACAAGGCATTATTTGTTCCGCTGCTTACAGTTTCCCTGGTACTGATCAGTATTTATGCCGCAACAAAATCGGGGAATGCTTTCGTGCACTACCTCAATTTCTGCATTATACCATGGATATTATTTGCAACTAATGGTATCCATACGTTTGGAAATAAGGTTGTTATATTGCCTTTGCTACTTCTTTGCTGGTTCCTGGCGACAGATGCCCTCGAATTTGTGCAGGGAAAGCAGCCGAATAAATATGTTTCCGTTGGAGCAAGGACTTTATACCAGAGCCCTGTGGTGAAAGAACTGAAAAAATTTACCCGCCCGGGAGACTATATGACGGTTTGGGGATGGCAGTGCGCCTACTATGTGGAAGCCCAACTGCCGCAGGGAACAGCCGAAAATCATTCGGAACGCTGTATTTATGCCCATAAAATGCGGGATACCTACCGGCAGAGGTACATGAAAGACCTACATCGCAACCGCCCCGCGATCATTCTGGATGCAGTGGGTAAAAACAGTTTTTGGGTACAGGATGTGAAAACGCAAAATATCGAGAGTTATCCGGAACTCGCGCAATTTGTAAAAAACGGATATGCAGATATGGGAACTTTTGATGGCACAAAGCTTTACGTCCGCAAAGACAGGTTATCAAGATAAGATCTCCGCATTCAGTTTATTGTCTGCAAATAGCAGGTCATTGAGGGTAGTTTTATCCAGAACGGCCAGGTTAGCATCGCGCCACCTTTCAAGCACCACCCGGAGGCTGCAAGTCTCCTCGTCACGACAATCTTCGCATTTACCGTAAAAAAGCAACGAAACGCAGAGAGCCGGCGCGATGGGTCCGTCTATAATTCTCAGGATCTTAGAGAAACTTACCTCTCCCGGTGAAATCCGCAACAGATATCCTCCTCCTTTTCCTTTCTGGCTTTGCAGCACGCCGTTGTTTCTAAGATCAAGCAAGATCGCCTCCAGAAACTTCTTCGGTATTTTTTCCTTTTCAGCAATATATGAGATCAGTACCGGACCTTTTCCGTACTGTTCGGCCAACACTTTCAGGGCCTTCAATGCATATTTCGCTTTTTTTGATATCATTTTAAAAACGTATTATCTAAAATCCATGGTGTATACCTATTGGGCCAACCCTTGAAATGTTCGACTTGGTGGGTATCGGAAATGTGCTAATTTTAGAAAAGAATTAGTACAGAGAATATAAATATAGCCATTTGATTGTATTTCCTCTTCATTCCTGAACACTAATTTGCTTAATCCATACTAACCTTTAACATCAGCAAAAATGGCCGCGGTCGCAAACCTTCGTGACAACAATACTACAATCGAAATTTCGGCCACTTTGTTCCTCTATGGTTCTGAGGCTGCAACTGAGATCGGGGAACTGATTATCAAAGAAATAAATCAAATGTATAACGAACCCCGCGCAAAGGTTCACCGTATGGGAATGTCCCTGGAAGTCCGGTTTAACATCCGTTATGCAATTATATCAACGGAAGAGGCTTTCACACTGGCCTCCTCTAACAGGGATCATTCCAGCAATTTCATTCGCATCGAAAATGAAAACACCATTACACGGTCCTTCATGGGTTTTGGGCTTGGAGATAACGCCGGTCATTGGCTCACCTCCGATCAGCTGGGTGTTTCCACCACGGCAGCTCACGAGTTCGGACACTGCCTTGGGCTGGACCATCCCGCCAATCCGGATTTCCGTGGCACATACACGCCTCCGCCTATCATGGCCGCCCGGGGCAGCCTGGTTGACCCGGAGTATCAATGGAACCCGCTGGCCAAAGCAGGGGAATACGGAGGCACCATGAAGCCTGTTTACCGAAAGGTAAGGGAAGAAGAAGTCAGAGAGATTCTGGCTGGTATTGATCCCTTCTCTCCCGAAACCCAGCTTATTGGCTATTTATCCAACAATATTTTTGACCGGACCGGAAAACCCTACCCTTCCCTAAGCTGATGCAACCGCCTCCTGTAAACCGAAAACTAGTTTCTAGGTGGTTTTCCACCGTTTAGCAGCCCCTGCATTCTTTCGAGCGTTTTTCGTTCCCCGCATAACGACAAAAAAGCTTCTCTTTCCAGATCCAGCAGATATTGCTCGGTAACCTGCTGCGGATAACTCAGGTCTCCTCCGTTGATGACGTAAGCGAGCTTATTGGCAATCTTTGCATCGTGTTCGGTAATGTAATTTGCCATCTGCATCTGTGCAATTCCAGCCATAAACAATGCCATTCCGGCCTTCCCCTGCACTTTGATATCACTTCGCTGCTTAGGCTGGGTGTATCCGTTTTCAGCGAGTTCAATGGCTGCCTGTTTCGCTTCGGCGATCAGCCTGCTCCGGTTCAGTACAATCTGATCCTTATCCTGCAGATAATTCATTTCGTAAGCATCTCTTGCAGATGTAGATACCTTGGCTTGCGCAATATTCATGAACGCGGTCTGCAGGATGTTCAGCTCAGGGTCGCCCGCCTGATACATGTCCGAGCAACGAAGCGCCATTTCTTTGGTTCCACCACCAGCCGGGATAATCCCAACGCCGAACTCGACCAAGCCCATATAGGTTTCCGCGTGCGCCACCACTTTATCTGCGTGCAGATTGAGTTCACAACCTCCTCCAAGCGCCAGCGTGTGCGGCGCCGTAACAACGGGTATGGACGAATACCTGGCCCGCATCATTGTTTGCTGAAACTGTGCGATCACCATGTTGATCTCGTCAAACTCCTGCTCAATAGCAAACATGAAAAGCATTGCCAGGTTGGCCCCAGCAGAAAATGCCTCGCTGGATTCATTCCCTATTACTATTCCCCGGAAATCGCGCTCCGCAAGGCTGATGCCTTTCTGAATGCCTTCGATCACCTCTGAGCCCATGGTATTCATTTTTGACCTGAACTCCAGATTGAGTATCCCGTCACCGAGATCGTAAAGGTTAGCACCCGCATTTTTCCAGACAATCCCTTCAGACAGGTTACTCAAAATGACGAACGCATCCTGGCCCGGAATTTTCTTGTACGATCTAGACGGAATGTCATAGTACAGTTTTTTTCCTGCCTCTATCCTGTAAAACGATTCGTTACCGGCTTCGAGCATTTCATAAACCCAGGCCGCCGGTTTTTGATCAAGGCTCTCCATGATCGTGAGCATATTTTTCAGGCCAATAGCATCCCAGGTTTCAAATAACCCCAATTGCCAGCCAAAACCAGCACTTATGGCCTGATCAATCCGGAAGATTTCGTCCGAAATGCCAGGGACTCGGTAGGTCGCATACTTGAAAATATCTGCAAAAGTCCTTCTGTAAAACTCTCCCGCTTTGTCTTTCCCTGCCAGCAGCACACCGAAACGCTTGGTTACGTCACCTATGGCCTTTGTGGTTTCCAGAGTATCAAACTTTACCTTTTCCGAAGGTTTATAATCCAGGGTGTCAAAGTCAAGTGCCAGAATCACCGACTTGCCCTTTTCATCCTTCATTTTCTTATAAAAACCTTGCCCTGTTTTATCTCCCAGCCATTTGTTATCATAAAGTTTTTGCATGATAGCCGGCAAAACAAAGGCATCCCGCGACTCATCGTTACCCTCTCCCGAGGCATACAGATTATTGGCAACATGAACGGTGGTGTCAAGCCCCACTACATCCGATAACCGGAAAGTCCCGGATTTAGGCCTACCCACCACAGGCCCCGTAAGCTTATCCACCTGATCCACGCTCAGGTTCATTTCCGCAGCCACCCTGATTGTCTGGATCAGCGCATATATTCCCAGCCTGTTGGCTATAAAACCTGGGGTATCTTTACATAGAACTGTGGTTTTTCCCAGGAACAAGTCGCCATAGTGCATCAGGAAATCAATGATTCCGGGATCCGTTTCTTTGGTAGGAATGATTTCAAGTAACCGGAGGTATCTGGGCGGGTTGAAAAAGTGTGTTCCGCAAAAATGCTTTTTAAAATCTTCACTTCGACCCTCCGCCATCAGGTGGATCGGGATACCCGAGGTATTGGACGTAATCAGTGTGCCGGGCTTCCTGAGTACATCGACTTTCTCATAGAGACTTTTCTTGATATCCAGGCGCTCCACCACCACTTCGATCACCCAGTCATAATTTTTAATGTCGGCCAGGTTATCATCAAAGTTGCCGAGCTTTACCCTGGATGCAAAAGAAGGGCTATACAGAGATGCAGGAGTTGCCTTAAGTGTCTGTTGAAAAGATTCCGTAACAATCCGGTTTCTGACCGCTGGGTGTTCTGTGGTCAGTCCCTTCGCTTTTTCTGCTTCATTGGGCTCCTTAGGAACGATATCAAGCAGTAAAACTTCTACTCCAATATTGGCAAAATGGCACGCAATACGGGAGCCCATGATACCAGATCCCAGTACGGCAACTTTACGAATTGAACGATTCATTATGATAGGTTTTGGTTTTTAGGATAAACTATATGTTCAAAGCTCGTCATCTGATTCTCCGGCTCTGAGTTTCTGATTTTCTTCTTCTACGATTTTATTGATATCATTGATCACCTCAAAAAAAGTGGCCAGCTTCTCAAGCGGTATTTTCTCCCGGACCATATTGTTGAAAAGAATAACCCCCTCCCTGGACAGTTCCCTTTTTTCTTTTCCAAGGTCTGTCAGCACAATACGGACGAACCGCTTATCGGTATCATCCACCTCGCGTGTAATCAGCCCGCGTTCTTCCAGGTTTTTCAACATTCTCACCAGGCTTCTGGGCTCCATGCCCAGCAACGGAGCAATTTTCGTTGCGGGGGTACCCTGCTCAATGTCAATATTGAGCAGCACGTGGCCCGCAGCCATTGTAATCCCAAAATTGGCAGCATAAGCGTTGTACATTCTTGAAATGGAATGCCATGCCCACTTTATCTGAAAATCAATTGTCTTTTCCTTACGCATTGTTTCACGACGGTTGTGGGTCAGTTTCACTTTTTACAAATGTAGCAAAACCCACCAATATTATGCAAGCATACTAATTTAGGTTAAATAAAAAACGCATTGGATATTACTTTTCCAATGCGCCGGTGCCTGCTACTCACTCAGAAGTTTGTCTGTCAGTCGGGTGAATTCCTCCACAAACTGATCGTAGTACTTACCCGTCCCGGGCCCGCTGAAACCCGTATGTATTTCTCTGACCTTTCCCTTTTTGTCAATAAATATAGTCGTAGGGTAAGACATCACTTTGTTCAGCATAGGAAGCGCTTTTGCCGTACCCGCATCTGTGTTAGTGCCCGCCAGCAAAACCGGATATTCAATACCAAACCGCGTGATCATTCTTTTGATCTTAGGATTTGAAATATCAGGATTGTCCGATTTTTCAAACGCAAGCCCTATAATCTCTACGCCCCTTTTCTTATTCTTTTTATACCAGGGTACCAGAAAATTAGTCTCATCCATACAATTAGGGCACCAGGAGCCCATGATCTGAAGAATTACCACCTTATTCTTGAATGCCGCATCGCTTAGGGAAACCGTTTGGCCTTTGCTGTCCGTAAAAGAAAAATTCACTTCTCCTGCCCCTGGTTTCAGAAAGGTAAGTTTTGTTGCGTCGGGCAGCTTCGCATCTGGATCAGCCTTAGCCGTCCAGGTTCTATAACCTGCTACACCAGTCCAAAGCACTCCCTTTAACGTACCATCCGCCTGCACGGAAGCCTTAAATAACATCGCATTCGAACCATCAAATGTGGACAAATACAGGCTGTCTCCATTCATACTGCCTGTAAGAAAACGATAATCGCCCGTCGGTGTCAGGAAGGATCCGGTTACGTCACTGCCTTTCTGCGTAAAATTCGCGACGGAAGGCGTATTACCCCCCGTAGCCGGATTGTGGAATACAGCTGACCATTTCCCTGTTATATTCACCGGCGACCTGGCCTCACCTTGCTTATAAAATTTATAGTTGTCGCCGAACTTTGCCTCAAATGGCAGCCAGGCAATCACATTTTTGCCGGACAGCCGGTTGTACTTCCCTTTCAGACTCCCGGGTTCTATGTGGGCAACAATTTCAGAATCAAAGAGCTGCATGGGAATATGGATAGAATCCTGCGCTACAAAAGCCGTATCCATCCGAAGGCGCTCGCTGCCATTGACGGCGAAAACAGAAAACGTTTTTCCATCCGTATTTTTCCTGATCTCCAGAATAAATGGCAACGCCTGACCATCACGGAGCAAGGTTGCCCTCCATACGCCTTCCTTCACAACATCTGGTATAACTGGTTTAGCCAGGGACCCGTGCTTCGGAAAAAGCAAAATGAAAAACAAAACTATGTATCTCATAAGTTACAGATTAAGCTGAAATGGCGAAGGATTAGCGAAAATTAAATAGGGAACAATGGCCAAATCCTACCATTGAAAATTGCTAAGTTTGTAACTGCCTTCCGGCAAAAATTAGTTCCGCCATATATTGCTTTTAGTGAATGGATTTGCAAAATAGTTACCACGAACCGGTCATGTTATCAGAGTGCCTGGAAGGATTGAATATTCGTCCTGATGGCATGTATGTGGACGTTACCTTTGGCGGTGGCGGCCATTCGAGGGCAATTCTGGACAAGCTTGACACTGGCAAGCTGTTTGCGTTTGACCAGGATCCGGATGCTGCTAAGAATGCGGAAGCATTGAAAGAAAGCGGAAAACTGATTTTTATTGCGTCCAATTTCCGCCACCTGAAAAGGTACCTCAAGCTCTACAAGGCTGATAAAGTGGACGGCATTCTGGCAGACCTCGGGGTATCATCCCATCAGATCAACACGCCTGCACGGGGCTTTTCAACCCGCTTTGACGCCGACCTGGACATGCGAATGAACCCGGGTACGGAAAAAACGGCCGGGGAGGTACTCAATCATTATTCGGCTGCCAGCCTGCAAAAAATTTTCGGCATGTATGGAGAAGTACAAAATGCCAAAACCATAGCCGAAGCCATTTATTCAACCCGGCATAATAATCCCATTGAGACGATTAACGACCTGAAACAATTGCTGCAGCGCTATGCGCCCCGGCATCGGGAAAACAAGTATTTTGCTCAGGTATTTCAGGCATTACGCATTGAAGTGAATGATGAGCTGAAAGTACTGGAAGAATTTCTGGAACAGGTGCCCGAAGTACTTAAGCCGGGCGGACGGCTGGTGGTGATGTCTTATCATTCTCTGGAAGACCGCCTGGTCAAAAATTTTATCCAGAAGGGTAAGTTCAGTGGCGAAGTAGAAAAGGATTTTTACGGAAACGAAATTAAGCCCCTGAAAGCAATCACTCGTAAACCCATCGAAGCCAGCGCAGAAGAAGTTGCCCGTAATCCAAGGGCGCGGAGCGCGAAATTGCGTATTGCTGAAAAATAAAATTTATTTACGGTTGCATGAAATATTCCGTCGCTGAATGGGATATAATAGAAAGTATGTACACTTCGGATCAATAAAAGAGAAGATCATGGCAGAAAACAGAAGGAAATCAAAGCCAATAGCTGCCAGGCCCGCAAAACCCAAGAGGGAGTACAGCCTGTTTAACTGGCTCAACCGCTTTTTACCCCTTGACAAGATTTTTGGAGAAAAACTGCCTGGCAAAGAGGAACGCGTTCCCGTAAAGTACTTCTATTACGTGGCCTGGGTAGTTTCGCTTTTAGTGGCATATGAGTGGATAGGTTTTCAGTCTGAACAATACGTACGCAACAGCATCAAGTTAAAAAAAGAAGTGGATGACCTGCGTGCAGAATATACTTCCATACATGCCGACTATGAAAAAAGCGGGAAGCAGTCTGTGGTGCTAGAAAGGGTGAAAGGAACCGGCCTGGAAGAAAACCTGACCCCACCGCAGAAGATCGTTGTCAAAAAAGGAGATTTTTGACAACGGTCCTGATCTGCTAACTTGCTTTGGAAAAAGCTAAAACTTAATGTCTGATCTTAAAAAAAACCTCTCTAACCTGAATGAAAAGCGACATCGAGAGCGGACCCAACAATAAGAAAGCCCTGATCAACAGGGCCAGGTTTGTAGGCTGGCTTCTGTTCGGGCTGGCCATACTGGTATTCGGTAAACTTATCAGAGTACAGTACTATGATACCTTTAAGGGAAAGACCTGGGCAGAATATTCCGTCAAAAACGATCTTAAACTGGATACCATCCCGGCCCGGCGCGGTAACATTTATTCCAGTGACAACAGCCTGCTGGCCACTTCACTACCTTATTATTATGTAGGGCTTGATACCAAAGTGGCCGATTCCACCTATTTTGCTAACAATGTTGAACTCCTGGCCAATCTGCTGGCCCGAAATTTCGGAGAAAATACTGTGGAAGGATACCGGAATAAGATCATGCGTTACCGCATCAGTAAAACAAAACGCTATCTCCGCTTGAAAGTAAAAGAAATAAGCCACCTGGAACGGGAAAAAATTAAAAAATGGCCCTTTTTTGCAAAGGATAAAAAAGGCGGCGGAGGGAAGTTTGAGACTATTTACAAACGTTACAAACCATACAGCCCCATGGCAGACAGAACCATTGGCGGCACAGATCCCAAAACCGGCCGCGGATATATAGGTATTGAAGCCAGTTTTGAAAAAAAGCTTGAAGGAAAAGCAGGCATTGCCTGGGTAGAAATGGTTGAAGGCGGCTTGAAAATTCCCGTCGGAGACGCACTCAATGTCCAGCCCGAAACAGGCAAAGATATCTATACAACCCTGGATATGAATTTTCAGGACCGGGCAGAAACTGCGCTGCGCCGGAAACTTACTGAAACCGATGCCGACTATGGCTGCGTAATTGTAATGGAAGTGGCAACAGGGGAGATACGGGCAATGGCCAACCTTACCAAAAGGGAGGACGGCAAATACCAGGAAGTCTTTAATTATGCCATTGCCGGAAGTAATGATCCGGGTTCTACCTTCAAGCTGCCTACCATGATGGCTTTGCTGGAAGAAACCAAAATGAACCCCGACCATATCACTGTCAACACAGGAGACGGTTCGTACCGTTTTCGAGGAACTACCATTAACGACTCAAAAAGAGGCGGTTACGGGACACTTACAGCTACGCAGGTTTTTGAAAACTCGTCCAACATCGGGATATTGCTGCTCATGCAGCGGTACTTTTTTTCCAAACCCGACACCTACCTTAAGTACCTGAAACAATTTCATTTGACTGAGCCCACTGGAATTGCCATGAAGGGCGAAACCCCGCCGCATATCAAGGACCGGAAATCCAGACAGTGGAGTAATTACTCTTTATTCTGGATGTCGCACGGATACGAAATGGGTATGACCCCTCTTCAGACCCTGGCCCTTTACAACGCCGTGGCCAACGACGGGTACTGGGTACGCCCCATGCTGGTACGTGAAATAAGGAGTGCCGAAAAATTAGAGGACAAAATAGAACCTTACGTGGAAGACAAACCGATTTGCTCCCCCGAAACCATCCGGAAAGTGAAATCCATGATGGAGGGTGTGGTTGAAAACGGAACAGCAAAAAACATTAAGTCAGGCCTTTACAGAATTGCCGGAAAAACTGGGACGGCCCAAAAACTCGTAAACGGAGTTTATACCCCCGGCAAGTATTACACTTCTTTTGCCGGTTATTTCCCAGCTGACAAGCCCAAATACAGCTGCATTGTGATCATCGATACTCCGAAGGGAGCCAAAGCCAATTACATGCTGTATGCAGGAAGCGTAGCCGCACCGGTATTCAAGGAAGTGGCTGATCGGATTTATGCCTATGACGTAAGTATCCAGAAACCCGTGAAGGACTCTGTTCCCGAAGAAACAAAAAATGTGAGACTTGCAGGACGTACCGCCGACCTGAAACTATTGAGTGATGAGCTCAACCTGGCCCCTGTTACCTCAGAAAACGAGTATGTCGCTGGCTCAATCATCAAGAAAGGTAAAGCTACCTGGCGATCCAGAAATATTGATTCCCGGGAGGTTCCCGATCTGGCTGGCTTAACCATGCGGGATGCATTGTTTATTTTGGAAAATAAAGGATATCGGGTAACATTTAAAGGTTCGGGCAAAGTAGTGGAGCAATCGCTGCCGCCGGGAGCCAATAAAACGGGACTCAAAAGTATCCTTCTCACTTTGCAGTAAAACTTATTTATGGAAAATAATCAGGGGAAATTGCTGAGCACTTTGCTCAGTGGCGTTTCCAGTCCGACGATAACGGGTTCAGGAGATATTCATATCCTTAACATCACAATGGACTCGAGAAGAGTTACCTCCGGCAGTCTGTTTGTAGCTTTAAGAGGAACTCAGACAGACGGCCACCAGTATATAGGCCTTGCCTCGGAACTGGGCGCTTCTGCCATTCTTTGCGAGGAACTTCCGGCGGAACTAAAGGAAACCGTTGTATACATTCAGGTACCTGACACCGCCGAAGCGATGGGTTACATCGCGTCCGCATTTTATGATCACCCATCACAAAAACTGAGCCTGATAGGCATTACCGGGACAAATGGGAAGACCTCCGTCGCAACATTTCTTTTTCAGCTTTTCAGAGCATTGGGATATCGCTGCGGCTTACTGTCCACGGTTCAGAACCAGATCGAAGATGAGGTCATCCCTGCAACCCATACCACCCCGGATGCAATAGCGCTGAACGCACTTCTGGCTAAAATGGCTGAAAGAGGTTGCTCACATGCTTTTATGGAGGTGAGCTCACATGCCGTTGTGCAGCACAGGATATCCGGCCTGCATTTCTCGGGCGGGATATTCACCAACATTACGCATGATCACCTTGACTTTCACAAAACGTTCGACAATTATATTAAGGCAAAGAAAGGTTTCTTTGATATGCTCCCCAAATCAGCTTTTGCACTGGTCAACATCGACGACCGCCGGGGGGCTGTTATGGTGCAGAATACCCGGGCAGCTATCGAAACCTATTCCCTGCAGACACTGGCAAGCTTTAAAGGAAAAATCATCTCCGATACACTGGCTGGCATGCACATGGAGGTGAATAATCAGGAAGTCTGGTTCAGGGTCATCGGGAAGTTTAATGCCTATAACCTGCTGTCGGTGTATGGGGCGGCTGTTCTAATGGGCGAAAACCCGGAAGCTGTTCTCACGGAATTATCCAATCTTAAAAGTCCTCCCGGGCGTTTTGAGCAATTTCATTCCCCCGAAAATATCGTTGCCATCGTGGACTATGCCCACACACCCGACGCGCTGGAAAACGTACTGGAAACCATCACACACCTGCGGCATGGCAATGAAACCGTCATCACGGTAGTAGGCTGCGGCGGAAACAGAGATGCTGAGAAACGGCCAAAAATGGCCGCAATTGCATGTAAATACAGCAACCGGGTGATTCTCACCTCAGACAATCCGCGTTACGAAGATCCGCTGGATATTCTTCAGCAGATGCAAAAGGGTATTCCTCCTATTGATTACAAGAAAACCACCGTAATCCCCGACCGCCGTGAAGCTATCTTTAAAGCCTGCTCCGAAGCAAAACCGGAGGATATCATTCTCATAGCCGGCAAAGGACATGAAAACTACCAGGAAATTAAAGGTATAAAACATCATTTTGATGATAAAGAAGTTTTGCGGGAAGCCCTGGAACATTAAACCCTACTACTTTTATTCGTTTACTAAATCCCCTTAAATTTATTCTCTCCATTCCGGTATTAAATGCCATGCTGGTCTTTATGAAGTAATTGCAATGTTAAGCAGATAATATGCCAAACGAGACAGAAGTTGCAGAACTTTGGCTTGCCTTTAAAAAGGGAGACAAAGATGCCTTCAATAACCTGACGGTTATTTATTATAAAACACTTCACAATTATGGAACGAAACTGACCAGAGACCACGCTTTGGTAGATGATTGCATTCAGGAGCTTTTTCTGGATATGTGGCGGCGTAAAGAATTTCTGGGTGATACCGGTAACGTCAAATTTTACCTGCTCAAGTCATTAAGGCGAAAAATTTATATTGAAACCCAAACCAGAGACAAATGGCAGCAGGAATCGCTGGACGGCAACGAAGACCTGGACTTCATAGGCGAATTTTCGATCGAAACAAAGATGATTGAAATAGAGACGAATGAAGAAGAGCACAAAAAACTACATCTCATTCTCAACAGTTTAAGCCGACGCCAGCGTGAAGTTATCTACCTGAAATTCTATCAGGAAATTGATTATGAACAGATCGCCAAGCTCATGTCGATCAACTATCAATCGGTCCGTAATCTGGTGCATACTACTATCAAGGAAATCAAGGCTGCCTGGTTTATCAATTAATTTAAATTTTTTCCCAAATTCTTTCAGTACAAAGTTTCGAATTGTCTCTATTACTATTAGAAGACAATTTAATCATGGATTATACCAAATTTACCGCCGAAGATCTTGTACTGGACGGCTATTTCCGAAAATGGGTAAATCAGCAGCTCCCCCCGGAAGACACGTTTTGGGAAAACTGGCTAGCTGATCATCCCGACAAAGCCGAAATCATCAGCCAGGCAAAGTTCGTGATCAGTGCTCTTGAAATGAAGCACGCTGTCATAAGTGACCAACATGTATACCAAAAAACCCAGTCCATTTTTGCGCTTACCGATGCAGACGATGCTCCGGCACCTTCTTTATGGAGCTATTCATTAAAAATTGCAGCATCCTTTGCCGCCATTGTTTTGTTCAGCCTGGGCTGGTACCTGCTCAGAAAAGAGGATAAAAAAGTTTCAGTATACGAAACTATGCTGGCAGAGGCGCGTACCGCACCCTTTACCGAAAAGGTAAATGATACCAATCACCCGATTAAAGTAAGCCTGCTCGATGGGTCCGTGATAACCCTTCAGCCGAAAAGCAAGCTCAGTTATCCACAGTCTTTCAAAACAGATAAGCGGGAAGTGTATTTATCCGGAGAAGGCTTTTTTGAAATAACCAAGATACCCCACCAGCCCTTCTTCGTTTATGCCAATGAAATTATAACCAAGGTACTGGGTACGAGCTTCACGGTGAAGGCCTACGAAAACGATAAAAACGTGATTGTAAAGGTATTAACCGGAAAGGTAACGGTCACCTCCAAAAACAAGGAAACCCGCGAACTGGGAGAGGAGCAGCCCGAGGCTGTCATACTTTTACCTAACCAAATGGGAATTTACACCCGGCCACTCGAACGGCTTACCAAAACCCTGGTAGAAAATCCGGTCATACTTCAGGAAAACATTCCTGTTCCCGCAAACTTTAATTTCAACAATACTCCGGTAGAAGAAGCATTCAATCTGCTGGAAAAAAGTTACGGGGTGACGATCGTTTATGACGGTGATTTGCTTGGGAAATGCCACATCACGGCACCTCTGGAAGACGAATCCCTCTATGAAAAGCTCGATCTGATCTGTAAGGTCATACGTGCTTCTTACGAAATTATTGATGCGCAGATCATCATAACCAGCAAAGGCTGCAGCTAAGAACCCAAAACAAAAAGAGGGGTAATGCTGCAAACATTACCCCATCTTCTAATATCTCCCCAAAAAGGGAGGACATCAGGACGCAAGAGCGGGGGCTCTTGCCAGTTTAATTTTAACTATTAAAACCAAAGTAAAACTATGCGAAAACCGTTGCAAAACAATGCCTTGTGGCTAAAAGTTATGCGAATCTCTATCATTCAGGCGATAGTAATGGTGATGTTTACAGGAATTACCTACGCCGTCTCTACCAAAGCCCAGGTATTGGACAAGCTGGTCAGCCTGCGGGTGGATAACCAGGAAGTAACAGCCGCTCTTCAAAAGCTGGAAAAACAGTCGAGCATTAAATTCGTTTTCAGCCCTCAGGTAATCAAATCAGGCCAAAAAGTAACTGCTAATTACGAGAACGAGCGGTTGGGAGCGCTTCTTGACAAATTGCTTACGCCGTTGCATATCAAGTATGAAGTGTCCGGCAAATACATCCTTTTGAGCGACAAAAACCCTCTCAACTCCAGCAGGCTTTTTCCAAAAACGGAACAACCGGAAAACCGCGACCCTAACCTGCTTACCGTCAAAGGGAAAGTGAAAGATGAAAGAGGTGAAGATTTACCAGGAGTTAGCGTGCTCATAAAGGGTACTCAGCAAGGTACCATCACAGATGTAAACGGCAATTTTGAACTTGAGGTGACCGACAAAGCCACTATTCTTGTCTTCAGTTTTTTAGGTTACAAATCCCAGGAACTTCCGGTAGGTGATCGGGTCGTCTTCAATCTGAGCCTGGAGCCTAGTGATCAGGCACTGAGCGAAGTGGTGGTGATCGGTTACGGTACTTCCCGGAAAAAAGAACTGGTTGGTTCCGTGGATATGGTGAACGCAAAAGATGCCGGATCAACAACGGCTACCAACCCTTCCCAGCTTCTGATCGGAAAGTCTGCCGGCGTGCAAGTGCTGCAATCCAATGGTACCCCAGGCTCCGACGCCCAGATACTCATCCGGGGAACCGGCTCATTTACCGGAGTGGATCCGCTGTATGTAATTGATGGTATCCAGGGAAGCAAAACCATGTTCAATACCCTCGGAACACAGGATATCGAGAATATTACCATCCTGAAAGACGCCTCTTCCACCGCGATATATGGTTCGGCAGCAGCCAATGGCGTTGTCATTATCACCACCAGAAAAGGACGCTCGGGTACGCCCAAGATCAATTTCAATTCTCAGTGGGGCGTTGCAAAGGCATGGAAAAAACTGGATCTGCTTAACGCATCCCAGTATGTGGACTTGTTAAAAGATTTCGCCGCTACAACCAATTCTGTTTTACCTGCGAAATTCAATACCTCCGAAGTATTGCAGGACAGAGCCGACTGGCAAAACGAGATTTTCCGTTCCGCGTTGGTATCTCAAAATGACATCAACATTAGCGGAGGCAGCGAAAAGGTTAACTACAATTTTTCACTGAGTTATATAAACCAACAGGCTATTGTAAAAAACTATACTGACAAACGGGTAAATGCCCGGTTCAGCCTGGACGAAACGCTGGGCCGTTTCCATCTGGGTCAAGCTTTGAATATCAGATACGTAAAAGATGTAGGTCAGCTGGCCAGCATTTCCGACGCTGTTTATTATGCGCCCTATAAGCCAATTTTTGATTCTTCCGTTTTGGGAGGTTATTCCAATACGACCAACGTAGACGATTTCAGCAATGGTAACAACCCACTGGCGGCCATCAACCTGAACAAACCGGTGACCAGCGGATTCGTATTTTTTCCGCAGGTGTTCGCAGAGGTAGACCTTTTCGCCGGATTGCGGTTTAGGACCCAGCTTTCAGCCGAGATTGGCGGAGGAAAAACCAATAGCTACCAGTATGCCTATGCAGGAGGTAACAACCTTACTCAGCCTCAACAGGCAACACTTGGCTACAACAGCTATTCCTTTTATACCATTGAGAACTATTTCTCTTACAACCGCACCTTTGGTAACCACAATATTTCGGCAACCATCGGTAACAGCTACCTTGATCCCGGCCATTCCTCAGGACTGAACGCAACAGGTACCAGCATCCCGAACAACAGTATTCAGAATATCAGCGTTGCCCAGTCGCAGGCGGTCACCGGAACATCCTATGGTTATGCCCGCTCGTCTATTATCTCCTATTTTGGCCGTGCTGTTTACTCCTTCCAGGATAAATACATATTATCAGGAAGTTACAGACGTGACGGTGCTTCCAACTTCGGTGCAAACAACCGGTTTGGTAATTTTTATGGACTGGGTGTTGCATGGCGGTTCATTGATGAAGATTTCCTGAAAAGCAGTCTGAACTTTCTTAGTGATGGTAAGCTGAGGGTCGGACTTGGTCGCACAGGTAACAACACAATCCCGACAACAGGCGTTACTTCGGTACTTACCTTCAGTGGCAGTCCGAATGGTAACCTGGTTTATTCCCTGGGAACCAATGAAGGTTTTTATCCGGGAACCACCATCAATACTTTGTCTAACCCCAATATCAAGTGGGAATCCACAGACCAAACCGACGTAGGACTTGACCTTGCTTTTTTGAACAATAAATTAAGCGTAACCATCGACTGGTACAACCGGAAAAGTAGCGGCTTGCTCGTAAGCGTACCCGTTGCAGGAAGTACCGGAGCCTCAAACAGCGGCGGCCAGCCCAGTAAATACGCCAACGCGGCAAGTGCTCAAAACAAAGGCATTGAATTCACTGTTGGGTACCGTGGCGGAAACGAAAAAGGGCTTACCTACAACGTCAGTGCCAACCTGGCCTATAATAAAAATGTTGTTAATTCCCTGGGAAGTGAATTTGCAGCACCGATTCAGGCAGGGGCATTCAGTAATTTACCAACATTTACCTACACTGCGGCAGGATCTCCAATCGGTTCATTTTATGGATACAATGTGGACCATGTTGCCAAAGACCAGGCGGAAATTGATGCCCTCAATAAAATGGCTGCTGAAAAAAGCGGTGATGCCGCTACCGTCTATCAGGCTGGTTTGTTGCCCGGTGATTTCATTTTTAAGGACATCGACGGCGACGGCAAGGTAACTTCAACAGACCAGAAGATACTGGGGAATCCAATCCCTAAATATGTATACGGGTTCAATGCAGGCGTTAATTTCATGAGTTTTGATCTCAACCTGGTCGTATCCGGGGTGGCAGGCCTTAAGTTATTAAATGCATTCAAATTTGTTACAGAAAATGAATCGACCGGTCACAACGCCTCAACGGCTATTCTGGACAGATGGCAGAAACCCGGTGATGTTGCCTCTCTGCCCAGAGCAGGACAAAGTGCAACCGGAGATGGTAACCTGCGCCCCTCTGACTGGTGGCTCGAAAGCGGTAATTACCTGCGCCTGAGGAATGTCACGCTCGGTTATACTTTACCTCAACAGGTAATCAGCGGCATTGGCAACGGTAAGATATTCAACAAGATAAGGATTTATGTGGCCGCGCAGAATTTGTTAACCGTTACCAAGTACAAAGGATACGATCCTGAAGTAAGTACTCAAAACGGAGGCAGTTACATCTTCTCCCGCGGTATCGACGACAGGCTGCAACTTCCTCAGCCCCGTACTTTCCTATGCGGCTTACAACTTGGATTCTAATATTTAGGCTAGATACTAATTAAAAATATTGATATGAAAAGAATTATTTTCTATTGTCTGCTATTGATGTCTGCTGTAAATATTGCAGGCTGCGACAAATCAAAACTGGACCTTACCAGCCAGAGCAGTTACGATTTCTCAACCTATTTTACTTCCGCCGACGGACTTAACCAGGCGGTTGTAGCCACCTATGCCACTTTGCTGCATAACGGCTTATGGTCCAGAGAATATTACTTCATTTTTGACCTGCTGGGCTACGAAGCCAAGAAAACGACCAACCTGCAAGGTGACATGGCGCAGCTTGCCGACTACTCATTTGGTACCAGCCAGGCACAGATAGCCCAATTGTGGAACAGCCTCTATCGCCTGGTTCTACGGGCCAATGTGGTAATAGACAGGGCCAATGTATGGCAACCTACCACCGCAGCAGACGAAGCCAAGGCCAAACAATATATAGCCGAAGCCCGGTTCTTGCGGTCCTACGCCTATTTTAATATTGTGAACCTTTGGGGAAGAGCACCGCTCATCACCGCCTATGACAGTACCGTCGCTAACAATTATGCAAGCCGTTCATCAGTACAGGCAATATGGTCTTTCATTGAAAGTGACCTTGCCCTGGCAGCCGCTGATCTTCCTGTAACCTACGATGCCGCCACAGGCCTTGGCAGGGCAACTAAGGGAGCAGCCATTGCGCTACTAGGTAAGTCCTATCTGTACCAAAAGAAATGGGCGCTTGCACAAAGCACCCTGGCCCAATTGACCACCGCGCCCTATACCTATGCGCTTGACCCGGTATATGACAATTTGTTCAGTTCTGAAAATCAAAGCAGTCCTGAAAACATATTCCAGATCATGAATGCCAAATGGACCGACTGGGGTATAGGTAATCAGTACTATGTTTTCGGCGGACAGGAAACCTGGGGTGGTAAGGCCACCCACTCAGACCGCGCACAGGAATATGGTTTTAAGGACTGGTTTAACGTTTATATCCCCACCACCGTTGTAAAAGCCTTCCAGTACTCCAATCCGCAAACGGGTACTACTTATGTAGATCCAAGGGCCAAGTTTACATTTTATGGCAATAAGCCTAGCGGAGGTGATACTACCTACTGTGACAAATGTGCAGAAGGCAAAATTTCCTTTCCCTTCAATACGAGTGATCCGCAGGGATACTATGTATGGAGAAAATACCAGTATTACGAGGATGTAGCGTCCTATGGCGGACCGCAAAGCTCAATTAACGGCCAGGTGATCCGGTATGCCGATGTGCTGCTGATGCTTGCGGAGGCCTACATTCAGCAGGGAAATACTGGAACAGAACCGCTGAATCTGATCAATAAGGTAAGGCAGCGTTCGGGGGCCTTTACCTACACCACTCTGGGTTCTCAGGCCGAAGCTATGAGCCTGCTCAAACGGGAAAGACAGCTGGAACTTACCGGCGAGCAGCTCAGATACTTTGACCTTATCCGTTGGGGAATCGCTAAGGAAACCATCAATGCACAAAGGGCAGCAGAGCCGGGTGATGGCAGACAGCCATTCCAGGACAAAAACGTACTGTTCCCTATTCCCGATGTGGAAAAAAATTACAATCCTAATGTAGCGAAAGACATAGCCAACAGCTGGAACTGATGATGAACCTGACCTACACGGATATACCATAACCGGCATTAACAGTTTTAAGTACATCAAAAGCGGATAGATTAACAGGTAACTCTTGATTTATCCGCTTTTGTTTTCAAAATAAGCCTTTCCCTTTTGCACAGTCTGTGAAAAGAAGCAACTTTGCAATTGTCATCCCAATTGTACCTTGTTGCATGCTATATTATCTATTCGATTATCTGGACAAACAGTTTAACGTTCCCGGAGCAGGGGTTTTCCAGTACATATCCTTTCGTGCTTTGGGCGCAACGGTATTGTCTCTGGCAATTGCTGCAACCTACGGGAAATCGATTATAAACCTCCTGCGAAGAAAGCAGATGGGAGAATCCATACGTGATCTGGGACTGGCAGGGCAGATGGAAAAAGCAGGAACTCCTACTATGGGTGGTTTCATCATACTTGCTTCATTACTTATTCCTGTTTTACTCTTTGCCAAGCTAAGCAACGTGTATATTGTGCTGCTGATCATTACGGCAATATGGACCGGCATGATTGGTTTTGTGGACGATTACCTCAAAAAATTCAGGAACAACAAGGACGGGCTGCACGGCCGATTCAAAATTGTAGGGCAGGTTGGTCTTGGATTAATTGTGGGGTTAACCCTTTCTTTCAATGACCATGTGCGCATTCGGATGTATGAAAAACCGTTGATCAGTTCAAATCTGGGAGAAGTACAGCGCTACAAGGACATCATTCACCCGACGGTCACTACCTTTCCATTTTTTAAGAATAACGAATTTGACTATAAATGGCTGCTTTTTGGCTGGCTTCCTGATGAGTATACCTGGGTAATTTACACCCTTGTAGCTATTATCATCATCACAGCCATATCCAACGGGGCCAATATTACAGACGGTATCGACGGGCTTGCTGCCGGTGTTTCGGGGATTATTGCGCTTACGCTGGGAGTACTTGCGTATCTGTCCGGAAATACAAAATTCTCGCAGTACCTTAACATCATGTACATCCCCAACTCAGGAGAACTGGTTATTTTCTGCGCTGCCTTTATTGGGGCATGCGTCGGATTTTTGTGGTACAATTCGTATCCGGCTCAAGTATTTATGGGTGATACAGGGAGCCTCATGCTCGGCGGCGTAATTGCCGTTGTTGCGTTGGCTATCCGTAAAGAATGGCTCATACCGTGTATGTGCGGTATCTTCATCGCGGAAAACATCTCCGTAATTATGCAGGTCAGTTATTTTAAATATACTAAAAGGAAATATGGCGAAGGACGTCGTATCCTGTTAATGGCTCCCCTGCATCACCACTACCAGAAGAAAGGCATTCACGAAGCAAAAATCGTCACCCGTTTCTGGATCGTAGGCATTATACTGGCAATTGTCACACTGGTTACACTTAAGCTCAGGTAGTTTTTGAGTAGGAGGTTTTGAGTTTGCAGTTCAAAGTAGGCAGTACGCATCCATCTATGTGAAACGTACCGCAGACTGCTTACTTAAATTAGTAGGCGGTTCACAGTAGGCAGTATGCAGCCATGGGAAACGTACCGACGACTGCCTACTCAAAACTGCATACTTCCTCAGCGTCCTACTTGTTCGCTATACCTGCGGGGGTCGTAGCCTTTGGCGAAGAGCGGGTACTGGTCAAAAATCCTCCGGACGACACTTCGGTAGTGGTTATTGGAATTTTCACTTCCTTTGAAAATTCCTGAGGCATAACCTCTCCATACCACCTGATCACTTTCTGCGTCGATCAGAGAGACAATCAACGTGCCTTTGTCAAGCGCATATTTTATCGGTTCGTATCTGAAGCCATCGTTTTCTGTATCCACCCAGTTTTTGATTACCGGCTGCATATACCCCTGGTATCTCAGATTGTCGTAAAAGATACCATAATTAACAAGCAGGGTTGGTTTTTCGGCGGTAAGTTTGTAGCCTCTTACCTGCATCTGCCGGCGGATGGCCTCATATATTTCTGTACAAAGATTATTGGTATCCCGCTCACATTCCAGAAAGGTGTATGAAGAATAATCTTTAAAATTGGTTTCATAGCTATAGTCGTGTTCTACAAAAACTTTACGTCCACTTGAACATCCTGCTACGACAATAACTACGAGTAAAGCTGCAAAAGGTAAAATAAATCTACGCATATCAAACGAATTATGAGGTGAGATTAAATAGTTAGATTAAAGCCGAAAACTCCCAAAAAACTTCAATAGCGCACCTCACAACTAATTTCTACGCCATGTAATACGCTATTGCTTTCCGCATTTCTGCCGCTGTTACCACTACATCAAAAGCACATTCTCCTGCTCCTTTAAGCAACGAAAAACGAATTTCTTTACCCTTATTCTTCTTGTCCTGACGCGTATGCTGGATTATTGCCTCCACATCGTCTGGTTTGATATTTACTTTTCCGTAAGTTGCAAAAATAAATTCCTCCATTTGATCAAGCAACTCATTATCAATCATTTTCCTGCTCCTGGAAATATACCCTTCCATAATCATACCCACCGCAATGGCTTCGCCGTGAAGCAGTTTCTGTCCTGCGGGTTTGCTCAGAAAATGAGTTTCAACAGCATGTCCGAGCGTATGGCCGAAATTCAAGATCTTCCGTAGTCCTTTTTCGGTCGGGTCCTGGTCAACCACCCATTTTTTAATTTTAACAGAATGAGCGATCAGGTCCGCCCAGTTTTGCCTCTCAAAATCAATCGTTCTCAGCTGCTCCCACTTGTCCCCGTCTGCTATCAGGCAATGCTTGATAATTTCCGCAAAACCCGACCTCAGCTCCCGTTCCGACAATGACTTTAAAAACACCGGATCTATCAAAACACTTTCAGGTAACTTAAATACCCCCAGATGATTCTTAAAACCCTGAAAATCAATACCTAACTTCCCTCCTACGCTTGCGTCTACCTGAGACAGGAGAGTTGTGGGAATTTGTATAAAATCAATACCCCTTTTATACACCGAGGCACAAAAACCACCCATATCTCCAATTACCCCACCTCCTATGTTGATAACAACTGCGTGCCTGTCCAGTTCCGCTTTTGTCATCTCTCCCCATATCAATTCACAGGAAATCAATGTTTTATGTTCTTCACCACTCTTGACTACAACCAGATTATGCTTTGGTAAACTTTCTTTAATCAATGGATAACAATGCTTTTTGGTATTGTTATCGGCTATCACGATGGCATTGGAATAACTTCTGGTACTAAAAAAAGCTTTTATACTCTCGGCAATGGGGGCAATTTCTACTGTTTGATTCATCCTATAAAATTTGAGACCAGGCTCACTAGATATACGGGCAAAACATCAAATTGGATGCGTCCCAAAAAAAATTAAAATATTATTCTGAAATTCCAGTTTAAAGATAACAATTATTAGGCCCAACCCGATGTATTGTTGTGTAAAATTATTACCGAGATAAACCTCTTTTTTACTAACGATCCGAACTTTTACTTTTTGCACGATAAAACCTCGTCGCAAATGTAATCATGTGGGTTGCAGGTCTATGCCAATCCAAGTAACTGTATCCCAAATTTAATCCATCAAAACCAATTTTCCACTTTCATTTCAATCATATCCAACCCTGCCGAAGTATCAGTAAAAATTAAATCTCAATCAGGTACCTGTTACCAGGAAATAGTGGCGTTCCAGAGACGGTCACCCGGGCTATGGTTGCTGCGCAAAAGAAATACCCCTTCCCGCAGACTACCCCATCGCCCGGCGGAATAATAACATGCCGGGCCAATTCTCATTCCTCATTAACCAACTTTCCTCATTATTTTTGTAACATTGCCGCTTCATGGTAAATACTTATAATCTTCTACAAACCCTTTTATAAATGAGTAACCCACTAATTTCCGGTATACAGCAAGTTGGTATTGGTGTTCAGAATGTCCCCGAGGCATGGGCATGGTACCGTCGCGTACTTGGTTTTGATGTGCCGGTCTTTGATGAGAAAGCGGAGGCGCCCCTCATGACGCCTTATACCGGCGGCAAAGTTCATTCGCGCCAGGCAGCACTGGTATTGAATATGGCGGGAGGTGGCGGGCTGGAAATCTGGTCGTTCACTAGCCGACTGTCTCAGCCCCTGAACTTTAAACTGGAAATGGGTGATTTAGGAATTAATGCCATCCGTTTCAAAGCGCGGGACATCAGACAGGCACATGCATGGGTAAAGGCGGCGTCGAAAGAAGCGGTAGGTCCTGTGGTGCAGCTTCCCGAAGGTGAAGGGTTCTGGGGAAATGATCCTTACGGCAATATATTTCAGATTACGAGTGATACGTCCTGGTTTCAGAAAACAGCAAAACCAGTCGGCGGTGTTGCCGGGGTGTTTGTCGGGGTTGCGGATATGGATAAATCTATAGGCTTTTATCAGAACCTTTTAGGGAAGCTGGAAGTGGTTTACGATAAAACCGGCGTTTTTGAAGATTTACCAACAGCAATACCTGGCCAGCGGTATCGCAGGGTGTTGCTCAGAAAGAATTTTACGGCCTATGGCGCTTTTTCCAGATTATTGGGAAATACACAGATCGAACTTCTCCAGGCGCTTGACCGGACGCCAAAAAAATTGTTTGAAAACCGTTACTGGGGTGATTGCGGTTATATCCACCTGTGTTTTGATACACTGGACATGGATACACTGAAAGCCCGGCTCCAGTCCGAAGGATACCCTTTTACTATAGACAGTGAATCTTCATTTGGGATGGAATCTGCGGCCGGGCGCTTTGCCTATCTGGAAGATCCCGACGGTACACTTATAGAATTAGTTGAAACGCATAAGTTACCCATTCTGAAAAAGATAGGCTGGTTCCTGGATATCCGTAAGCGCAAACATCAGAATCCGTTGCCCGACTGGATGCTTAAAACGATGGGCTTAAACCGTGTGAAAGATTAACGCAGTCGATTAAGATAAATGAGGGTGTAAATCTGATGCTGAGGATCAAATTTACACCCTTTCTGTTTTACCGGCTTCGCGTGTTACCGATAACGTGCTCCCGCCCAGGCTAAAAGTGGCAGGGCCGCAAATACCGCGAGTCCGGCAAGTCCTCCGAAAATCAAAGCTACGATACCAGACAAAAGCAGTACAATAAGCGGATACAGATACAGCAGCAACCCGAAAAGAACAGAATCGTAAAAGACTGACCGGGCCGTTAATTTCGCTGCTTTTTTTTCAAAAAATGTGTACAGCGATTTGTGGATCAGCCTCCCGGCTGCTCCGGCGGCCTTCTGCAAAACGTTACCCCCTTTCGGCAGGGTACAATCTCCGAAGAAATTATTCATTTTAGCCTGATGCTCCTGCTTTGTAAGCACTGGTTCCAACGTAAGGATTTCTCGGTTCATGCGCTCGTCCAGTATCTCATTAAATTCCCGGAGCCATTTCTCATAATCCTGTGGGCTTGTTTTCATCTCAGTATGATGAATCCCCGCGCCAAATCTCAGGGCAACCCGTTTCCCGGGGCCACGAAAATGTTCATAATTTACTCCCGTGGGTATCACCAGCATATCGGCCAGGGCGCCATCTCCAAACCATACCTGATAGGCCATCCTGGCAGTCCCTTTGCCCAAGGGCCTCAGCCTCCATTCGTTTACGCATATCCCTTCCGAAAACACTACCACTGCATCTCCCTTCTTAAGTGCGTCGTGGCTTTCTTGTGCAGTAATATCATGATTTTTAAGATATTGCCTTCCTTCCGAACCTCTAAAAACCGGAATGAGATTTATCTGCCTGAGCCAGAACGCAATGGACGGCTTTTTGAAAACGTCGCCACGGGTCAGAGTATGGATCGGTTGTTCTAATACGGAACCAATTACCACCGCATCAAAAAATGAATCGGGATGGTTGGAGGCCAGTAACAGAGGCGTGCCCTGCGGCAATCCTTTCAAATTGATGACACACAGCCTTTTGAGATAAATAGGAAGCGCCAGCCTGACCAGAAAACGGGAGAAATAATAAAACAAAATAATCGCATTTAATTTGGGGCAAAATTAAAACTTCAAACAGCATTCTCAAATTGCCCCGGCATTATTAGTTTAATAACCTGTGATCCGGGAAACATGGTTGAGAAATGAAGAAAATAGTCCTAACAATTCAACAAAATACAACAAATAACTGCTTCAGAAGTTAACAGGATATTAACGCTTGAGCGAAACTACTTACCTTTGTCCAAAATTAACCCGGTACTGGCCGGAAATGACCCTTTATTGAAGTCATTGGAAAATTAATAATGCGTCTAAAAGATTATCCCGCCATTATTCGTAAAGCCTGGCAAGGTTTTGACGATTCTATAAAAATAAAATCCGTTGAGGATATCAGTGCCCGCGTTTCCACCAATCACGTTTTCCGGGTTACGCTTGATAATGACGATGAAGTCGTGGCCAAACTTTCGTATTTCGGTAAATATGAGCACTTTAAGGAAGACCACCGCATCATCCATGCGGTTTCCAACAATCTGTTATATCCCTTTGAAAACGTTCTGGCCAAATCCCTCGTAAAAAATAATCAGGTTTATACCTACCGTTACCAGGAGGATTTTATTGATACCTGGGTTGTTTTTTATAATCCGATCAGGGCTATGAACCGCATGCCGCGCCGGCTCGATGAGCAGCATATCCGAAAACTGGGTTATGAAATGGCCAAATTTCACCAAGCCTGCTTCAGGGTCGGGAAGTCTATTCCGAAATCCTCCAAAAATCTCAGGACCGATATTCAGCATTTACTGGATATCCTTGAAACCGATACCGGAAAGTTTGAACATCGCGGGCATATCCATATCTTGAAAAGGCAATGTGACATTTTCATGAAAAATATCCAGCGCCTTAATGTAAGTTCGTTTGATCTGATGCCGGTGTTTGTGGATTGGAATATTGGCAATTTTTCGGTGACCGACGACCTGAAGCTCTTTTCACGCTGGGACTACGACTGGTTCAGGGTATCGTCCAGGATCATGGACTTTTATTTTTTCAGCCGGGTTGTTTCCAATGTTGGCGACCGCACCGTTTTCAGCTACCTCATGGGCCCTTTGATGGAAGACCGTTTCATGATATTTCTTCAGGAATACCACAAGGTTTATCCTCTCACTGTGAAAGAGGTATACTTCATGAAGGAAGCATACCGCTTTTTTATTCTGAATTATGTAATCAAATATGGAAAATACTTCTTTCACAGATCCTATTGCACGAAATTGCAAAAAGAAGCATATGAACTCTATTTTCCGGCCATAGACGGCTTTGATGCGGATAAAATTTTAAAAGCGCTCAATCTGTAATACACCTCGTCAGCCAGCCCCACTCCTTAGACACCAACTATGATACTTGACAATTTCAAATCCGTTCTATCTAAATATGATGTTATTTTCTTCGATGCGTTCGGAGTATTAAAAACATACAACGGCCTCATTCCCGGGATTGATAAGACCTTTGCCTACCTGCGGGAAACAGGCAAGGATTTTTATGTGGTCACCAACGATGCCTCACGAGGACCCGAACAGCTGGCAGAATCCTACGTCAGGCTGGGTATCAATGACGTCACACCCGACCGCATCATTTCTTCGGGTATGCTGGCAAGAGAATACCTTGATCTGAAAGTAAGAAAGGGAATTGTAGCCTATGTAGGAACGGAAAACTCTGCAAAATACATTGAAACACCTGACATACAGACCCTGTCCATAAAAGCGCTCAACCTGGACGATGTATCCGGCGTGAATGCATTGGTTTTCTTGGATGACGAAGGTTTTGACTGGAACACCGATTTAACAAAAACACTGAACCTGCTGAGGAAAAGGAATATTCCTGTGATCGTGGCCAACACGGACAAAACATATCCTGCTTCCAAAAGCCGGTTATCCATTGCGGTGGGAGCTTTAGCCAAAATGATAGAAGATACCATCGGCCGCCAGTTTATCCGCTTCGGAAAACCGGATCCTCAGATGTTTATCTTCGCATACCAGCATATCAAAAATTATCCGGATGTTAGCAAGAGAGATATCCTGATGGTAGGAGATACCCTGCACACCGACATCCTGGGAGGGAATAAATTCGGGCTCGACACGGCGCTGGTACTGACAGGAAATACCCAGGCCGAAGACGCCGAGGTTCGGATCAGAAGCGCTGGTATCATTCCAACTTATATCTCTGTTTCCGCAGTAGTGGAATAAGTGGCTTTAAAAGTGTAATTTTAAAATAAGAAATATATTTCCACCGATTGTTCAGCTATGAAATATCCTAAATCCTGTGCATACCTGGCTACGGCCTTGTTCTTTAGCGCCCATGCGGCAACGGTCTCACTGGCAGGCGACGAAACCATTTCCAAAAAACCCAAGTGGGTTACCTTGTTTGACGGGAAAGCAATAAAAGGCTGGCATAATTACAATAAGGAGGGCGTTGCCGGGTGGCTGATAGAAAATGGAACCTTAACACCAGACGGTACCGGAGGCGACCTGGTGACCGATAAAGAGTACGGAGATTTTGAACTGGAGTTTGATTTTAAAATTCCGCCCGGCAGTAACAGCGGAGTGCTTTATAAGGTTATCGAAAAACCGGAAATCAAACGTACCGTCTTTTCTGCTCCAGAATATCAGATCATTGATGACAAGGGATATGTTTTCCGGAATGGCAAAGGAGAGCAAATAAAAGTGGATGCAAACGGAGAAACCTTACAATTACATGATGTTCAGCTGACCGGCGCTAATTATGATATGAATCCTCCTTCTGACTTAACAGCTGTTAAAGCTCCCGGAGAATGGAATAAGGGCCGGATCGTGGTAAATAAAAATCATATTGAGCATTATATAAACGGCAAAAAAGTGGTCGATTATCAATATGGTGATGACAACTGGAAAACATTGGTAAAAAAAAGCAAGTATGCCGACTGGCCCTATGCTGTCCCGCATGCCAGGGGGAAAATTGCATTGCAAAACCATCATCCACGAGAAAAAATATGGTTTCGTAACATCCGTATTAAGGAGCTTGAGTGATTTTAGGACTTACAAGCTGTTGAAATTACTGAAATTGAAACTCCCCTTACTCAGATTGAGTTGGATCTGAAGCAGATATTCAGGTAATTTCATCTGATACCTAGTACTCATTCGTTTTTCAGGCTCGTTACCGGATTCATGGCAGCTGCTTTAAGGGACTGAAATGAGATGGTCAATAAGGTGATTGTAATAACAAGCCCGCCAGTCGATGCAAAAATCCACCAATCCAGCGTTATCCGCTGTGCATATCCCTGCAGCCATCCATTCATCAGAAACCAGCCTGCCGGAGCTGCAAATGTGAAACCCAATACGATTAACATACCAAATTCCCGACCAAAAATCCAGAGTACCTGTTTCGCGCTGGCACCCAATATTTTACGTACTCCTATTTCCTTGTTTCGGGATTCTGCAATAAAAGTTACGAGACCGTACAATCCCAGACAACCAATGAGAACCGCGATAACGGAAAAGGCCTGAATTAAACCAAGAAGAATATTTTCGGTGGTATAAAATTCGGCGACCAACTGATCCACAAATTGTGCTTTAAATATCCCATCAGGGTACAGTTCATTCCAGATTTTATCAATTTCTTTGACAGTCCCTGATACATTGCCCGGCGTAATTTTTATGATACTCCTGTAATTTCCACCGGTATTGTTAAGAATAGTAACTGGCTGAATATCATCTCTCATGCTACCCAGGGCAAAGTTCTTCACAACGCCAACAATGGTTTTCTTTTTGCCCAGGATCGTCAGTTGCCTTCCCAGCACCTCATTCAAAGAACCAATTCCAAGCTGCCTTACCATCTTTTCATTGACCATAACTTCGTAGCCAGAGCTCACGCTATCGTTTCCGGCATATCCGTTTGCTTCTGTGAAATTTTCCCCTGCCAGTAATGTCAATCCAAAAACAGATAAATAGTTCCGGTCTCCTTCACGAATATTGGTCACAAATTTTTCTGGTTCAGAACGCCTATCATACGTAAATTCCGAAAAATTTTTATTCTGGGAAGCTGGTGGCAGATCGCAGATTGTAACTTGTTCAACCTGTTTTAATCTCATCAGTTGCTGTTTGAAAATCTCTTGTTTCCCGGTATCTGCATAAGGCAGCATAACCGATATCCGGTTTTCCTTCTGAAATCCCAAATCTGAATTCTTCATATAACGTACCTGCACAGACATTACCAAAACACCAATGATGAACACTTGGGTAATGAAAAACTGAAAGACCACCAATCCTTTCCGGACCGACAGATTTCCCAGTTTCTGGGTGGTAAGTTTTCCTTTCAGAGCTGTTACAGGATTGAACCTCGCCAAAATCACGGATGGGTATAATCCTGCCAGCAGGATAACGCCAGCAATAAATGCTCCAAACCACACCAACCCCCTTGAACTGAAAATATCCAGAACAGATATGTTCGCCCTTAACATCCACAGTGCCCTGTTCAAAAGTGGTAAATTGAGCTGAGCCAGCCCTATAGCAATTACAAATGCCACAATACACATCACAGCAGTTTCCAGCATAAACTGGCCAATCAGCTGCCGCCTGGTACTCCCCATCGTTTTCCTCACCCCAACTTCTCTGGAGCGTTTAATAGCCTGAGCCGTGGAGAGGTTAATAAAATTGACACAGGAAGCAATTACCAGAAACAATCCCACTGCGATCAGCGCATATAAAATCGGCCTAGGCGCGGCGCCGTAATAGGGATGATGATACATTTCTGTCAGAGGAATAACCTGAAAAGAATATTGCTTAGCTTCCCGGACGCTGTAATATTTTTTCCCAATCCCGCGCAGACTGTTCGCCAGCTCAGTCCTTCCCGTACCCTTTTTTAGTGTTACCCAACACATCGTTGCCGGCTCTCTCCACGCATTCATCATACCCGGATCTCCGTAAAATGCCGGTATGGAAGCATAGGATATCAGGATATCATAGCGTAGCTGCGTATTAGAAGGCGGATTTTCCGTTACCCCTGTTACAGCAAGATCTAGCTTGTTTTCAAAACGGAGCGTTTTTCCCAAGACATTTTCTGTTCCAAAATATTTTTTGGCATATTCTCTGGAAAGAACAACGGTATTGGGGTTTACCAGCGCCGTTTTCATATCTCCATAAGCCCATTTTGTATCAAATACTTCAAAAAACTGGGGCTCTGTAAAGCAGATATTTCTTGATTCCTCAAATTTCTTGACCATACCTCCTTTCCCATCCGGTACGCCAACCACACTTCCGAACAAGTTATTGAGCCTGACTGCCGTTTCAACAAAAGGATATTCTTGCCTGAGCACCTCTCCAAGAGGACGCGGCGTCACATCGGTATGCTGAATATTTTCCTGCATGATATCCGTCACGATCATATAGGTTCTGTCCGCATTTGCATAATCACTGTTAAAACTGAAAAGATAACTGACCAACAGGAAAATGATCAATCCACTGGCAATACCAACCGCCAAGCCAAATACACTGACAATACTGGTCGTGCGGTTACGCCAAAGGTTTCTCAACGAAATTTTGAAGTAATTACGAAACATATCCATAAACTGGGATTTAGAATTATTCTGTAAACTATTCACAACCAATAGTGACACTCCCGCCCGTTTGAAGCCAAAGCGCAAACGCACAAATGTTATCACATTAATGACATATTGCCTGTCGGCTGCCTTCTTTCCATTTCTTGACAAATCGTTCTGATAAGTTTCCAGAAGATCTCCCTGAATTTCTTCCATCAAATGCGGTCTGCAAAGCCATTTTAATAAGGACATGGCCCATAGCGGCGGTTGTTCGGATTGTTTCATAAACTAAAAGCGGGTAAAGTTCCGTCTGATATCGCATTCCAAAGTTTGCTCCTTGTTTCCCGGATATCGTGTAGTATCTTACTTCCAAGGGCCGTTACAAAGAACAGTCTTTTACGTTTTCCACCACGCTCGGCAGTAGCATCTCCCAGCCTGGAAAACAGCATCCCTTTTTCTTCCAGCCGATGTAACGCCGCATGTGCAGCACTGATATTTACGGAACGTCCGGTTTGGCTGAACAATTCTTCACATACCGAAACCCCATAGGCATGCTGCCCCAAAATAGCTACCGTTAATAATACCAGCTCTTCAAACTCTCCCAGATAAGATCTTCCCATATAAAAGCAATATAATTCACTTTTGTAAATTTAATAATTAAAAGTAAAGATTCTTTCATAGATTAATTACTTATATATTCACAAAAATAAATAAAAAAAGCTCCCGCAGGAGCTAAAACCATTCATTACAAGACTATTATCAATTCATATAATATTCCCTAAACCGCTGTAACTCCTGTTTCGCTTCTGTTGTTTTCCCTTGTTTGTCCAGAATTTCCGCCCTGTTCCGGTGGCATTGGCTTGCAACATACGAATCCGGAAATGACATCGCCGACCGCGTAAATAGCATATATGCCTGGCTGAGGGATACCGAATCTTTCTTTGCCATCAGCGCGCGGCCTTCTTCAAAATCCTGACGCCAGCGTCGTGCAACAGGATTCATACGCTCAGCTTCCTGGAAAACTTTAAAAGGTGGGATAACCGGAACTTTTGAATTTTTAGGGGCAATTCCCGCAACCGGCTTACCCAAAAAAGCCGATATGGCTTCGGTGTAAGCTTTTGCTTCCTGCTCGTTATGAACTGCTTGTTTCAGTTTTTGTTCTTCGGAAGGATTTGTAAAAAAAGACGCTTCCGCCAGCACAGCAGGTGTTCCGTAAGTATTTCTTAAAACAGAAGCCCCAGATTCAGCAAAAACTGTAAAATCTGATACCAGACTGACGGGTGTTTTGCTCTTATGCAGATATTTCAACAGGGTTGAAGCGAGTTGTTTCCCGAAATCCACGCTGGCCACATTTTCAGAGGCATTTCCGTGGAAGTAAATGATAGGGAAATTAACTGAAGAATCTGCAGTAGCGTTATGGTGAATGGAAACGAACAGGTCTGCTTTGTTTTCGAGCGCCAGGCGGGCGCGGTCGGGCAGGGGAATAAATTTGTCCTCCGTCCTGGTCATCACAACCTTGACCCCCTTTGCTTCCAGCATTTTTTGCAAAAGCAAACCCACTCGCAGGTTAACCCATTCTTCCCTTTCACCGGAGGGGCCTACCCGGTAACTATCCGTAGCGGCGGTTCCGCCATGGCCCGGATCTACACATATAATTTTGCCAGATAATGAATTGGTTTCCCTCTGGCAGTACCCTGCCTGGAAACCTATGACCGAAATAAGAACGAGTAACAGGCGCATATGTAACGGATATTAAGGGATATAGCCAGATTAGCACTCTCATTAAAGATAACCTGGCGTCATCAGGTAAAAGATGTAATAACGTGCATCTAATACCCTTTTCTAAATTTCCTGTTATTTTTGACAAAAATTCATGGAATAAGAGAATCACAGGATTACCTACATACACTTATTTAATAATTCTTCATTCATCAACATGTTAGCCAAAACTTTTGGAAGTGCTGTATATGGTGTAGACGCCACCATGATTACCATCGAAGTAACGGTAGGCCAGGGACTTGGCTTTTTTATGGTTGGCCTCGCCGACAGTGCCGTAAAGGAAAGCCAGCAGCGTGTAGAGGCTTCTCTGAAATATTTCAACTACAAAATGCCCCGGCAGAAAGTAGTGGTAAATCTGGCCCCTGCCGACATTCGTAAGGAGGGCTCCGCCTACGACTTACCCATTGCATTGTGTATACTGGATTCTTCTGAGCAACTGGAGGCCGAAAAAGACCTGAAAGATTATGTAATCATGGGAGAATTGTCTCTCGATGGTATCCTCAGGCCTATCAAAGGGGTACTCCCCATTGCAATACAGGCGCGCAAACAAGGCTTCAAAGGATTTATACTTCCTGCAGAAAATGCTCACGAAGCCGCCATCGTCAATAACATAGACATTATTCCTGTCGAAACGCTGGAAGACGCCATTGCCTTTTTTCGGGGTAAAAGCACTATAGAACCCCTTGTGGTTGATACCCGGGATCTATTTTTTACTTCACAAAATGACTACGCCGCAGATTTCAAGCACGTCCAGGGACAGGAGAATATTAAACGGGCGCTGGAAATAGCTGCTGCGGGTGGACACAACGCCATCATGATCGGGCCTCCGGGTTCGGGGAAAACCATGCTTGCCAAACGAATTCCGGGGATACTGCCTCCTTTGAGTTTACCGGAAGCCTTGGAAACTACCAAGATCCATTCCGTCGCAGGCAAGCTCGGAAAACGTGCCACGCTGGTTTCCCGAAGACCGTTTCGCTCACCACATCATTCCATCAGCGATGCCGCGCTGGTAGGCGGCGGAAGTTTTCCTCAACCGGGAGAAATCTCGCTGGCTCACAACGGGGTATTGTTTCTGGATGAACTCCCGGAATTCAAGAGATCGGTTCTGGAAGTGATGCGCCAGCCTTTAGAGGAACGGAAGGTAAGTATTTCCAGGGCCAGGATGGCTGTTGAATTTCCGGCCAATTTCATGCTCATTGCCAGTATGAACCCTTGCCCATGCGGTTATTACAACCACCCTGATAAGGAATGCGTATGTGGCCCGGGTGTTGTTCAAAAATATCTTAACAAAATAAGCGGCCCGCTGCTCGACCGTATTGATCTGCATGTGGAGGTAACTCCGGTTTCTTTTGACCAGATCGCCTCGACCCGTAAATCGGAAAGCAGCGAGCAGATACGTGAGCGTGTCATTAAAGCCCGCGACAGGCAGACCGACCGTTTTAAGGATCAGAAGGAAATATATTCCAATGCCATGATGCCCCCGGAGCTCGTGAAGGAAATATGTGTAATCGGGGATCCGGGCAAAGCGCTGCTCCGTACAGCAATGGACAGGCTTGGACTTTCGGCCCGGGCCTATGACCGCATATTAAAAGTTTCACGCACCATTGCCGACCTTGCCGATAGTGAAGATATTAAAGTGGAACATCTGGCAGAAGCCATCCAGTACAGGAGCCTGGACCGGGAAAATTGGGCAGGATGATAATTCAGGTTGATACTGATTAACTGGTCAATTTTTATTATTTTTGAATACACAACATACTATACTCCCATGAGCAACCGCATTATTTCTGAGATACTTAGCGAACCCGACGCATACTTTCTGCTACAGGAGGCCCATACGATGCTTAACAGAGAAAGACAAAGACGACAGGAATTTTACAATCAGATAACCGAGCAGGAAAAAGTGGAATTCATAAACGGGGAGATCGTTATTCACTCCCCGGTAAGGAAAAGGCACAACCAGGCCTCATTGCTACTCGCTCAGATGTTAAATATTTATTCTGCTAAATACAACCTGGGTTATGTTGGTATTGAAAAAATAATGATTACACTCACCAGGAATGATTATGAGCCGGATATCTGTTTTTTTCGCAAAGAAAAATCTGTATTGTTTTCCGAAGATCAAATCCTTTTCCCGGCACCGGATTTAGTCATTGAAATCATATCGGATTCCACCGAAGAACGCGACAGAGGCGTTAAGTTCAAAGATTACCAGGCTCATAAAATTGAAGAATACTGGATCATCGATCCCGAAAACCAAACACTGGAACAATATCATTTAAAAGGAGATACTTACAGTCTCCTCTTAAAGTCGGCCCAGGGTATGGTGAAAAGTTTTGTTGTGGATGGTTTCCAGATTCCTATAACTGCCATTTTTGACGAAACGGAAAATTTGAAAACTGTACTTACACTGTAATCCAAACTACAACTCTTCCACACTCACCCCGCCCAATTCCTGAAACAGGGTCTGCCAGTAATGGGTTACATGTGGATTGTTTTCCTTTGAAGATGCCGTTGGTTCGAACGGGGAAACGATGGTAACCTCAGGTGAACCAATGACGTATTGTTCCAGCTTTTTAGAATCTGCCTTTGCTTCCTGTTCCGCCTGCTCATCATTTGACGGCGCACTGATGTGAAAATCCCGCCGGTCGGCTCCCTTTACGCTCTCAATCATATCACTGAAATAATAAACCTTCACCTGCGCTCCGCTTTCATTTGCTTTGGCTATCACCGGCAAACTGGCCCAGATGTCAGTCGACTGATTAGATGCTCCGGTATTTTGCTGATTGAGTTTGATCATTGCCTGGCGAAGGAATATACTTTTTTCTTTTTGCAGTGATAGCTGAAAAGCCGTTTCTATTCCCTCCTTGTCGGTTGCGTTGGCCCCCTCCAGGTTATCCATTTCGCTTCTGACGGTGAGGGATAGGGCGCGCGCTTTGGAGGTGTTCTCATGAATGAAATAAACTTCGAGTTTGTCCCCTTTGTTCTTCATATTGTTCTCCACAATATCTGTCAGCACCTGCCGGTATTTTTGTCCTACATAAACTTTGTTGACATTGACGCTCTGCGTTTTATCTAAAAAAACCAGGGTGTAAACCGGCGCATCAGGGACCGCCTGAGGTTTTTCCTTTTCGCTCCCGCACGCGAATAATAATGTTGCAAGAAGTATGAAAAGAGTATGTCTCTGAATGATCAGTGATTTCATGGAAACAGATTTTATGTTAGGGTACCGATGTAAATGAAGCACTAAGCTACTGAGTTCATAAATACCATACCACGCCGAACGCGCAATTCGGGCAAATATTTTATCTTCAAACAAAAATCCCTCCAAATCACAACGACCTGAAGGGATCTTTATAAAGAATAGCTGCTTGGCTACTGCTGTTGTTGCTGGATCATCTGTACCAATTCTTCCGAAATACCAGTTGAAGAATATCCTCCGTCATGATACAGATTTTGCATTGTAACATATCTTGTAAGGTCTGAGAATAAAGTGATTGCATAATTTGCGCAATCTTCCGCAGTAGCATTTCCCAACGGGCTCATTTTCTCCGCAAAATCATAAAACGCATCAAACCCGTCAATTCCTGACCCCGCTTTTGTTTTTGTGGGTGACTGGGAAATGGTGTTGACCCTCACGTTTTTGGCTTTTCCATAACGGTAACCATAACTCCTTGCGATGCTTTCCAGCATAGCCTTTGCTTCCGCCATGTCTCCATAAAAGGAATAGGTACGTTGTGCTGCAATATAGGAAAGTGCAACCACCGACGCCCATTCGCTTAGTGCATCCTGCTTTTCGGCAACCTGTAAAAATTTATGCAGGGAAATGGCAGAGATATCGAGGCCCTTTTGCATCCATTCATAGTTAAGGTCTCCATATGCCTTGCTTTTGCGCACATTCAGAGACATCCCTATTGAGTGCAGTACAAAATCTATTTTTCCTCCCAATATCTCCGTCGACTGTGAAAAAAGTTTTTCAATATCCTCTACCGAAGTAGCATCTGCAGGTATAATCTGTGCGTCACACGCTTTGGCAAGATCATTAATTGCCCCCATTCTCATCGCGATAGGCGCGTTGGTGAGCGTAAAAGTTGCCCCTTCTTCTTTTGCCTTTAAAGCTATTTTCCAGGCAATGGAGTTTTCATCCAATGCCCCTGATATGATTCCCCTTTTTCCTTTTAATAAACCGTAAGCCATGGTTCCCTATTATTGGTTGTTTGGATATTGTCTTTTTAAGGCGGCAAAGTAAAGCAATTTTGACCGCTTAATCTATCATTTCGCCAGCTGATAACCCTCAGATTCTGTAATTCAAGGTTGTGCAGCAGTAGTTTCTACTGGTTGAAGATGAAGTTTTTCCCTGAAAAACCGATCCGTCGCTTCATACACTCCCTGGATATCCTTTGATCTGAGGCGTGATGCTATCACATGATCTGCTGATTCAGGAAATGCTTTTTCCACTTTCATGTCGCCGGGAGTGCCCAGCAAAGGGAACATTTTTTTCATTTCGGCTACGGATACCGTCTGGTCCTGCTCCTTTTCATTTTTGTAATAATACCCCATAAACACCGGCATGGTAATTTTTTTATAAACCTCCGGCCTTGATACAGCATCCATTGTTTGCTGCAGCGTAATCAGTCCGTTGCTATTGTAACTCTGAAGCCAGTAATTGGCCAGTTCGGGAATACTGTCTACCGTAAGCCGATGCTCCCCCAGTATGCCGTGTAGTATTTCTTTCCCCCAGGGTCCGGTTATAAGCTTCAGAGCCGGTGTGGCAACCTGCATACAGGGGGAATACAGAACAAGTCCTTTCATCTCCGGATGTTCCGCTGCAAGGTATACCGAGAGCAAACCGCCGGCCGAAGTACCCATCAGGATCACACTATCTCCCAGTACCTTACCGATCGCCAGCGCTCTTTTAGCACCCTCCATAAACAGTTCGGGTGTAAGATCGTCAAAAGCATTGGGGTCATTGATACCGCTGTCATACAGGCGGGCCAGGTATAAATTAGCGCCATACCTTTTGGCCAGGTCGCGGTGAATAGGATCACCCTCAGCCCAGCTCGCCCCAAATCCGTGAATGTACACAATGCTGTAGGGTGTCTTACTTTTTTTGGTACTGTCTGCCCAGATAATCCTGGCCTGGTTATCGGGCTTCAGGCCCTTCACCGCTTCTTCCGAAGCATTAATTTCTTCTTCCAGTTGTGCCAGATTCTGCGTTACGGAAGGCAGGGCCGGATCAAATTTAGCCTCAGGAACTCTGGGGCCTGTCAGATATACCACGATCAGAACGGCAAAGAAAACGAAAAGCCACAACACGATTTTTAACATATATTAAGAGTAATGAAGGTTTCAATGCATCGAAAGTTCGCTAGTTTTAGGGATTTAATCCTCATCTGTCCAAAGGTATTTAACAACCGGTATTTTTTTGAGTAGAAATGACGTTCAGTGGCGTAATGAAATGAAAGCTGTACAGAAATTCCCGCGATGTTCCTGAGGTACTAAATTTAAAAAATATGAAGTAAATGCTGAGCTTTACCTTTGGAAATTCATGAAAAGATTCAGTACATATATCAAAATACCAGATGGCCAATCTATTACTTGTTGAAGACGATATTAATCTGGGGGCCTTGCTGCAGGAGTACCTTATAGACAAAGGTTATCCCACCGATCTGGCTACGGACGGGCAGAAAGGATGGCAGTGTTTCGTGGATAAACAATATGACCTTTGCATATTTGACGTAATGATGCCCAAAAAAGATGGCTTTTCGCTCGCCAAGGAAGTTCGCATGAGCGGACGTGACGTCCCCATCATTTTCCTCACGGCCAAGTCCATGAAGGAGGATACCATGCAGGGCTTCAGAGTGGGCGCGGATGACTACGTTACCAAGCCATTCGACAGAGAGGAACTTTTGCTTCGTATCGAGGCCATACTTCGCCGCTACCGCAAACAGCCGGACCAAAAGGAGGAAAATAAAATTTATACAATAGGTACTCTGACCTTTGATTATGCTCATCAGCAACTCAGCAGTGAAGGAAAAACCTCCCGTCTTACCAGCAAGGAATCGGAACTGCTGCGCCTTTTTTGCCAGAACATCAACCAGCCCATCAGCAGAAGTTTTGCCCTAAAAACCATCTGGGGTGATGATTCCTATTTCAATGCCCGTAGCATGGATGTATATATCACCAAGCTCAGGAAGTACCTTAAGGAAGATCCAGCCATCCAGATCATGAACCTGCACGGCGAAGGCTTCAAACTGATGGTCGGATAAGGCCGGAACGCATACAATCTGCCGGGAACTTTTTAAATTTGACAGAAATATCCCTGGCTATGGCTGTTGATTTTGAAACACGTATTCATAAACTGGAACATCTGGCAGGCTTTTACCTGGAGATCCCGTCCGACATTGTCCAGAAATTAGGCGGTTTGAACAACCGGCTCATCTGCACGGCCAATCAGAGTCTCAGCTGGCAATGCGGCCTGGCGGCGCTGGGCAATGGAAGCGCGTACATTACTTTTGCTTCTCCCAAAATGAAAAAGCTAAAGGTAAAAGAAGGTGATACCGTCCATGTTTCACTTCAGCATGACCATAGTGACTATGGCGCCAAAATGCCAGTAGAATTACAGGAAGTACTGGATCAGGACGATGAAGGCAACCGCAGATTTCACAAAATGGCAGCAGGTAAGCAGCGTTATATCATGACTTACATCAGCGATATCAAAAGCGGACAGCTCAGGATTGAGCGCGCCGTAAGAATTATCGAAAACATTAAAAGACTTACCGAAGGCAAAGAGAAATTCGCTGATTTCATGAAAGTGAAATAACAGTTATCTGATTTTACGAAACCGCTCCCGCCTTCCCGGTGTTAAAAACAGCAACAAAAAAACAGTCATACAGGCCAAAGTCAAAAATAAAGGCCAATAGCTTTAACTACAAATGATTAACATATCCCGCCGCCCACGGCGTAACCGAAAATCTTCCGCAATACGCGACCTGGTACAAGAAACGAATCTTCAGGTTTCTGATTTCATATTCCCCATGTTTATCCAGGAAGGAATAAGCCAGAAAGTGGAGGTGAAATCCATGCCTGGTATTTACCGCTTTTCACTGGATAATCTGCTGGAGGAATTAAAAGAAGTGACTGACCTGGGTATCAGGGCTATTGATCTTTTCCCGAATTATCCAGAAAGCAAAAAAGACAGGATCGCGTCAGAAAGTTACAAGGAGGATACCTTTTACCTGAAAGCCATCACTGCGATCAAAGATCAATTTCCGGACCTGGCCATTATGACCGACATCGCCATGGACCCTTACAGCTCCGACGGCCACGACGGCCTTGTTGAAGATGGCAGGATTCTCAACGATGCCACACTGGACATTCTGGGAAAAATGGCTCTGGCACAATCCAAAGCTGGGGCCGACATACTCGGGCCTAGTGATATGATGGACGGCCGTGTAGGGTATATGCGCAGCCTGCTGGACAGCGAAGGATACACAGACGTTAGCATTATGTCTTATTCAGCCAAATACGCAAGTGCTTTTTACGGGCCTTTCCGCGACGCCCTTGAGTCTGCTCCGAAATTTGGAGATAAAAAAAGTTACCAGATGAACCCCGCCAACTCCCGTGAGGCCTTGCTGGAAGCTCAGCTGGATTTTGAAGAAGGAGCCGATATGCTAATGGTGAAACCCGCACTCTCCTATCTGGACATTATCCGGCTGTTGAATGAAAACTTTGATATACCCATTGCTGCTTATAATGTTTCGGGAGAGTATGCCATGGTGAAAGCCGCTGCTCAAAATGGCTGGCTGGACGGCCAGCGGGCCATGATGGAAATTCTGATGAGTATCCGCCGTGCCGGAGCAAAATGTATCCTTACCTATTTTGCCAAGGAGGCAGCTGTTATCCTTAACGGGAAAAATTAACGTTTGATATGCTGCCTTACAGTATTAAGCTAAATCCAGCTTGGCACATTGGCTTTATTTAAATTCCTGAAAGCATGCCCGTGAGTGAAACTTTGAACTGGTACTGTTAATTTAAACCTGATATCCAAACACGAAGTAGTTTTAGTATTAGCCATAACCATCTCAAAATGAAAAAACTATTCTTCTTTTTTTGTCTGTCTAACCTACTCCATATCGGCCTTCTGGCCCAGGAAACCCGTTTGCTTCGTTTTCCTGCCGTGTACAGGAATCAGGTGGTATTTTCTTACGCCGGAGACCTTTATACCGTTGCCCGTGAAGGTGGCACGGCGCGCAGGATAACCAGTCACCCCGGTTATGAAATGTTTCCCAGGTTCAGCCACGATGGGAAGCAAATTGCATTTACAGGGCAATACGACGGTAATACCGAAGTTTTTGTAATCCCTTCCACCGGCGGCGAACCCCGGCGGATTACCTACACTGCTACCCTGGGACGAGACGACATAGCCGACCGCATGGGGCCCAACAACGTAGTGATGGGCTGGACACCGGATGATCAGCACGTTTTATACCGTAACCGCGGAACTTCTTTCAATCCTTTTAAGGGAAAGATCTACAAAGCGCCCTTGTCCGGTGATCTGAGCGAAGAGCTTCCGTTTACAGTTGCCAGCTGGTGCAGTTACAATGAGGATGGCTCCAGACTGGCCATGAACAGAGTTTTCAGGGAATTCCGGACCTGGAAATATTACAAGGGAGGAATGGCGGACGATGTCTGGATTTTTGATACTAAATCTGGAAAATCGGAAAACATCACTCATCATCCGGCACAGGATATTTTCCCGATGTATTATAAAAACAAGGTTTATTTCCTGAGCGACCGCGACCGGACAATGAACTTGTTCGAATATGACTCCCAAAGCAGACAGACCAAAAAAATCACGAATTTCACCGAATTTGACTGTAAGTTCCCGTCACTTGGAAATGATGCCATTGCGTTCGAAAACGGGGGATATATCTACCTGCACAACCTGGAAACCGGCAAAACGGATAAACTTACCGTAACCATTTCCGAAGACTTTTCATCCGGTCGCAACAAGCAAATCAATGCTGCCAATTTTAATACCAGCTATGCCATAGCTCCCGACGGAAAAAGGGCTGCTTTTAGCGCAAGAGGTGATATTTTTACCGTACCAGCCAAAAGCGGTGTAACCCGTAACCTCACGCAGAGCAGCGGCGCCCACGACCGGAATGTAGAATGGAGCCCTGACGGTAAATGGATCAGTTATGTTTCTGATCGCACCGGCGAGGATGAGCTGTTCATTCAGAAACAGGATGGGACTGAACCTGCCAGGCAACTAACAAAAGGTGGGGGTAGTTATAAGTTCAACCCGGTATGGAGTCCCGACAGCAAGTATCTGATGCTCGGGGACAGAAACCAGGACCTCTATTACATCCATGTGGCAACGGGTGCCAAAACCCTGGTGACCCATAATGATTCGCGGGAGATTGATGATTATACTTTCGGCCCCGATAGCAAATGGGTCGCATTTACAGACCCCGGAAAAGCCCGCGAATTTGATGTAATCCGTCTGTACAACATCGAAACAAAGAAAATTATAGCTGTTACCGACAACTGGTACAATAGCAGCCAACCAGCCTTCAGCCCCAACGGAAAGCTGCTGTACTTTGTTTCGGCCCGCGACTTTAATCCCACTTACAGTAATACGGAGTGGAATCATGCCTACACGGATATGGACAAGCTGTATGTAGTGCGGCTGGCCCGGGATGTAAAGTCATCATTTCAAATTGAAAATGATGAAGCTGGCGTCAAACCGGATAGCAGTTCCACTTCTAAAACCGATGAAAGCGTTAAAAGTAAAAACAAGAAAAATCCACCTGCCAAAGAAGGTATTAAACCTGCTTCCGGAGACGCTATCGTAAAAATAGACGAGGCAGGGCTGGCAGATCGTATCGAAAGCCTGCCGGTTTCGGCCGGGAGCTATTTCCGGCTGGTTCCTTCCGAAGAAGGTATTTATTACACCACAACCGCCACGGGCAAACAGCGTGCTTTTAAATATTTTAGTCTGAAAGATAAAAAAGAAAGCGATATCGGGGATTTTGACGGATATGTAATGAGTGGAGATACCAAAAAGATCCTGCTCAAAAAGATGAACGAATGGTTTATCGAAGACCTTGGAACATCAAAACTCGATCCGAAAAACAAACTTGACCTGAGTGGTTTAAAAATCAGTACCGACCTGCATGCCGAATGGAAACAGGTTTACGATGAAAGCTGGCGTCAGATGCGGGATTATTTTTATGATCCAGGTATGCACGGCGTGAACTGGAAAGCCATGCACGACAAATATGCTGCTCTGCTGCCTTTTGTCAATCACAGAAATGACCTGACTTATCTGATCGGAGAGCTGATCGGCGAACTGAACATCGGCCATGCCTATACCAACCCCGGCGACCGCCCGGAAGTTGAACGTCTTAAAATGGGCTTGCTAGGAGCAACGTTCAGCCGTGATAAAAGCGGATATTATAAAATCGAAACAATCCTATCCGGGGAAAGCTGGAATAAGACACTGGTATCTCCGTTACGAGCTCCCGGTGTAGACGTTAAACCCGGCGATTTTATTATCCGTTTGAATGGGAATGACGTCAAAACCTTCACCAACCTGTATCAGGGTCTTATCGGAAAAGCAGGGCAAATCGTAGAGCTCGAGGTGAACAGCATCGCATCTGCAAATGGAAGCCGTAAAGTTTTTGTGAAACCCATTGCCGACGAAGCAGACCTCTATTATCATCAGTGGGTGCAGAACAATATTGCAAAAGTAACCAAAGCTTCGGGCGGTAAAATCGGGTATGTACATATTCCGGATATGGGGCCTGCGGGACTTAACCAGTTTGCCCGTTATTTTTACCCACAGCTCGACAAGGAAGCCCTTATCATTGATGACCGCGGAAATGGCGGCGGAAACGTATCGCCGATGATCATAGAACGTCTGCTCCGCCGGCCTGCTTTGGGTGCCATGATGCGCAACAGCAAAACAGCATCCGTCAAACCCGATGCACAGATTGGCCCGAAGGTTTGTCTGATCGACCAGTATTCGGCATCGGACGGAGATTTATTCCCCTATCAGTTCCGGTTTTACAACATCGGGCCGCTGATCGGACAACGTACATGGGGCGGTGTCGTAGGTATTCGCGGATCGCTGCCATTTATCGACGGAAGTGATCTTCGCAAACCAGAGTTCGCTCATTTTGCTGCGGATGGCTCCGGATTCATCATAGAGGGCGAAGGTGTATCTCCTGATATGGAAGTAGTTAATGACCCTCATGAAGAGTATATGGGCAAGGACGTACAGCTTAGCCGTGCCATTGAAGAGCTTACCAAAAAGCTGGCTGAGCCCGGCGCGAAAGGGGTGCCCGCAATTCCCAAGTTTCCGGATAAATCGGGAAAATGATCCTACCTTTGTATCAGCTCCAGACAGGCAGTCTGGAACTGGTGTGGAACATCAACCGGAGAAGTAATACCGCCCGTTTTTGTTTTCCAAAACTGAAATAATGCAGACTTAACCGGGTATCCAGCGCATGAGTACTCCGGACATCAGATGGAAGCAAAGATTTCAAAATTTGGAGAAATCACTGCATTTTCTTGAACAGGCCATAGAAATCCAAAATCCGGATATTATCCAGAAGGCTGGATTAATCCAGTTTTTTGAAATTAGCTTTGAACTCTCCTGGAATGTACTCAAAGAATATATGGAAGAACAGGGATTCACTGAATTACGCTCTCCCAGGGATACCATTAAAAAAGCGTTTGAAATAGGGCTGATAACAGATGCCCATACCTGGCTTCAAACCCTGCAGAACCGGGATCTGACTTCTCACACCTACGATGAAGAAACGGCAGAAAAGCTTGTCCGTGAGATTGAATCGGTTTATTACCCTCTGTTAAAGCAAGTAGCAAACCAATTGAAATCTGAATTGTAAATGTTTGGTCTGAAGGAATCTGACATATCCGATATCACACAAATACTAAACCGCTACCCGGGAATTAGCAGAGCCTATATCTTTGGAAGCCGGGCTAAAGGAAATTACAAAAGCGGAAGCGATGTTGATATAGCCGTTAAAGGTGATGACATTTCTTATGATACTATTTTAAACATTGCCGCTTATCTGAACGAGGAAACCTTAATGCCCTATCATTTTGATGTATTGAATTATCAAACAATTCAGAGTTCAGATCTAAGGGAACACATAGACCGAACGGGTATTATGTTTTATCAAAAATAGCTCTGCCGCTCATCTCCAAATGATTCAAATTGTCGCCAAAGCACTGTTTTTGATAAAAAATTTACAGGCTGATAATCATAAATTCTACCTTTTTGCCATGACGAGAAATATATTATTATTTACCTGCAGCTTCCTGATTGCAGCCATACCCGGCTTTTCCCAAAAGAAAAATGCATTACCTCCCGAGTTTTCGATCAAAAAAACCGAAACAGAAGCACATATGCGGTTTCTGGCATCCGACGAACTCATGGGCCGCCGGACGGGTGAACAGGGCAATATGGTTGCGGCCAGGTATATTGCAGAACAGTTCAGGAAACTGGGCATTGGGAATGTTCCGGGCGTTTTCGCAAGTCCCACCGACTCCTATTTTCAAAATGTACCTTTTGAAAAAATGGGGCCAAACGGCACAGGGGAAATTACCATTGATGCTCAGATATTAAAAAGTGGCCAGGACTGGATACTGATGAGTGGAGGCGCGGCGGATCTGCATGCAGAACTGGTATATGCTGGCTATGGTCTGGAAAATCAGGCGAAAGCGTGGGATGACTACAAAGATCTGGATGTGAAGGGAAAAATAGTATTGGTTCAGAGCGGAACGCCGGAAGTTCAGACACCGTCAGAAATCATTGCGGTTTCTTCAGAAAAACGCAGCATAGCCATTCAGAAAGGAGCAGCCGGGCTGATCGAGTTATTCAATGCGCCTGTCCCCTGGAACATGGTCAACAAATATTTTACGGGTGAAAAAATTTCTCTGGGCGAAGAAAGCATTACCTCAGCCCAAGCTTTCCCGCACGCCTGGGTGAATGGCAAAGAAGCAAATTTGACCCGAACTTTAAGGAGTGCAAAGCAAGTGGGATTTAAAACCAGCGGCAGAACAAGGCAGCTCGTGAGTAGCTACAACGTTGCGGGGTATATCCCGGGATCTGATCCGAAACTTAAGAATGAATATATTCTGCTGACCGCACATTATGACCACGTGGGTACCGGAAAACAGGGAGGGCAGCCTTTTAGCCCGGAGGATAGTATTTTCAATGGCGCCCGTGACAACGCTTTTGGGACAGTTGCCCTGCTGACTGCCGCAGAGGCATTTGCCCGAAAACCTCCTAAACGATCGGTTTTAATCATTGCGCTAACGGCTGAGGAGGTCGGCCTGTTGGGAAGTCGTTACTATACGGCTCATCCGTTGCTTCCTCTGAAAAACTGCATTTTTAATATCAACTCCGACGGTGCCGGTTACAATGATACGAGTATCGCGGCAGTGATGGGCCTTGAACGTACTGGTGCCAGAGCCGAGATAGAGAAGGCCTGCCAGGCTTTTGGCTTGGGAGTTTTTGCCGACCCGTCACCTGAACAAGGATTATTTGACCGCTCCGATAACGTAAATTTTGCTAAGGAAGGTATTCCTGCCCCTACCTTTACGCCGGGTTTCAGGGAGTTTAACGGCGACATTATGAAACATTACCATCAGGTATCGGATCATCCCGAAACCATTGATTTCGATTATCTGCTTAAATTTTCACAGGCTTTTACCTACGCAGCCAGGCTCATTGCCAACCGTGCCACAGCACCACAGTGGACCAAAGGGGACAAGTACGAGGAAGCCTCTAAAAGACTGTATAATAAATAGTTAAACAGATTTTTTCATTTTACTCAGTATATTGAGTAAATTTACTCAGCACATTGAGTAAAATGAAAGATATGTTTGAAAGATCTCATTTACAAATAGTTACAGAAAGACTGAATGAACCTCGTCGATTCAGTCAGGTATTGATTGGGAAATCGATTTTGTGATGGAGTCCTCAGGACAACTTATCGGGATTGAAGTGAAAAGCGGAGGCAAACAGGATTCATCGGGAATGGCCGCTTTTCAAAAACAATTTAATCCTAAAAGGATACTTCTTGTAGGAGATACAGGACTACCCTGGCAGGAATTCCTTACACTTGATCCATTTACTTTATTCTGATAATACCATAACCGGCAGGGATATGCCGGTTATGGTATTATCAGAATCCCCGGATATTTCCACCTAGCGGCCTCCGGGAGGACAGTACCTTTTCAGGTAATCCGTACAGAGCGTCCGCAAATGCCTGCTGGTTCCTTCCCCTTCGGAGATACTGTGCGTGCGGTTGGGATACGGCATCACCTGAAAAATTTTATTGTACTTCACAAGTTCATTAATAAGCATTTCGGCATTCTGGTAATGTACATTGTCATCTCCTGTTCCATGTATGTACAACAGGTTACCTTTCAGGTTCTTAGCATAGGTAATGGGAGAGCCTTTTACAAAATCTTCGTTATTTTCCTGAGGCAGGCCCATGAATCTTTCTTCATAGATATTGTCATAAGTCCGTAAGTTGCTGATGGCCGCTACCGCAATACCCGTTTTGAATATTTCGGGATACTGAAACAGCAGGCTAAGCGTAGACGAACCGCCGCCGCTCCATCCATGCACCGCTACCCGGCTGGTATCTATGAATGAAAATTTCTCCAACATGGCCGTTGCCCCTCCGGCAAAATCCCGGATGTTAACCCTCCCCAAATTTCTGTAAATGGCTTTTCTCCAGGCGCTTCCCTTTGGGGAAGGAGTACCTCTGTTATCTATGGACGCATATATATACCCATCTTCTGCCATGTTCCCATCGTAAATCCGGTTATTTCCAGTACCATACATATCTTTCACAGTACTGCTGGCGGGTTCTCCATAGACGAAAAAAACAATCGGATATTTCCGGGCAGGGTCAAATGCTTTCGGCTTCACCATCCATGCATCCACTTCCACGCCCTCGGCAGTCTTCAGTTTGAAAAACTCAATGTTCTTGTTCCCGGTATTGATCTGTCCGGCCATTTTGGCTATTGAGTTATCCGGGTCGATGGCCGTATGGCCGGGAAGCGCAATCCACTCCCCCATTGGTGCCGTTTTGGCATTCGAAAAAGAATGCAGCGCAAATTTGCCTCCCGGAGCTATATCGTATTCGTGCGTTCCGGGCTGGTCAGCAGGCGAAACCCTCACCGCTTTTCCTTTTCCGTCCAACGAAACCTTATACAGATAACTTTGGGTAGCATTATCGGGTGAGGCCATAAAATAATAGGTATTGTTTTTTTCGTCAATCCGTACCGGACTGATCACATCATAATCTCCGGCAGTAATCAGTGTTTCCTTTTTGCCGTCACGGCTTATGCGATAGGTATGCCGCCAGCCGTCTTTTTCACTCACCCATAGAAATTCTTTTCCATTACTGATCCAATCCCAGCCAACGGGATCGTCCTCCCAGCGGCTCTTAATATCTATCCATGCATCGTCTGATTCCGTATAAAACGGTTTCGCCGAACCCGTTGCGGTATTGATGTAAAAAAGAGTGCTATGGTTTTGTTTACGGTTTAACTGCTGAACGACCAGCTCTCCGGGCTGCCCCGACCACTCCATTCTGGGCAGATAGGTGTTTCCAGGGTCCCCGGGGATATTCATCCATTTTGTAGCTCCTCCCGTTGCTCCAACCACTCCGATTCTGTACGGTGAAGGTGCTTCGCCTACCTTGGGATATTCAACCGGCACCGTAAATGAATAAATTGAATCCGTATTGTTGATCATCAGAAAGCTGCGGACCTTGCGCGCATCCAGCTGCCAGTAGGCAATTGATTTGCTATCGTCACTCCATCGGAAGCCATCGCGGCAATCGAATTCTTCCTCATAGGCCCAGTCAAATGTTCCGTTAATGACCCGGTCCGTTCCATCTTTTGTGAGCGGAGTAATGGTTCCGCTGGCCAGGTCTTCTGCATAAACATTATGCTTGCTGACATAGGCCACTTTTTTGCCATCAGGAGAAAACTTGGCAAACATCAGCGATGACGGTGGCAAGCTCTTACCAAGTTGTTTTAAAGATTTAGACGTGATATCCAATACCCAATAATCTCCCCGGGTGTCATACCGCCACACTTTTTTTGAATTGGTATAAATCAGCACCTTGTCGCCGGCATTGCTCATGGAATAACTTCTGACAGGCAGAGAAGCCCCCATCGCACCAGGGGTGAGGTCGGCTTTGGAAGCAATCACCTTTGCTTGCCGGGAAGGCATGGATACCTGGATAATCTCGCCGTCCTCCACATCACGATACCCCGAGCCATCAGCTAACCACTGAAAAGTAGCTGGAACCTGGGCCAAAAGCCGGACAGAGATCAGAAAGAGAAATAATGTTTTTAGGATTAACTGCATGTAAGCTGGCTTAGAATTAAGTAGTATGACAACTATATCACAATGTTAATACTTAGTTTTACAAAATTGAAATGCGCTGGACAGTAATATTATTGATCCTCCCCTGGCGTAATCTTTTTTCGTCCATTTTTTTTCTTCCTGATTGCCTCACTGAGCAGATACTCTATCTGACCGTTCAAACTGCGAAAATCCTGCTGTGCCCAGACTTCCAGTTCCTTGAGCATTTCAGGATTCACGCGTAAAACAAATGGTTTTTTCTCAGCCATATCAGGGATAAAGTGTTCCGGCATTTAGTACAGGAGCAACGGATTTCTCGCCACACAATACCACCAGCAGATTACAAACCATAGCCGCTTTTCGTTCCTCATCAAGGTCTACAACCCCCTTTTCCGACAACATTGCCAGCGCCATATCCACCATTCCAACGGCTCCGTTCACGATTTGCCTCCGTGCGGCCACCACTGCAGAGGCCTGCTGACGCTGTAACATGGCACCCGCAATTTCCGGCGCATAGGCCAGGTGGCTGATCCGTGCCTCCAGTACATCAATTCCCGCGCGACTCAAACGTTCTGTTAGTTCTGCTTCCAGCATCTCGTTAATTTTCCCGCTGCCATCACGTAATGTCACTTCCTGTATTTCAAGTTCTTCGGCTTCCATGGTATCGTAGGCATACACCCCTGCCAGATGCCGGACGGCTGCCTCCGACTGGATTTCAACATATTTTACATAATCATCTACCTCAAACGATGCTTTGGCAGTATCCCCTATACGCCACACCACTACCGCGGCAATTTCAATCGGATTACCTAATTTATCATTCACCTTGAGCTTCTGCCCGTTCAGGTTCCGTGCCCGCAGGCTGATCTTTTTTCTGCGGAAAAACGGGTTTACCCAGCGGAGGCCGTTTTGCTTCATGGTGCCCATATAATCTCCAAAAAAGGTTGTAACCACCGCCTCGTTCGGGTTAATAACGGTCAGTCCTTTCAGTACAAACAGCCCGACAACTGGTATTAAAAGTGCAATGCCTGGATCTCCATGCGAGAGGTTAAAAGCTACACCTCCAAACAGAAGGAGCAGGCCGACTACAAACAGCAAGTAGCCTGATATCGAACGTAATTCTCTTTCATTCATAGTTTCATAATTGATAGTAAAATGATATCACAATGTTATCAAATATGAATCATACTTCAGTATAAAACAGG